>DDSQ01000176.1:180-713 GCA_002343845.1 Planctomycetes bacterium UBA2386 | reverse complement strand
CTCGAGGTCGGCGGCCGGCAGCAGTTCGCGGCGGTCGACGACGTCGCGCGATGCTTCGCCGTCGGGCACCGCCTGCAGGCTCGACGTCGGCAGCCGGCGGCGCTTGAGCACGTCGTAGCAGTGGTTGCGGACGAACGTGTAGACCCAGGTCGTGAACTTCGCGCGCGTGGGGTCGAAGCTGCCCAGCGCCCGGAACACCTTCAGGAACACGTCCTGCGCGATGTCCTCGACCTCGCGTCGCCAGCCGGCGCCGAGGAACCGGAAGATCGTCGCCAGCACCGGCCGGTGCAGTGCTTCGACGATGGCGCGGCTGGCGCCGTCGTCGCCCCGCTGGGCGGCTCGCACCATGGTCTCGGTGATCTCGGTCACGTGGCGGCGGAGGGAGGCGGCCCTGATAGGCCGTCGGGCGCCCCTGGTTCCACGAAATCCTCGCCGCGGACGCCGGGCCGGGCCAGCGTCACATGCGGTAGGGGATCAGGTCGGCGTCGTCACCGGCGTCGCCGAGCCGCTCGTCGACGAGCTTGCCGTCGACG
>DDSQ01000176.1:0-174 GCA_002343845.1 Planctomycetes bacterium UBA2386 | reverse complement strand
CTTCTCGAGGATCGTCATCAGGCGTCTCGCACCGATGTCCTGGGTGGTCTTGTTGGCGCGGAAGGCGATCGCCGCCAGTTTCTGCACGCCGTCCGGGGTGAAGCGCAGCGTCACGCTCTCGGTCTTGAACAGCGCGACGTACTGCCGGCACAGCGCGTTCTTCGGCTCGGTCAG
>DDSQ01000014.1:16294-22082 GCA_002343845.1 Planctomycetes bacterium UBA2386 | reverse complement strand
GCAGGTCGACGAAGCCCGGCAGCAACGTGCCGCGCAGACGTATCGCCGTTGGCGCGCCCGCCAGCTGGTCGATCGCGACGATACGGCCGTCGACGGCAGCGACGCGCGCGCCGGCGAGGATCGCGTGCGGCAGCACGGCGCGGTCGACGAGCCACTCGGAGGCTTGCACCGCCGCACGGTATGGCGCTGCGCCTGCAGCCGCCAGTGCGGCGGTCGCTGCGGGTCCGTAGGATCGCGCGGCACATGGGTCCTCGTTCTGCGGCTGCCGCGTTCTTCGTTGTCGTCGCTGCGGTCACCGGCGGCGTCGTGCACGCGATCGTGCCGGGTCCGCTGCGCGCGCCGGCTCTGCACGACGCGGACTTCCAGGTCACGCGCACGGCCAACCAGCCGCTCGAACTGACCGACGGCAAGTGGACGCTGGTGCCGCTGCGCTTCCCCGACTTCGACCTGAGCATGCAGGTCGAACTCGGCGAAGGTGTCGACCTCGATCTGCTGGTGCGCCAGGTCGAACCGCGCATGGAAGGGGAGGAGATGCTGCCGTTCGCGGGCCGCTTCAGCGTGCTGCGCGTCTCGACGGTCGGCGACGGCCCGGGCTGGCGCACGCGCGACGAAGCGGTGCTCGGGCCGCGCGGCGGTGGCGTCGGCGTTGCGCCGGGCGTCACGTCGAGCGTGTGGATCGAGGGTCGCGGCCGCGAACTGACCGCGAACGTCGCCGGGAAGAAGCAGGCGCCGTTCTTCGCCGACGACGAGTACGGCATGTTCGCCCTCGTGGCGCGCGGCGGCAAAGCGGTCGTGCACGGCCTCTCGATCGGCAACCGCGGCCGGCCCGGCGCCTGGCGTTTCGCGGCGTGGACGTGGATCGGAGCCGGCGCGTTGGGTGGTGCCTTGATCGCGCTGCTGGCGTGGCGGCGGAACGCGTCGCTGCGGTGGTTCGTGCTCGCGGGGCTGCCGATGCCTGCGCTGGCGTGGCTGGTGAGTTCGCGTGCCGACCTCGACCTCGCGTTCCCGGCACCAACGACACTGGCGGCGGTGCTCGCCGGCTGCTTGCTGGTCGCCATGGCCCAGGTGTTCGCCACCGTGCCGCGCCTGCTGCTCGCCGTGCTCGCCGCCATCGGGCTCGTCGCCGGCGACCGCCGCCTGCGCCACGACGACGCGGCGATCGAAGCCGTGTTCGGCCCCGACGCCGGTTCGCAGATGAGCGAAGCGCACGCGCAGCTCGTGCGCGGGCCGAACGGTCTCACGGCGCCGGCGCCCGACAGCGTCTGCGTGTTCCTGCTCGGCGGGCAACTCCTCTACGACCGCGGAATGCCCGAAGAGCACCTCGCGATGTCCGTCCATCGTTGGCTGCGTGGCACGTTGGACACGGATTTCATCGTGCCGAGCCTGCCGACCGTCGATGGGCACTGCGCGCAGCAGTGGCGGCTGTTCACGGCGTGCTACACCGGGTTCCGGCCGCGGGTGATCGTGCTCGGCATCCCGCGCGACGAGATGGCGCTCGATCGAGCCGGCCTGCGCCGGTCGTCGCCGGCGCAGGTGCGCGAGACCATTGCCGCGGCACGCGCGTTCTGCGCCAGCAACGACTGCAAGCTGCTGGTGTTCGCCGACGGCGGCCTGCCGGCCGACCTCGTCGCCGTGGTGCGCGCCGCCGCTGCCGAAGGCGTCCCCGTTTTCGAGGCCGTCGATGGCCGCGGTCCGATCGACATTGGCAAGCAACTCGGCAACGCGCTCGTTCCCCTGGCGAAGTGAACGCACCTCTCGACCTGCCGGCGCTGCTCGCGGCCGCTCGCGCGGGGATCGGCGGCGACGGGGCCGCGGCGGCGCGTCGGGCCGCCGTGGTGGCGGCCCACGCCCGTGGTGCGTTGCGCACGCCGCGCGACGAACTGCTCGCTGCGCGCATCCTGCTGGCCAGCGACGACGCGGCGGACGTGGCTCTCGCCGAGACCCTGGCGCTGCGAGCGATGGCGCGCGAAGCGGCAGCGCGGCCGATCGCGGCGGCGGCGTTCGATCGGCGTCGCGTGCTGGCCGGCCGGCCGCAGAAGTTCGGCACCCAGGCGATCGTGCGCGACGGCCGTCGCGAACTGCTCGCCGTCGACCCGGCGACCACCGACAGCGAGCGCGCCAAGTGGGGGCTGCCGTCGCTCGCCGAACTGGCAGCGCGGGGTTTCGGCGACGAGATCTGACGCGCCTTCCGTCGTCGCCGCGAACGTGCTTCGATGTAGTGTCAGCTCGACGCTGATCGCATGAACGCCGCGCTCGTACTCACCTTCGCCGCGACCGCGGCCCTTGTCGGCTACGGGCTGTGGTCGTGGCAGCGCATCATCACGCGGCGGCGCGAGGCCGATCCGGGAACGTCCTGAGGCACTTCCGCGCGGGCGCGTGCCGCCCGCCCGGCCGCCGGGCCCGACGTGCCGGAGAGCTTTCGGCCGGGGCGCGCGTGGCTGGCGATCCGCGGCAACTCCGTTCCCGATGTCGTCGCGCGGCTGCGGCTGCGCACCGTGCTGCCAGCGAACTGGAATGCCGGGCCGACGGCGGCGGCAGAGGCGGGCGTGTTCGTGTCGCCAGCGGTCGATGGCTGGATCTTCGCCACGGGCGCCGACCTCGCGGCGGCCGATCCTGAGGGTGACGTCGTGCCGATGCTCGCCGCGGCGAGTCGCGGCGGCACGGCAGCGTGGTTCTGCAGCGCGCCCGACGCCGACGTGTTCGGTTGGGCGCTGGCGCGGGGCGGCGAGGTCGTGCGCGCCTACGCCTACTCGGGCGAGCATGGCCACGTGCTGTGGATCGGCGAACTGACCGAGGCGGAACGCGACCTCGGGTGCTTCGTCGACGATCCGCGCGATCGTTCCGACGACGACATCAAGTGGTGGCCCGATGCCGCGGTCGTCCACGCCTTGGCATCGGCGTGGAGCCTTGCGCCGGCGGCTGTTGCGTCGCGCGCGCAGGCGCCCGGGGTCGGCGCGGTCGGGCGTTTGTAGCCGCTGGCGGTCACGGACGTGACAAGGACGCGACAGCCGGGGTCCTGCCGACCGCCGGCGGCTGCCTACGATCCGCGGCCCATCTCCGCACGGAGTCCACGCCAAGTGAACATCTACGTCCGCGTCCAGCCCCGCTCCCCGTTCGCCAGCACTGCGAGGCGCGGCCTGCTCGCGCTCCTGATTGCCGCAGCACCGCTCGCCGCCCAGGAACGCCGCCCGCTCACGCACGACGACTACGACCAGTGGAAGTCGCTGCGCAATCCGACCTACACGCAGGACGGGAGCTGGGTCGCGTTCCAGATCGAACCGCAGTGGGGCGATGGTGTGCTCGAGATCAAGCAGACGACCGGCTCGGTCGTGTATCGCCATCCGAACGCGAGCGGCCCGCGCTTCACCGCCGACGGCCGCTTCGTGCTGTTCACCCAGGGCAAGTCGAAGGTCGAGGAACGCGACAAGAAGATCGAGGAGCTGCGCAAGAAGGCGAAGGCGGGCAACAAGCCTGCTGGCGAGGAGACCACGCGCGAAGAACGCGAGGGGGAAGAGTCGCCCGCGACGCGTCGTCCCGGTGGTGGTGGTCCGCCGGCTGGCTTCGGCGGGCGAGGTGGTGCGGGTGCGGGTCGGCGCGGCGGCGGTCCCGGCGGCGGCGCCGGTGGTGGCCCCGGCGGTGAAGGTGGCGACGAAGGCGCCAGGGCCGATCGCGGCGAACTGATGCTGCTCGAACTCGCGACGGGCAAGGTCGAGACGATCGGCAAGGTGAAGGGGTCGACCGTCAGCGACGACGTGCCGTTCCTGCTCATCCACAAGGAGAAGCCCGAGGCCAAGCCCGCGGAGGCGAAGGCGGGCGAGAAGGAGGGCGAGGCTGCGGCGGCGAAGCCTGCCGAGGAGCCGAAGGCCGAAGAACCGAAGGCCGAGACGCCAAAGCCCGAGGAGCCGAAGGCCGAGGAGCCGAAGGCTGAGGAGCCGAAGGCTGAGACTGCCGCCGCCGAGGGCGGTGCGGCGTCAGGTCGCCGCGCGGGCGCGAACTCGCGCCGCGGTGCTCCGACCGATCCGCTCGAAGCCAAGCGCGCCGAGGGGACCGAGCTGCTGATTCGCAATCTGGCGACCGACGACCGCCGTTCGATCGCCGACGTCGCCGCCTACGGGCTCTCGCGCAACGGCAAGCTGCTCTGGTACCACACGTCGGCGAAGAAGCCGGCAAAGGACGGCAAGTACGGCCTGTTCGTGCAGCCGCTGGCTGGCGGCGAGGCCGTGTGTGTGCTCGAAGGCGTCGCGCGCTTCGGCAACGTGCAGTTCGATCGCGCCGAGCAGTGCCTGACGTTCACCAGCGACAAGGAGACGTTCGCCGACGACAAGCCGGTCAACGACCTCTGGCTGTGGGAGGGCAGTGGCGCGGCCCGGCGCATCGCCTGGGCCGGCGGTCCGGGCATGCCGGCCGGCAAGCGCGTCGCCGGCGGCGCGTCGTTCACGCGCGATGGCTGGACGCTGACGTTCGACGTGCAGGACGCGCCGCCGGCCGATCCGCTGCCGATCCTGCCCGAGGACAAGGTCACGCTCGACCTCTGGAACTGGCGGGACGGGTTCCTGCAGACCGTGCAGCAGAAGCGCGGCAACGACGAACGCAACCCGCGGTGGGCGGCGGCGTGGCATCGCGCCCAGCAGCGCCTCGTCGTACTCGGCGACGATCGCCTGCGTTCCCTGCGCCCGCTCGGCCCCGAGGGCAAGATCCTGATCGGCAGCGATGGCCGCGACTACGAACAGGAGACGACGTGGGACGGCCGGTATGCCGACCACTGGCTCGTCGACAGCGCCACCGGCCAGCGCACGAAGCTCCTGACCAGGCATCGCGGCAGCGTCAGCAACTCGCCGGGCGGCCGCTGGCTCGTCTGGTTCGACCGCGACTACCGCTGGCAGAGCCAGGAAGTCGCGACGGGCAAGCAGCGCGATCTCACCGGGGCGCTCGGCGTGCCGTTCCACAACCACGAGGACGACCATCCCGAGCCGGACGCGGCGTACGGCATCGCCGGGTGGACCGAGAACGACGAGGAGATCCTCGTCTACGACGAGTTCGACGTCTGGCGCATCGCGCCGGCGACGGGCCGCGCCGTCTGCGTCACCGACGGCTTCGGGCGGCAGAACCGGCTGCGCCTGCGGCTGCAACCGCTGCCGCGCGACGAGGATCGGCTGTGGCTCGAGGACGAACTGCTGCTGGCGTCGACGAACGTCGACACCATGGCCGAGGGGTTCTTCGCCGATTCGCTGACACGGCAGCAACGGCCCCAGCGACTGTTCGTCGCCGACAAGAACCTGGCCGGCGTCACGCGACCGCGGAAGAGCTCGCGGCTGTTCTTCACGCAGAGCACGTTCGCCGAGTTCGGGGACTTGTGGACGTCGGCGGCCGACTTCACCGACCAGCGCCGGCTCAGCGACTGCAATCCGCAGCAGTCGAACTACCGCTGGGGCAAGGCCGAACTGGTGCGCTGGATCGACGGTGACGGGGCGAACCGGAAGGGCGTGCTCGTCAAGCCCGACGACTTCGACCCCACGAAGAAGTACCCGATGATGGTGTACTTCTACGAGCGCATGACGCAGGGGCTGCACAACTACGTGGCCCCGGCCCCGGGCACCTCGCCGAACGCTGCGTACTACGTGAGCAACGGCTACCTGTGGTTCATGCCCGACGTCGTCTACGAGATCGGCTACCCGGGCGCCTCGTGCGTGAAGTGCGTCGTGTCGGGCGTGCAGCACCTGATCGCGCAGGGCTTCGTCGACGAGAAGGCGATCGGCGCTGCCGGCCACAGCTGGGGCGGCTACCAGAC
>DDSQ01000014.1:0-16274 GCA_002343845.1 Planctomycetes bacterium UBA2386 | reverse complement strand
TACGGCGGCATCCGCTACGAGTCGGGGATGTCGCGGCAGTTCCAGTACGAGATGACGCAGTCGCGCATCGGCGGCACGCCGTGGCAGTACCCGCTGCGCTACCAGGAGAACTCGCCGATCCACTTCGCGGACAAGGTGAAGACGCCGGTGCTGATCCTGCACAACGACCAGGACGGCGCCGTGCCGTGGACGCAGGGCATCGAGTACTTCACGGCGCTGCGGCGGCTCGGCAAGGAGAGCTACCTGTTCAACTACAACGGCGAGGGCCACGGGCTGCGCAACCGCGCCAACATGAAGGACTGGACGCGGCGCATGGCGGAGTACTTCGCGCACCACCTGAAGAAGGAGCCCGCGCCGGCGTGGATGACCGAAGGCGTGCCGTTCCACGAACGCGACGCCGAGAAGCTGCCGTTCGCCCCGAGCTACATCGACGCGCACGTGAAGCCGCCACCACCGGCGCCGGCCCCAGCTCCAGCACCGGCCCCCGAAGCACCGGCCGCGGAGCCGGCGGCGAACGGCAGTGACGCCGCGAAGGCCGAGAACGGCAGCGCGGCGCGTGCGCCGGTGCGGACCCGCACGCCGGCGAACGCGACCGCCCCGGCCGCCAAACTGCAGCGCGGCGACGCGGCTCCCGACTTCGCGATCGCCGACGAGACCGGCACCGTGCGCGAACTGCGCGACTACCGCGGCAAGCACGTGCTGCTGTGGTTCTACCCGCGGGCGAGCACGCCCGGATGCACGGCGCAGGGCTGCGGTCTGCGCGATCGCTTCGCCGACTTCATGGATCGCGGCACGATCGTGCTCGGCGTGTCCGTCGACGACCAGGCCGCCAACGCGGCGTTCCAGCAGCAGCACCGCTTCCCGTTCCCGCTGCTCTGCGACGTCGACCGCAAGCTCTCGATCGCGTGCGGCGCCGCCGACGACGCGAGCGCACGTTTCGCGCGGCGCATCGCCGTGCTGATCGACACCGAAGGCAGGGTGGCGCGCGTGTGGACGCAGGTCGACCCGGCGACGTTCGCGGCGGAAGCGCTCGCGGCGCTGCCGCTGTAGCCGACCCTCGGGTTCCCCCGGCGCGAACTGCTGCGGCCGACCCCCGGCCCTGGCACCAGTTCGTGGCCTCGCCGCGCGTGATCGGGTAACACGCGCGCCATGCCCAATCCTCGCGTCTACTTCGACATCACCATCGGCGACAAGCCGGCCGGTCGCATCACCTTCGAACTGTTCGCCGACGCGGTGCCCAAGACCGCCGAGAACTTCCGCGCGCTGTGCACCGGCGAGAAGGGCATGGGTCGCCAGGGCAAGCCGCTGCACTACAAGGGCTGCCGCTTCCACCGCATCATCCAGCAGTTCATGTGCCAGGGCGGGGACTTCACGCGCGGCAACGGCACCGGCGGCGAGTCGATCTACGGCGAGAAGTTCGCGGACGAGAACTTCCAGCACAAGCACACGACGCCGGGGCTGCTGTCGATGGCGAACGCCGGCCCGAACACCAACGGCTCGCAGTTCTTCATCACGACGGTGGTGACGTCGTGGCTCGACGGCAAGCACGTCGTGTTCGGCAAGGTCGTCGACGGCATGAAGGTGGTGACCGCGATGGAGGCCGCTGGTTCGCGCAGCGGTTCGACGTCGAAGGACGTGGTCATCGCCGACTGCGGCGAACTGAAGTGATCGGCGGCACCGCGCGCATTCGGCGATGAAGGGGCGCGTGGTGTTCTGGACGCTGGCCGCAGCGGCAATGGTCGCCGCCGCCGTGCAAGCGTCGGGTGCGCACGCCCTCGATGCCGAGGCGCGTGCCGCGATCGGCGCGGCGCTCCAGTTCGCCTCGGAGCACGGTCTGCCCGTGTCGTCGTCACCGCCGAGCTTCGCTTGGACGATGTGGCTCGCCGTGCCGGCGATGGCCGGCGTCGGCGAAGCCGGTCTCGCCTGGTGGAGCAGCACTTCGGGCCTGCTCTGCCACGTCGCAACCGTGGCACTGCTCGTCGGCGTCGCGTGGCGCGCGAGCGGCGGCCGCGCGTTCGTGCCGATCGCGGCCGCGGCCTTCGCGGCATCGCCCGCGGCCGCGGCGCAGGCAGCGGCGAACGGTGCGGCCGCGGCGAGTGCTCTGCTGCTGACGGTCCTGCTGCGTGGCTGTTGGCAGCTGCGCTGTGCGCGCGAGGCGTGGCGGCTCGGCTTCGTCGCGGTGCTCGCGGCGATGACGCGCTGCGACGTCGGGATCGCCGCGGCCGCCGTCGCTGCCGTGGTCGTCCTGCACGATGCCGCGCGCCGTCGCGCGCCAGCCCTGCTCGCCAGCTACGCGTTGCCGTTCCTGTGCGTGTTCGTGCCCTACCTCGTCTGGCAGCGCGTGACGAACGGCGTCTGGCTGCCGGGCTCGCCTTCGCCGGCCTTGCCGTTCGGCCCCGTGGCGCCGGTGCTGCTCGCGGCACCGCCGATCGTGTGGTTCTGCGCGCACCGACCGGACCTGTTGGCGGCGGTCAGCGTGTTCCTCGGCCGCCGGCCGTGGCTCGTGCTGGCGGCACACGCCGTGGCGGCCCTGGCCCTCGCGATCCTGCGCGGCGACCCTTGCAGGGTGTGGCCGTTCGTGCCCGGGCTGCTGCTCGCGCTCGACTTCGCGTGCCTGCGCTTCCGACCCGCGTGGTTTTGCGGCGTGCTCGCGCTCACGGCGGCCGCCGCGTTCGCGTTCGCTGGTAGTTGAGCTGCCGCCGCGCGTCGCGCCTCGCGCTCGTCCGGCGCCGCGCGTAGAACGCGGCCATGCTGCTGCGCCTCGCCCGCTGCGTTCCGATCCTCTTGCTGGTCGTCGTGTCCCCGGCCCAGCAGGCGTCCGCGCCGGACGCAACGCCCGCCGAAGCACTGACCGCCGCCCCGGCCATAGCACCGGCACCCGCCGTCGTGACGATCGGCGACTACTGGCACCAGGAGAGCGTCGCCAACCCACGCCTGTCGCCCGACGGCACGCAGATCGTCTACACGCGCACGTGGTTCGACCCGATCGAGGACCGGCCGCGCAGCGAGTTGTGGTTGATGGGAAGCGACGGCAGCCGCCAGCGTCACCTCGCCATCGGCAGCGACCCGCAGTGGTCGCCGGACGGCACGCGTCTCGCGTACCTCGCCGACGGCGCGCCGAAGGGCACGCAGGTGTTCGTGGTCTGGGTGGCCACGCGCGAGGTCACGCAGCTCACGCGCGTCACCGAGACGATCGCCGACCTGGAGTGGTCGCACGATGGCAACTGGATCGCCTGCACGATGCAGGTGGCGGAGAAGGACAGCTTCCCGATCGAGATGCCGAAGGCGCCGAAGGGGGCGAAGTGGCACGAGGACGCGAAGGTGATCACGCGCCTGCAGTACCGCCGCGACCAGAGCGGCTACCGCCCCGCGGGTTGGAAGCACCTGTTCGTGCTGCCGGCGAACGGCGGCACGCCGCGGCAGGTGACGACGGGCGACTTCGACCACGGCGCGCCGCAGTGGACGCCCGACGACCGCGAACTGGTGTGCGATGGCCTGCGCGCCGCCGACGCCGACTGGCAGGTACGCGAGTCGGAGATCTACGCGATCAGCGTGGACAGCGGCAGCGTGCGACAACTCACGGAGCGACGCGGCCCGGACAACTCGCCGCTGGTCGTCGGCGACCAGCTGGTGTGGCTCGGCTACGACGAGGTCGGTGCGACCAGCGACATCACGCGCGCGTGGACGATGCCGCTCGCCGGCGGCACGCCGCGCTGCCTCACGCCCGACCTCGATCGTTCGGTCCAGGGTCTCGTTCCGGTGCGCAGCGGCGTCGACGACGCAGTGCTGGTGGCATTCGAAGACCAGGGCGCCGTGCGTTCGGCGCGGCTGTCGCTGGCGGGGCAGCTCGTGGTGACCAGCGACCTCGACGCCTGGTTCCGCCCGGCCGGCGAGCTGCCGGACGGCGGCGTCGTCGGCACGCTGACCTCGGTGCACGAGCCGAGCGCGATCGCGACCCGGCGCGGCGGCGCCTTCGTGAAGCTCACCGACGTGCATGCCGACGTCCTGCACGGCAAGACGCTCGGGGACGTGGTCGAGCTGAAGTGGAAGTCGCGGGACGGCCTCGAGGTCCAGGGGTGGCTCGTGCATCCGCCCGGCTTCCAGCCGGAGAAGAGGCACCCGCTGGTGCTGCAGATCCACGGCGGCCCGCACGCGATGTACGGCGTGAACTTCGACTTCGAGCGCCAGTGGTTGGCGGCGCAGGGCTACCTGGTGCTCTACACCAACCCGCGTGGCAGCACCGGCTACGGCAAGGCGTTCGCGTGCGGCATCCAGAACGCCTATCCGGGCAAGGACTACGACGACCTGATGACCGGTGTCGACGCGGCGATCGCGCGCGGCGGCGTCGATGCCGAGAACCTGTTCGTCTACGGCGGCAGTGGCGGCGGTGTGCTGACCTGCTGGATCGTCGGCTCGACGAACCGCTTCCGGGCCGCGGTGTCGATGTTCCCGGTGACCAACTGGATCAGCTTCGTCGGCACCACCGACGGCGCGTACTGGTACACCAACTTCGCGAAGCTGCCGTGGGACGACGTCACCGAGCACTGGCAGCGCTCCCCGTTGCGCCTGGTCGGCAACGTCACCACGCCGACGATGCTGATCACCGGCGAACTCGACCTGCGCACGCCGATGGCGCAGACCGAGGAGTACTACCAGGCGCTGAAGCTGCGCAAGGTCGACTCGGTGCTGGTGCGCATCCAGGACGAGTACCACGGGGCCGGGCAGCGTCACCCGAGCAACCGCATTCGCCGGATGCTCTACACCGAGGGTTGGTTCGCCAAGCACCGCGCCGGCAAGGCGAGCGAGCCGCCGCGATGAGCACGCCGACGCGGGACGACGAACTGCTCGCGGCGATCGAGACGCACGACGTCGCCGCGCTCGAGCGACTGCTCGGCCCCGGCGACGCGGCGCTGGCGGTGCGCGGCAAGGCGCTCGTGGTCTGGCTGCTCGAGATGTACTTCCGCAGCCCGCGATTCCCGGCGTGCCTGCGCCTGCTGCTCGATCGCGCCGGTCGGCTCGACGATCCTGTGCTCGTCGCGGTACTGCTCGACGATGCCGCCGCCGTGCGCGCGGCACTCGCCGCGGATCCGGCGGCACTGCGACGGCCGGTCGACCTGGTGTCGGCGTTCACACCGCTCACCGGCGCGTCGATGCTGCACGTCGCCGCCGAGTACGGAAACGCCGCCGCGGCGCGGTCCCTGCTCGCGGCCGGTGCCGACGTCGATGCGCGCGCCGCCGACGGCCACACGCCGCTGTTCCACACGGTCAGCAGCCTGCTCGATCATGGCGCGGCGGTGATGCACGTGCTGCTGGAGGCGGGCGCGCGCATCGACGTACGGCTGCCGTTCCTGTGCTGGGGCCGCAGCTTCGAATGGGAGACGACCCTGTTCGACGTCACGCCGATCACCTGGTGTCAGGCGGGCCTGTTGCCGCAGTGGCACCGACGCGAGGCTGACGTCTATCGCAACCTGCGCGCGCTGCTCGCCGCCGGGGCGCGGACCGTGCCGCCGTTGCCGAACGTGCCGAATCGCTACCTGCAGCCCAAAGGGCGCGGTGGTTGACAGATAGTTAACTGGAACGTAAACTATCGGCATGAGCCCGACCAAGCCCACGCCGCGCGACTGGCCACGCCTTTCGATCGCCCTCTTCTACGCCGACCCGCGCGCCGCCATCGACTGGCTGTGCCGCGCCTTCGGATTCCGGGTGCGGCTGCTCGTCGAGGGCCCGGGCGGGCGCGTCGAACACAGCGAACTCGAGTACGGCGAGGCTTTGATGATGGTCGCCGGCGTCGATGTCGCGACGGCGAAGGCGGGCGAGATCTGGCGGCAGCGCGTCGCCAGCCCGGGCCAACTCGGCGGCCGTTACACCGCCAACGCGTGCCTGCACGTCGACGACGCCGATGCCCACTGCGCGCAGGCGCGGGCCAACGGAGCCGGGATCTGCTACGAGCCGACGACGACCGACTACGGCGGCGACTACTGGTGCGACCGCAGCTACGCCTGCTTCGATCCCGAAGGACACTTGTGGTGGTTCATGCAACGGGTCAGCACGCGTGGCCAGAGCCATGGGTGAGGACGCACTGGACCGCGCGTTCGTCGCGCTGGCCGACCGCACGCGGCGCGGCGTCGTCGAACGGCTGCGCGCCGGCCCGTGCCGAGCTGGAGCGCTCGCGGCCGCCCTCGACGTCAGCGCTCCGGCGTTGACGCGGCACCTCCGCATCTTGCGCGACAGTGAACTCGTCGAGGAGCAACCGGATCCGGACGACGGCCGCGCGCGTGTCTACAGCCTGCGGCAGGAAGCGTTCGGGCGCCTGCAGCACTGGGTCGACGACGTGCAGGCGCTCTGGCAGCAGCAACTGGCAGCGTTCGCGGCACACGTGAGGAAGCGGACTCGGGGCAAGCCGTGACACCGCCGACCGCCATCGTGTCGGTGCGCGTCGACGTGCCGCCGCCCCGCGCGTTCGCCCTGTTCGTGGACGAAATCGACCGCTGGTGGCGTCGCGGTCCGAAGTTCCGACACGCCGGTGGCGCCGCGGGCGTGATGCGCATCGAGCCGCGGCTCGGCGGCGCCGTCACCGAGGCATGGACGACGTCGGGTGAGACGAAGTCGTTCGAACTCGGGCGCGTCACTGCCTGGGAGCCACCGCTGCGGTTGGCGTTCACGTGGCGGAACGCGACGTTCGCGCCGTTCGAGAGCACCGATGTCGATGTCGCGTTCACTGCGATGGGTGCGTCGACGCTGGTCACGGTGCGCCACCGCGGCTGGGAATCGCTGCGGCCCGACCATCCCGCCCGGCACGGCCAGGACGACGTCGCGCTGCAGCGTGACGTGGGGCTCTGGTGGAGCGAACTGCTGTCCGCGCTGCGTCTCCACGCGCCGATCGTGGACTGACGGCTTGCCGCGATGGGGCAGTCACCTTGACCGTGCCGGCGCCGGGCGCGATCGTCGCGAGCGCCGATGACCAAGAACTCTCGCGAAATCGTGCGCGGCCTCTACACCGCCTTCGCCGCCGGCGATGTCCCGGCGTTCCTCGCGGCGCTGCACCCGCAGATTCGCTGGAACGAAGCGGAGAGCTTCCCGCTCGCCGACAAGAACCCGTACGTCGGCAAGGACGCGATCGTGCAGGGCGTGTTCGCGCGCATCGGCGACCTGTGGCGCGACTTCCGTGTCGAGGTGGGCGAGTTGGCGGGGGACGGTGCCGTGGTCACGATGTTCGGCCGGTATCGCGGCACGGGCGCCAAGAACGGCAAGCCGCTCGACGTCCAGGTCGCCCACACCTGGTGGCTCGAGAACGGCCTGGTGGTGCGCTTCCAGCAGATGGTCGACACGGCGCGCGTGCAGGCGTCGTTGCGCTGACGCGACGCTCGACGTGGACTCGGTCACGCAGTTCGTGCTCGGCGCCGCCGTCACCGCCGCAGCACTCGGCGCCCGCACGCGGCCACTGCGCGCCGTGTGCGTCGGGGGCTTCGTCGGCACGCTGCCCGACCTCGACGTGCTGATCGACCACGGCGACGCCGTCGCGAACATGGTGAGCCACCGCGGGTTCTCCCACTCGCTGGTCTGGATGACGCTCGCCGCCCCGCTGCTCGCATGGGCGATCGCGGCGTTGCTGCGCGAGCTCCCGGTCTTCCGGCGGTGGTGGCTCGCGACGTGGCTGGCGCTCGTCACGCACGCGCTGCTCGACGCCATGACGATCTACGGCACGCGCCTCTTGCTGCCGTTCGAGGCCCAGCCGTTCGCGGTCGGCAGCCTGTTCGTGATCGACCCGATGTTCACGCTGCCGTTGCTCGTCGGCACCGCCGCACTGCTCGTCGCGCGCGATCGTGGCCGTCGGTGGAACACGGTCGGGATCACTCTCGCGGTCGCCTACGCCGGCGCGAGCCTCGTCCTGCAGCAGGTCGCAACCGCCGCGGCGCGTCGCGACCTCGCCGCGCGCGGCCTCGTCGTCGATCGGGTCGTCGTGACGCCAGCCCCGCTGCAGATCCTGCTCTGGCGCGTGATCGGCCTCGGCGAAGACCACGCGCACGAGGGCTTCTGGTCGCCGTTCGACGGGCGGGCGATCGACTTCCCGGCGATCGATCGTGGGCGCGAGCTGCGCACGGTCGCCGACGGCATCCCGGCGTGGCGGCGGCTCGTCGACTTCAGCGGCGACTGCCTCAAGCTCGAACGCCGCGGCGACGAACTGCGCGCGACCGACCTGCGCATGGGGCAGGAGCCGCACTACGTGTTCTCGTTCGTGCTCGCGACGTCCACCGCCGGGGCCTGGCGTCCGGTCGCGAAGCCCGAACGCAGCGGCGCCCGCCCCGACGTCGGACGAGGTCTCGCCTGGCTGTGGCCCCGCATGTGGGGCGCGGATCTGCCGTCGCCGCGCTGACGCGGCTTTCCTGCGGCGCGGCCGTCGCGGCCGATCTATCGTGCCCGTCTCTCCGCACGTATGGCGAGCATGCGCATCCACGTCCTTCCGTTCGTCGTCCTGTTCTCCGCCACGATCGCCGCCCAGGATCCTGGCCCGACGACGCCGCCGGCCAAGGCCGAGCTGGTGTTCACCGATGGTCAGGCGCAGGTCGTCGAGGCGTTCAAGGACAAGAAGACCTGGATCCGCGAGTGGCTGTTCGTCGAGACCGACTTCGACAGCGACGGCGACGGCAAGAAGGACCGCATGCACGTCGACGTCTGGCGGCCGGGCCAGACCAAGACCGAAGGGCTGAAGGTGCCGGTGGTCTACGAGACCAGCCCCTACTTCTCGGGCACCGGCCCGATGAGCACCGACTACTACTGGAGCATCGCGCACGAACTCGGCACGCCGCCGGCCGAACGTCCGGCGATGAAGCCGATCCCGTTCGGCAAGGAGCCCGGCATGATCTCGCCGTCGGAGACCAACCGCTGGCTGGCGCGTGGCTACGCGGTCGTGCACTCGTGCTCACCGGGCACCGGCTGGTCGCAGGGCTGCCCGACGATCGGCGGCCAGAACGAGGCGCTCGCGCCGATGGCGGTGATCGAGTGGCTCGGCGGGCGGCGCAAGGGCTTCACGACGCTGGACGGCAACGAGGAAGTGAAGGCCGACTGGTGCACGGGCAAGGTCGGCATGATCGGCACGTCGTACAACGGCACGCTGCCGATCGCGGCGGCGACGACGGGCGTCGCGGGCCTCGAGGCGATCATCCCGATCGCGCCGGCGAGTTCGTGGTACGCGTACTACCGCAGCAACGGCCTCGTCCGCAGCCCGGGTGGCTATCCGGGCGAGGACATGGACGTGATCTTCGACTTCGTCGCGAGCGGCGATCCGAAGCGCCGCGCTTGGTGCATCACCCACGTGCGCGACGGCGAACTGCGCGCCGGCATGGATCGGTCCTCGGGCGACTACAGCGACTTCTGGGCCGGGCGCGAGTATCGCGGGAAGACCGGGAAGTGGCGCGCGGCGGCGTTGATGGCGCACGGCTTCAACGACTGGAACGTGATGCCCGACCACACCGTCGCCTTCTACGCCGACCTCAAGCAGAAGGGCGTGCCGTGCATGGTCTACCTGCACCAGTCCGGCCACGTCGACAACGTGCCGTTCGCGTTGATGAACCGCTGGTTCACCCGCTTCCTGCACGGCGTCGAGAACGGCGTCGAGCAGGAAGCCAAGGCGTGGGTCGTGCGCGAGGGCGATCGCGCCAGTTCGCCGACGAAGTACGCCGACTACCCCAATCCCGACGCGACGATGGTGACGTTGTGCCCGCAACCCGGCGGCGTCGCCGTCGGCGCCTTGGCGGTCGAGCGCTTCGGCAAGGGCAAGGAGTCCTTGACCGACGACGCCTCGGTGCCGGGTGCGGAACTCGCGAAGGCCGCGTCGTCGCCGCACCGCCTGCTGTGGACGAGCCCCGAACTCCTGGCACCGCTGCACGTGTCGGGCACGCCGCGACTGCGCATCCGGCTCGCCGCGAACCGACCGGCGACCAACCTCTCGGTGTGGCTCGTGTCGTTGCCGTGGACCGACGCGCGGCGCATCACCGACGACGTGGTCACCCGCGGCTGGGCGGACCCGCAGAACGCGAAGTCGTTGCGCGAGAGCAAGCCGCTCGAGCCGGGCCAGTTCGTCGACCTCGAGTTCGACCTGCAGCCCGACGACCAGATCCTCGCCGCTGGCGAACGGCTGGGCTTGATGGTGTTCGCGAGCGACCATGACTTCACGCTGCACCCGAAGCCCGGCACCGAACTGACCGTCGACCTCGCCGGCACGTCCCTGCTGCTGCCGGTGGTCGGCGGGCTGAAGGCGTACGCGGCAGCAACAACTGCGCAGGCTCCCCGTTGAACGGGCCTTTGCGCTCGCCCTCCTCGACTGCATGACCCAAGCCGACGCGGCCCGCACCTCGATCCAGCCGCTGGCGCCGACGGTTGCGCCGACCGTCGGCGACTTCGACTACGGTGAAGCGTGCATGCTGCTCGGCGGCGCGGACCTCGCCGAGGTGCTGGCGGCACGCGCAGGCGCCGGTCGCGACCAGGCGCCGGGAGCGCGCGTGGTGGGGGCGCTGGGCAGCGGGCGGCAGTGGTGGTTCGCCGGGGAAGGGCGCTGGTTGGCAGAGATCCTGCACGTGCGGCTCGGCTTGTTCCTCGACGTCGTCGAGGGGGCTGTGGCCCTGCAGGCAGCGGGGCGGCCGTTGCCGTCGTTCGCGGACGACGAGCTCGTCGTGCAGTTCCGCGGTGGCGGTGGCCCGGCGCGCTGGCAGCTGCGGGCCGGTGTGCATGCGAATGCCGCCGTGCCTCTTGCGGCGCCGGTCAGCCAGGAACCCGTCGAGGCCGTGGTCGCGTGCTGGCAGATGGGTGAGCCCGACGGTGCCCGGCGGCTCGTCGTCGAGGCGGCGATCCCGCCGCTGCCGGGGCTTGGCGTCGGTGATCCCGTGATCGTGACGCCGGTGACCGGTGGCGCTGCGCTCGAGGCCGTCGTCGAACGACTCGAACCAAACCGGCTGCTGGCGTCGGCCGTGGTCGCCGTCGATTCGCCCTTCGTCGCGTGGGACGGCCGGCAGTTCGCGGCGTGGCTCGTTCGGCACGGCCAGAAGCCGAACGCCGAGCTGCAGGGCCTCGGCCGGTTGCTGGCTCGCACCCTGCTCGTGCACGGCGCCCAGCCGCTCGACGCCGTGCTGCCGTCGTTCGCCAATGGTGCTGGCGACCCGGCGAACGCGCGGCTCGCCGCGACCCAGCTGCTGCACCGCGCCGCCGACCGGGCGCTGCCGGCCGTCGCCGCGCAACTGCCGGGCGAGGTCTGGCGCCGTGCGCTCGCGCTGGTCGCGCGCCTGTTGCGCCCCGGTCCGACGCTGGCCGAAGTTGCCGAGCAAGTGCAGGCCCTGCGCGCGCGGCTCGAGGTCGAGTTGTTCTTCGGCGAGGCATGCCGGTCGGCGATCGCGACGGCGTGTCGAACGGCACGGGCGGCACCGGGGACGGTTCCCGGCCGCGCTGCGACCCCAGCCGCGGGTGGCTTCCGCCTCGTGCTGCGGCGCGATGGCGAGACGACGCCGCACGAACTCAACTACGAGGTCGACCGCGTCACGATCGGTCGGCGCGACGGCGAGAACCTGCTGCGGCTCGCCGACCCGATGGTGTCGTCGGCGCACGCAGTGATCGAGCGGTCGTCGGATGGCTTCGTCGTGCTCGATCGCGGCAGCACGAACGGCACCGAAGTCGACGGCATCCGGCTGCCGGTCGAGGTCGAGCAGCCGCTGCGCGACGGTTCGGTGATCGTCATCAAGCCGTTCCGCCTCGAGTTCCGGCTCGGCTCCGGCGTTGCGACCAGCCGGGGGCTGGTGCCCGATCTGCACGAGCAGCTCTGCACGGCGTTCGCCGAGCAGCTCACGGCGTCGGCAGCGGATCGCACGCAGGCACTCGACGCGGTGCTGCAGCAGGCGGCTCGCGTGCTGCCGCCCGCGGCGTTCGCCGAGCGTCTTGCGGAGTTGGCCGGCGAGCCCGCCGAACCTGCTGGCGTGCCGACGGCCGCGGCGCGTGCGTTCGAGCAGCTCGCGCGCTCGCTGCTCGGCGGCGAGCCGCCCGCGACCGCTGAGCAGGTGCAGGCGTTTGCCGGCCGGCTCGGCCGTTTCGTCGAGGCGGCGAGTCGCGGCATCGAAGGGCTGCTCGAGCTCAAGCGTGCGCTCGGCAAGCACCTTCAGCTCGATCTCGCGGCGACGACGTCGTCGAACACGCCGGTGCGAACCGCGGCCGAAGTCCGCGCCGTAGCACTCGCGTGGTCCGACGGAGCGCCGCCGGCCGACGCCTCGGCCTGGTACCTCGCCAAGTTCTTCGACGACCTGGCGCAGATCCTGGTCGGGCTGCTGCAGGGCAACCTGCGGGCTCGCGCCGCCGTGCGCGACCGGCTCGACCCGCAGCGGCTGCTCGCGCTCGCCGCGCACGACGAACGACTGCGCCCGCAGGTGCTCGAGGCCGCGAAGTCGGCGCTGTGGAAGTTCTACGAGCACGCGTTCGGCGAGCTCACCGCCGGCGGCGAAGCCGACCGGGCGCTGCAGGCACTGCTCGAACGCGCGCGCAGCGCCGCGGGATGACGTTCGCGCTGGCATCGGCGGTTGCCGGCCCGGTCGCGGCCGTGGCGATGGTGTAGGCTTCTGCCCCGCGATGAGCAGTTCCACGCCCGCCCCCGAGGATCCGCCGAAGGCCGTCGACCCGGCGACCGTCGGCGGCACCGAGTTCCTGGTGCGCGAGGTCGTGCACGGCGAGGCGACCAAGGCCTGGAACGCGCTGTCCGAGAAGATCCTCTACTACCTGCGCACGCGCTTCGGCCACGCGTCGTTCCCGCAGGGCACCGAGTTCTCGGACTTCGTCAGCGACGCGATGGTGAAGATCCTGACGTCGATCGAGGGCTTCGAGTACCGCGGTCACGACTCGTTCTGGAAGTGGGTGCAGACTCTCGCGGGCAACCTGTGGCGCGACTACTGGCGTCGTTTCGACCGCGACAAGAAGCTCGGGCTGCTCGGGCGTGGTGACGCGGATGCGGGCGAGGACCGGCCGCCGTCGTTGGCCGAAGGGGCGCCGGCGACGGGGGAGTCGCCGACGGCGATCGTTCGTTACCGCGAGCTGGCGCGCATCGAGGCGGATTGCGTGGCGAAGCTGCCCGAGCACCTGCAGAAGGCGTACGTGCTGCGGCGGCAGCACGACCTGTCGTTCGCCGAGATGGCGGAGAAGCTCGGCGGCGCCAACGAGGCGACGCTGCGCAGCCACTACATGCGGGCGCGCGACAAGATCAAGGAGTGCCTCGGGCGCAAGCTCGACGAGCTCGGCACGAAGATCCAGGGTTGGTAGGGGCGCGCCCGCGGGCGATGCCAGGATCCGTGCGTCACTTCACGATCGGTACCTCGAGCCGCGGGGTGCTCCAGAACTGGAGCAGCTGGTTCGAGTCGGTGTGGAAGTCCTGGAAGTAGAAGGTGTCGTTGGTCAGGAACTCGGGCAGCGGGATGTACCAGCTCACACTGGAGCCGACGTCGACCAGCATCGTGATGTGGTCGGGCCCGAGGTTCGGCACCAGCAGCCAGCAGCCGTCGAAGAACAGCGGATTGCCGAAGAACACCGACGACGCCGGCGCCAGGGCAATGATCATCACGTGGATCGCGTTCGGCGGCGCGCCGTTGACTCGCAGGTGATTGTACTGGCTGCCGATGAGCTGTTCTCCGTCCCACGAGATCGTCGCCTGGCTGCAGCCAGGCCCCGTCGTGGCCCATGGCGTCACCGCGGGGTAGTCGAAGCGATCGAAGGTGACGTAGTTGCCGCCCGTGCTGCCGTTGTTCGCGTAGGCGATCGTGAATTCGCGGTAGTTGCTGCTGAAGCCGACGCCGCCGCTGACCGACGTGTCGCTCCCGGCAGGGTTGAAGACCGTCTCGGCCTGCAACTGCAGGGCCTTCATCCCGATCGTGCGGAAGTAGAGCAGCTCCGTGGCGGTGCTGCGGAACAGCAGCCCCCAGTGGCTCCATGTCCAAGTGTCGAACGCCAGGCCCCCGAGTTCGAGTCGGGGATCGGCGTTGTTCTGCAGTACGACCGTGCCGTGGGGCTGCGTCGCCGTGTTCGCGATCACATCCCAATGCAGGCGCACGGTGCGGATCTGATGGCCGTTGGCGCCGCTCGGCTTGCCCGGTTGCTGGGCCAGCGTCGACGAAGTGAACGCGACCGCGTAGGTGCTGGCACGCCCGTCGATCTGCGGCGCCATCTTGTGGTCCGGCGATCCGTCGTCGATTGCGATCGCGGCCGAGATCGCGCCCGCGGAAGTCACCTCGCGCAGCGCGACATCCCAGTCGTCGTTGACGACCAGCGTGCTGTAGTGCTGGTAGACCACCTTCCAGCCGTCGGCGCCGCCCCCGGCGACCGCGCTCGTGCGTGGCCGTTCATGGTCGACCAAGCTGGCGTTGGCGATCGGGAACGGCGTGGTGACGGCCCCGGTGAGCAGATCCAGGTGGCAGCCCCAGATGTCGGAGCCCGACGACTCGGCGAATGCGCCGCCGCCGTTGGGCTCCTGCTGCCAGACCACGAAGGCGTGCGGCGAGACGCTGTTGCTGACAGTGCCGACGTCGGCGCGCCAGGCATTGTCGGTCGTGGTGATCAGCTGGAACGCCGTGCTCGTCGCGGCGTCGCTGTTCAGGTGGCGATGGAAGCGCAGGGATCGCGACCCGCTCGGGAACGAGCGATCGAAGACGATGACCGCGTAGTCGATGCTGTTTGCGTATCCGCAGCGCGCGCCGGCGGTCGACCACGACGAGGTCACGTCGACGAACGGCGTGCTGCCGAGCGAGCCGCCGAACGACCAACGCTGGACGTAGAGGTCGAGGTCGCTGGCCGATGCGGCAACGCCGTAGGCGACCCACACCGAGTCGCCGATGCTCACAGGCTCCTGGGCGGTGTCGACCTCGGTGCGCGTGGAGCCGAAGATCTTCGTGGCCGGGCCGAGCAAGGGGTCGACGACCACGGGGAACGCCGCCTCGGCCAGCCATTCGGCATCGAGGCGCAGCTCGATCTCGCCGTCGGCGAAGCGGGTCGTCATCGGACGCCGCCTGCCGTTGGCGTCGACCGCGGTCGCGGCACCGTAGGACACGATCGGGATGTCAGCGGCATCGTGGAAGACGACCGCCTGGTGGGCCGGCCCCGCGGCGGTGGCGTGCAGCGACGTCGCGATCGCGCCGCGCACCACGAGGTCCCCGATCACGGCCGGGCGATGGCGCACCACGAACGTCTGCTCGATTCCCTCGGCGAGCACGTCGTAGGCCTCGACGGCCTTGCCAAGGTCGTACTCGGCGCGCCATTCCGTCCAGGCGAGCTGGCCCTGCTGCGTGACCAGTTCGTGGTCGCCGACGCGCACCGAGAGCGTGCGCCAGGCGAGCGGCAGGTTGTGCGGGTAGGAGGTGCCGAGGATGGGCACGTAGGTGAAGCCGTCGTGGAACGACGCCTTGTAGTGCGAACCCGCGGTCCAGACGCCGTAGGCGAAGCCGGCGTCGGGCTCGGCGGTGTGGATCGGCACGCGGAAGTCGGCGACGGGCACGCCGCGTTCGAGGCTGGCGTGCCCTTGCGTGGCAAAGGGCTCTTCCTGCGCCGTGGCCAGGGTCAGGCTGGCAAGGGCGGGCAGGAGCAGCAGGCACGACGAGAGGAAGCGGGAGGCAACGAAGTTGGGCTGTGGCATGGCGGAAGCGGGGCGAAGCGCCCCGCTGTTCCATCCGCAACCGCGGTCGGGCGTGACCGCCTTTCCGGCGGCACCTCGGGCCCGCCGGTCACATGTTGCGCCGGTACTGCCCGCCGACGGCATAGAGCGCCGCCGACATCTGCCCGAGCGAACACACCTTCGCCGCGTCCATCAGGCTCGCGAACACGTTGCCGCCCGCCAGCGCGTCCTGCTGCAGCTTCTGCAGCGCCGCCGTCGCCGCGCCGGCATGCGCCCGCTGGAACCCGGCGAGCCCGTCGATCTGCGCCTGCTTCTCGCCATCCGTGCTGCGCATCACGTCGCGCACGATCTGGATCGGCGAACCGTCGCGCCCGAGGAACGTGTTGACGCCGACGATCGGCAGTTCGCCGCTGGCCTTCTTGCCCTCGTAGAGCATCGACTCGTCCTGGATGCGGCCGCGCTGGTACATCGTCTCCATGGCGCCGAGCACGCCGCCGCGCTCGGACAGCCGCTGGAACTCGGCGTAGACCGCTTCTTCGACCAGGTCGGTCAGCTCCTCGATCACGAACGAGCCCTGCAACGGGTTCTCGTTCTTCGCGAGGCCCAGCTCCTTGTTGATGATCAGCTGGATCGCCATCGCGCGGCGCAC
>DDSQ01000190.1 GCA_002343845.1 Planctomycetes bacterium UBA2386 | reverse complement strand
GAGCCGGAGACGCCGGTGACGGCGACCAGCCGACGCAGCGGCAGCCGCAGATCCAGACCGGCGAGGTTGTGCAGCCGTGCCCCGTGCAGCTGCAGCGCCGGCGCGTCGGGCGTCACGGGCCGCCGCGGCTGCAGCGGGTGGCGCAGCGGCTGCGCGAGGAAGCGTCCGGTCACCGACGCGGGCTGGCGGGCGAGGTCCGCGGCCCGGCCCTCGGCGACGAGCGTGCCGCCGCGCCGGCCGGCGCCGGGGCCGATGTCGATGATGTGGTCGGCTCGGCGGATCGTGTCCTCGTCGTGCTCGACGACGACCAGCGTGTTGCCCTTGTCGCCCAGCCGCTTCAGCGCATCCAGCAGGATGCCGTTGTCGCGCGGGTGCAGCCCGATCGTCGGCTCGTCGAGCACGTAGCACACGCCCTGCAGGTTGCTGCCCAGCTGGGCGGCGAGCCGGATGCGCTGTGCCTCGCCCCCGGACAGCGTCGGCGCCGCGCGGTCCAGCGTCAGGTAGCCGAGGCCCACTTCCTCGAGGAACTCGAGCCGGCTGCGGATCTCGCTGACCACGTCGCGGGCGATCTCGCCCTCCCGCCCGTGCAGCGCGAGCTGGGCGATCCAGCGCCGCGCCTGCGCGACCGACAGCCGCGCGATCTCGGTGATGGGGCGGCCGTCGAAGGTGACCGCGCGTGCCGCGGCGTTCAGCCGCGTGCCCTGGCAGTCAGGGCAGGCTTCGTCGGCCAGGCCCTCGACCTCGGGTTCGTCCGACGGGAAGCCGACCTCGCGGCCCTTCGTGTCGTCGGCACGCACCGAGTCGTCGAAGGCGCGGCGCTGCTCGCGGCTGAGCTTCAACCCGGTGCCGACGCAGCTGCTGCACCAGCCGTGCTTGCTGTTGTAGCTGAACATGCGCGGGTCCAGCTCGGGATAGCTGGTGCCGCAGACCGGGCAGGCCCGCCGCGTCGAGAAGACCTTGACGCTGCCGACGCGCGCCGTCGAGTCACCGGACTCGAGCGCCGCGGCGAGGCCGCCGATGCCGTGCAGCAGGTGCAGCACGCCCTTGCCCAGCTCGAGCGTGCGCGCCAGCGCGGCGCGCAACTCGGCCTCGTGTTCGGGCCAGACCACCAGGTCGGCCACCGGGAGCTCCAGCGTGTGCTCCTTGAAGCGGTCGATCCGCGGGAAGGGGTCCAGGCGCAGGAACTCGCCGTCGACGCGCAGGTGCGTGTGGCCGCGCGCCTTGGCCCATTTCGCGAGGTCCGTGTAGACGCCCTTGCGGTTGACGACCAGCGGCGCGAGCAGGCCGACATGCTCGCCGCGGTGGTCGCGCAGCAGCTGCGCGGCGATGCTCTCGACGCTCTGCGGCCGCACCTCGGCACCGTCGTGGACGCAGTGCTGCAGGCCGAGCTTGACCCACAGCAGCCTCATGAAGTGCCAGACCTCGGTGGTCGTCGCGACCGTGCTCTTGCGGCCACCGCGCGACAGCCGCTGCTCGATCGCGACGGTCGGCGGGATGCCACGCACCGCGTCGACCTCGGGCCGGCCGGCCGGCTGCACGATGCTGCGCGCATAGGCGTTCAGGCTCTCGAGGTAGCGGCGCTGGCCCTCGTTGAAGAGGATGTCGAAGGCCAGCGTGCTCTTGCCCGAGCCGGACACGCCGGTGACGACATTGAAGCGGCCGCGCGGGATGTCGACGTTCAGGGACTTCAGGTTGTGCTCGCGCGCGTTGACGATGCGGATCGCGTCGTCCGTCACCGCGCGAGCCGGCGCGAAGCGCGGAGGCCGCTCGGCCACGCGGGCCCCGAGGCTCGCGTCGTAGTCGCGCAGCGCCGCGCCGGTGAACGAGCTCGGGTGCGCACGAAGCTCGTCCGGCGAGCCCACGGCGACGAGCTCCCCGCCGGCCTCGCCGCCGTCGGGCCCGAGGTCCACGATCCAGTCGGCCGAGCGGATCACGTCGAGGTTGTGCTCGATGACCAGCAGCGAGTGGCCGGCCTCGAGCAGCTTGCGCAACGCGCGCATCAGCTTGGCGATGTCGTCGAAGTGCAGCCCGGTCGTCGGCTCGTCGAAGAGGAACAGCGTGCCCTTCCGGGCGACCCGCTGCGCCGCCGACGACGCCGCCTCGGCGAGGAAACCGGCGAGCTTCAGCCGCTGCGCCTCACCGCCGCTGAGCGTGGGCACGGGCTGCCCGAGGCGCACGTAGTCCAGGCCGACGTCGATGATGGGCTGCAGCTTCGCGACGACCTCGCGGTCGTCGCGGAACAGCTGCACGGCCTCGTTGACGGTCAGCTCGAGCACGTCGGCCACGCTGAGCTGGCGCGGGCCGCGCACGAGCTTGACCTCGAGGATCTCGGCGCGGAAGCGGCGGCCGTCGCAGTCGGGGCAGCGCAGGTAGACGTCGCTGAGGAACTGCATCTCGACGTGCTCGAAGCCCGAGCCGCCGCAGCTCGGGCAGCGCCCGTCGCCGGCATTGAAGCTGAACATGCCCGCGCCGTAGCTGCGCTCCAGCGCCAGCGGCGCGGATGCGAACAGCTTGCGGATCTCGTCGAAGGCACCGACGTAGCTGGCCGGGTTGCTGCGCGCCGTCTTGCCGATGGGGCTCTGGTCGACGAAGACGGCGTCGGCCAGCCAGTCGGCACCGAGCAGGCGATCGTGCGCGCCGGGCGCGTCGGTGGCCTTGCCGAAGTGCCGCGCCAGCGCGGGGTACAGCACGTCCTGCATCAGCGTGCTCTTGCCCGAACCCGAGACGCCGGTCACGCAGACCAGGCGCTGCAGCGGGAACTCCACCGTCAGCGCCTTGAGGTTGTGCTCGCGCGCGCCCTCCAGCACGAGCCGCGGCGTGGACGGCTCGACGCGCCGCCGCAGGCCCAGGCCGACGCTGCGGCGTGCACCGAGGTAGGCGCCGGTCAGCGTGTCGGCGTCGCGCGCCTCGTCGGGCGTGCCGTCGAAGACGATGCGACCACCGCGCTCGCCGGGGCCGGGACCCATGTCGATCAGCCGGTCGCCGGCCAGCATCACCGCCGGGTCGTGCTCGACGACGACCAGCGTGTTGCCCGCGTCGCGCAGCCGGTGCATCGCCTGCACGATGCGGTTCATGTCGCGCGGGTGCAGCCCGATGCTCGGCTCGTCGAGCACGAACAGCGTGTTGACCAGCGAGGTGCCCAGCGCGGTCGTCAGGTTGATGCGCTGCACCTCGCCGCCGCTGAGCGTGCGGCTCTGCCGGTCCAGCGTCAGGTAGCCCAGGCCGACGTCGCACAGGTACTTCAGCCGGGTGCGCACCTCGTCGAGGAGCAGCTTGAGGGCCTCGTCGAGCATCGTCGAGGGCAGCACGAGCCCGTCGCAGAAGCGGCGCAGGCGCTCGATCGACAACTGCATCAGGTCGTGCAGGTGCAGCCCCGGCAGCGCCTCGAGCTGCTCGCGGCTCCAGCCCGTGCCTGCCGGCAGGAAACGCCGCCCGGGCGGCAGCACGGCGTCGGCGTCGGCCTTCGAGCCGATGCGCCACAGCAGCGACTCGGTCTTCAACCGGGCGCCGCCGCACACCGTGCACGGCGTGTAGCTGCGGTACTTCGACAGCAGCACGCGGATGTGCATCTTGTACGCCTTGCTCTCCAGGTAGCCGAAGAAGCGGCGCACGCCGTACCACTGCCGGTTCCAGTCCCCGCTCCAGTGGGGCGAACCCTCGATGACCCAGTCCCGCTGGGCGGGCGTCAGCTGGCTCCACGCGGTGTCGCGCGGGATGCCGGCCTCACCCGCGTGGCGCATCAGGTCGTCCTGGCACTCGGCCCAGGCGGGCGTCTGCAGCGGCTTGATCGCGCCGTTGCGCAGCGTCTTGCGCGCATCGGGGATCACCAGGCCGAGGTCGACGCCGATCACGCGCCCGAAACCACGGCAGGTGTCGCAGGCCCCGAACGCGGAATTGAAGCTGAACAGCGCCGGCTGCGGATCGGCGTAGCGGCGGTCGCTCTCCGGGCAGTGCAGACCGGTGGACCAGCGCCAGGGCGCCGGGTCGTCACCGGGATGGACGTTGAGCCGGCCGCCGCCGCGCTTCAGCGCGAGTTCGATGGCCTCCATCACGCGCGTCCGCCCGGCAGCGGAGAAGCGGAATCGGTCGGCGACGACGTCGAGGATCTTCTTCGTGCCCTCGATGCGCTCGCCCTGCACGCGCGTGAAGCCGCTCGCCGCGAGCCATTGCGCCTGCTGCTCGGCCGTCGTGTCGGCCGGCAGCTCGACCGGAAAGGCCAGCACGAGCCGCGGGTCCCCCGCGGCGGCCGCTCGCCCGGCCAGGTCCGCGAAGATCGTCTCCGGCGTGTCATGGCGCACCGGCAGCGCCGTCTGCTGGTCGAACAGCTGGGCCGCCCGCGCGAACAGCAGCTTCAGGTGGTCGTTCAGCTCGGTCATCGTGCCGACCGTGCTGCGGCTCGTGCGCACCGGGTTGGTCTGGTCG
>DDSQ01000054.1 GCA_002343845.1 Planctomycetes bacterium UBA2386 | reverse complement strand
CAGGCCGGCCATCAGGATCACCGCGGGCGGCTGCGTCGCGAGGTCGATGTCCGCCACGCCCTCGCCCATCGTCGCGGCGAGCTCCTTGTGCACGACCCCGACCAGTGCCTGCCCGGGGTTCAGCGAGCCGACCACCTCGGTCCCCAGGGCCCTGTCCTTGACGCGGGCGACGAACTCGCGCACCACGGGAAGCGCGACATCGGCCTCGAGCAGCGCCATGCGCACCTCGCGCAGCATGTCCTGGACGTTGCCCTCGGTGATGCGCGCCTGGCCGCGCATCGTCTTGACCATGCGCGACAGGCGTTCGGAAAGGGTCGAGGCCATCGGCGACGCGCCGCCCTCGTGCGCGGCCCGCCGGCGTCAGCGGCTGAGCATCGCGGGGCTGCGAAAGTAAACTCGGGCTCATGAGTGTATCGCCGGGGTCCAGTGCAGCCGCCCTCGTGGCCTCGGGAGCGCCGGCGCCGCTGGTCGCCGCAGCCGCGTTCACCGCGCTGCTGGCCTACGCGGTGGCCGCTGGTGTTCCGGCCGGCGCGCAGAGGATCGGCGGCCCGGCACTGGTGGCGGGCCTGCTGGCGCATGTCGTGATGCTGGCTCTGGACATCGGGCACCTCGGCATCAGCGGCTCGGCTGCGCGGCTGGGATTCGGTCCGGTGTTGTCGCTGACTGTGTGCGCGGTGGTCGCGGTGCACACGGTCGAGAGCCGGCTGCTGCCCGTGCCGCGGGTGCGGCGCGCGCTCGCGGTGGCGGGACTGGGCGCCGTGCTGCTGACGCTGACCTTCCCTGGAGAGCTGCGCATCCTGGGCTCACGCTGGGCACCGCTGCACTGGCTGCTGGGCGTGGCGGCCTACGGCCTGTTCGGTGCTGCCGTTCTGCACGCGCTGCTGCTGGACGAGTCCGAGCGCCGCTTGCGCCACCGCCGGGCGGCTGCCGCGCCGCAGACCGCGTCGCCGGCGATGCCGCTGCTGCAGCTGGAGCGCATCACCTTCCGCTTCGTGCAGGCGGGGTTCGGCGTGCTGACGGCGGCTATTGCGCTGGGCATGGCCACGTCGCCGCAATGGCGGCTGGACCACAAGACCGTGCTGTCGATCGTCTCGTGGTTGCTGTTTGCCGCGCTGCTGGCCGGGCGCCACTGGCGTGGCTGGCGCGGCCGCCAGGCGACCCGCTGGCTGTATGCCGGTGCGCTGGTGCTGCTGCTGGCGTACGCCGGTACACGCTTCGTCACCGAAGTGCTGCTCGGGCGGAGCGCGTGATGGCGTGCAGCTGCCGAGCCGGGGAGCCCCCATGGGACGTCTGCTGATCCTCGCGCTGCTGGTCGGCGTCGTGGCCTGGTGGCTGTTCAGCCGCGTGGCCCGCTTGCGTGGCGACGCAACGGGGCCGGGCAAACGTGCGGCGGAGCAAGGCACGCCGGCCCGGCCGACTGACATCGTGCCCTGTGCACACTGTGGCGTGCACCTGCCGCGTGCCGAGGCCATCGCCGACGACGGCGACTTCTTCTGCGGCGAGGTTCATCGGCGGCTCGGACGCCGGCCGTGATGCCCGACGCCGCCTTCCGCCGGCCGCGCGCGGCTGCGCACGACGCGAAGGGTCGATGACGCCCCTTCCCGAACGCCGCCAGGGCGAACGCCGACAGGGCGACCGGCGCCGCCCTTCGCCATTGCGGCCCGACGAAGGCGGGCAGGGCGATGCGCCGCGCACCACCCCGCGCCGCGACGATCCGTCGACACTGACTGCGGCGTTCGGCGGCGAGCTCGACGGGGCCGACGCCAGCCTGCTCGCCCGCGAAGCTCGCCGCGTCGCGCACACGCCGGGCGGCACGGTGACCCGCATCATGCGCACTTACGCGGCGGCACGGGCTGCCGTCGGCATGGCCTTGCTCGGGGCGTTGGTGGCGTCGAGCAGCCTCGGCGGCTCGCCCGGGCCGGCCGTTGCGGCGATCAGCGTGCTGTATGCGTTGCAGGCCGCCTTGCTGTGGCTGCTGCCCAGCCTGCGCCGGTGGACGTCGCCGCGGAACTTCTCGGGGCTGCGCCGCCGCGAGTGGCTGGCCACCATCGGCGTGGACCTGCTCGCGTTCGGCCTGCTGCACGTGCTGGATGCAGGGACGAGTTTCAACTACGCGGCCCTGCTCGTTCTGCCGGTGCTGATGTCGGGCGTCCTGACCTCCCGGCTCCTCGCGTTGGGCACGGCTGCCGCGGTTGCGCTGCTGCTGCTGGGGGTGACGCTGCGCGCAGTCGGCAGCGCGGCCGATGGCGCCGTCGTGCTGGCGCAGTCGGGACTCGCCGGCATGGGCCTCTTCGTCATTGCGCTGATGGGGGCGGAGATGGCCGCTCGCATGGCCCGCGACGAGCTCGCGGCGCGCGGCAGCCTCGAGATCGCGCGTCAGCAGGCCCAGTTGAACCGGCTGGTGATCGAGGAGATGGTCGACGGCGTGCTGGTGCTGGATCGGCGGCTGCGCGTCCGCGCGGCCAATCCGGCAGCCCGCCAGCTGCTCGTCGCGCATGGGCTGGCGCCGGTCGCGCCCTTCACGCTGGGAGATCTGCCCGGGCTGGCGCCGCTGTGTTCGGTGGCACTGCAGGCGATCGCCGAGGAGCACTGGCCCGATGCCGGCCGTGAGGTGCAGCTCGCGCTCGGCGACGCGCTGACGCGCACATTGCGGGTCCGGGTGCGCTTCACGCGCGGGCGTGCCCTCGCCGACGGCGACGGCGACGCCGCCGCTGCCGAGGGGCTGTGCGTGATGCTGCTGGAGGATGCGCGCATCGCGCAGGCCCGTTTGCGGCAGGAGCGACTCGCCGCGATGGGCCGCGTGTCGGCCGGCGTCGCCCACGAGATCCGCAATCCGCTGGCGGCGATCGCTCAGGCGAACGCCCTGCTGCTCGAAGAGGCCTTGCCGGACGGCCAGCGCCGGCTCGGCCAACTCGTGGCCGACAACGTGCGCCGGCTGCAACGCATCGTCGACGACGTGCTCGAGCTGGCGCCGGTCGGTGCGGCCGAGGCCGGGGTCATCGACGCGCGCGAGGTCGTGCAGTCGACGGTGCTCGAGTGGGCGCGCACCGCGGGCGTCGACGTCGGCGACGGCGGCCGGATCCGCCTGGATGTTCCCTCGGGTGCGCTGGGCGTCATCTTCGACTCGGAGCACCTGCGCCGCGTGCTCGTCAACCTGCTGGACAACGCGCTGCGTCACGGCACGTCCCAGCCGCAGGCCATCGTGCTGAGGCTGGCCGCGCGGGACGCGGGCAGCGCCGTGCTCGTCGTGGCCAGCGACGGCGAGCCGATCGCCGCCGACGTCGAACCCCACCTGTTCGAACCGTTCTTCTCGACCCGCAGCAGGGGCTCGGGTCTGGGCCTGTACATTTGCCGCGAACTGTGCGAGCGCTACGGCGCGAGCATCGAGTACCGGGCCCGCGCGCGCCATGACCGTCACCGCAACAGTTTCGTCGTGCAGATGAACCGCGGCGCGGTCGCGCAGACATCGACACCCACGACCGGCCAGACGACATCGACCGACGAGGCCTGAACAGCCGTGACCACGACGCCGCGTCCCCGCCTGCTCGTCGTCGACGACGAGCCCGACCTGCGCACGCTGTACGAGCTGACGCTGGTGCGCGAAGG
>DDSQ01000013.1:8317-8906 GCA_002343845.1 Planctomycetes bacterium UBA2386 | reverse complement strand
GATCCTGCCCGTGCTGCTGTGGCGCTCGCTGCGCGACCCGCACGGCGAGGGGCATTAGCATGGCCTCGCTGCGCCGCTGGGCCTTCCCGGCCTTCGCCCTGCTGATGCTCGTGCTGCCGGCGCTGCCGGTGCCGGACTTCTGGATCACGCAGAGCAACTACATCGGCCTGTACGCGATGGTCTCGCTGGGCCTGGTCCTGCTGACCGGGGTCAGCGGGCTGACGAGCTTCGGGCAGGCTGCCTTCGTCGGCATCGGCGCGTACACGGCCGCCTTCCTGGTCACGAAGATGGGCGTCTCGCCCTGGCTGACGCTGCCCGTCGGGCTGCTGCTGGCCGTGGCCGCGGCGCTGGTCGTCGGCGTGATCACGCTGCGCATGTCCGGGCACTACCTGCCGCTGGCCACGATCGCCTGGGCCCTGGTGCTCTACTACACGATGGGCAACATGGATGCGCTGGGCAAGTACGACGGCCTGCTGGGCATCCCGACGCTGAAGCTCGCCGGCATCGACCTGGGCACCGGCCGCGGCCTGCACCCGCTGATCTGGTCGATCGCGCTGGTCGCGGCGCTGGCCGTGACGCACCTGCTCGA
>DDSQ01000013.1:5335-8256 GCA_002343845.1 Planctomycetes bacterium UBA2386 | reverse complement strand
GGCTGGCTGTTCGCGCACTTCCAGCGCACCGTCAACCCGACGCCGTTCTCGCTGGCCAAGGGCATCGAGTACCTGTTCATGGCCGTGCTCGGTGGCGTCGGCCACGTCTGGGGCGCCTTTCTCGGCTCGGCCGTCGTGCGACTGACCACCGACGAGCTGCAGGTGCTGCTGCCGAAGCTGATCGGCACCAGCGGCAACTTCGAGGTCATCGTCTTCGGCATCGTGCTGGTCGTCGTGTTGAAGTACGCGCCCGACGGCCTGTGGACCTTCGTCGGCCGCTGGCTGCCGGCCACGCGGCGCGTGCGCGACTGGGAGGGCGCGGCCCCGCTGCCGGCGCGCGACAAGCCGGCGCGCGGCGAGCTGCTGCTGGACGTGCAGGCGGTGCGCAAGACCTTCGGCGGGCTGGTCGCNNTCGGCCCCAACGGCGCCGGCAAGTCGACCACCTTCAACCTCGTCACCGGGGTACTGGAGCTGAGCGGCGGCGCGGTGGCCTTCCGAGGCGAGCCGGTCGCCGGCCTGCCCTCGCGCGCCATCGCGCGGCGCGGCATGTCGCGCACCTTCCAGCACGTGAAGATGATCCCCGACATGACGGTGCTNNGGCGCCTGTTCGCCGAGGCCGAGCGGCAGCTGCAGCGCATCGGCATGGCGCACCAGATGGACGAGCTGGCCGGCAACCTCGCGCTCGGCCCGCAGCGGCTGATGGAGATCGCCCGCGCGCTGTGCACCGACCCCGCGCTGCTGCTGCTCGACGAGCCCGCGGCCGGCCTGCGCCACCGCGAGAAGCAGGCGCTGGGCCAGGTGCTGCGCCAGCTGAAGGACGAGGGCATGAGCATCCTGCTCGTCGAGCACGACATGGAATTCGTGATGGGCCTGACCGACCGGATCGTCGTGATGGAGTTCGGCACCAAGCTGATGGAGGGCACGCCGGCCGAGGTGCAGGCCTCGCCGGCGGTGCGCGCGGCCTACCTCGGGACGGAGCACTGACATGCCCGGCGCCCTCCTCCAGGTCAGCGGCCTGCGCGCCGGCTACGGGCGTGCCGAGGTGCTCGGCGGCCTCGAGTTCCACCTCGACAGCGGCCAGGTCGTCACGATCATCGGCCCCAACGGCGCGGGCAAGTCCACGACGCTGAACGCGCTGATGGGCGTGCTGCCCTCGCGTGGCCGCGTGGTCTTCGACGGCCAGGACCTCGCCGACGCGACGCTCGAGGAGCGCGTGATGCTGGGCCTGGCCCTGGTGCCCGAGAAGCGCGAGCTCTTCGCGACGATGCCGGTCGAGGACAACCTCGTGCTCGGCGGCTTCCGCGCGATGAAGCTGCGCGTGCCGAACTGGCGCCGCGAGCTCGATCATGTCTACGAGCTCTTCCCGCGCCTGAAGGAACGGCGCGCGCAGATGGCCGGCACCTTGTCCGGTGGCGAGCGGCAGATGCTCGCGCTGGGGCGCGCGCTGATGTCGCGGCCCAAGCTGCTGATGCTCGACGAGCCGAGCCTCGGGCTGGCGCCGCTGGTCGTGCGCGACATCTTCCGCACGATCCAGCGGCTGCGCACCGAGGGCACGGCCATCCTGCTGATCGAGCAGAACGNNTGCTGGTGGAGCAGAACGCCCGCGCCGCGCTGCAGGTGGCCGACCACGGCTACGTGCTCGAGACCGGCAGCATCGCGCTGCAGGGCCCGGCCGCGCAGCTCGCCGGCGACCCGCGGGTGATCGAGTCCTACCTCGGCGCCGCACGCAAGCCCTGAGGCCCCGCCATGTGGGAGTACCGCGCCCCGGTCGGCGACATGCTGCACGTGATGACACGCGTGCTCGATGCACCGGCCTCCTGGGCCGCGCAGCCGGCCTTCACCGGGCTCGACGAGGCGACCGCGGGCGAGGTGCTGGCGCAGGCCGCACGCTTCGCGCAGGAGGTGCTCGCGCCGACCAACGCCCCCGGCGACCTGGCCGGCTGCCGCTGGAGCGCAGAGGGTGTCGCCACGCCGCCCGGCTTCCGCGAGGCCTACCGTGCCTTCGTCGACGGCGGCTGGCCGGCGCTGGCCTGCTCTGCCGAAGCCGGCGGCCAGGGCCTGCCGCAGTTGCTCGACGCCGCGCTGTTCGAGATGCTGACCGCGGCCAACCACGCGTGGACGATGTACCCGGGGCTGCTGCACGGCGCCTACGAGGTGCTGCTGCACCACGCCGTGCCGGCGCTGCGCGAGCGCTACCTGGGCAAGGTGGCCAGCGGCGAGTGGCTGGCGACGATGAACCTGACCGAGCCGCAGGCCGGCAGCGACCTGGGCCTCGTGCGCACGCGGGCCGAGCCGGCGGACGGCGCGGCCGTGGCCAACGGCGTCGCGCTGCGCCTGAGCGGCACGAAGATCTTCATCTCCGGCGGCGACCACGACCTGACCGACAACATCGTCCACCTCGTGCTGTGCCGGCTGCCCGATGCCCCGCCCGGCACGAAGGGCCTGTCGCTGGCGGTCGCGCCGAAGTGGCTGCCCGACGGCACGCGCAATGCGATCGTCTGCGACGGCATCGAGAAGAAGATGGGCATCAAGGGCAGCGCGACCTGCCAGATGCGCTTCGAGCAGGCGCAGGGCTGGCTGGTCGGCGAGCCGCACCGCGGCCTCGCGGCGATGTTCCGGATGATGAACGCCGCGCGGCTGCACGTCGGTGTGCAGGGCCTGGGCCACCTCGAGGCGGCCACGCAGAACGCGTGGCGTTACGCGGCCGAGCGCCGGCAGATGCGCGCGGCCGAGCGGCCGGCGGGCGCCGGCGCCGCCGAGGCGGACCCGATCGCCTGGCACCCGGCGATGCGCCGCACGCTGCTGACGCTGCAGGCGCGCACCGACGCCTGCCGCACCATCGCCTACGCCACGGCGCTGCTGCTCGACGAGTCCGAGCAGCACGCCGACCCTGCGGCGCGCCAGCGGGCGGCCGACGCGGT
>DDSQ01000013.1:1780-5278 GCA_002343845.1 Planctomycetes bacterium UBA2386 | reverse complement strand
CGCATCGCGATGATCTACGAGGGCACCAACGAGATCCAGGCCATCGACCTGCTGCTGCGCAAGGTGCTCGACGACGGCGGCCGCCGCTCGGCGGCGCTGCGCGATCGGCTGGCCGCCGATCTCGACGCGGACCCGGCACTGGCGCCCTTCACCGAGGCGCTGTCCGCGCAGCTGGAGTCCTGGACTGCGGCCGAGCGGGATCTGCTGGACGGCCGCGCGGCCGACCCGCAGTGGCCGCTGCGCGCCGCCGACGACTTCCTCGCGGGCGTCGGGCACGCGCTGATGGCCTGGGCCTGGTTGCGCATCGCGCGCGCCGCGCTGCGGCCCGGCGCCACGCCGATCGACGGGGCGCGGCCGGCCGCCGACTGGCTGGCCGTCGCGCGTTTCGGCGCCGACTGGCTGCTGCCGCAGGCCCAGGTGCACTGGCAACGTGTGCGCCAGCGCGGGGCCGCCGTGCCGCTGCTGCGGGGCTGAGCCCGGCGATGGCCGCCACCCGCCGCTCCCGCCTGGCCGAGCCGCCGCTCGGGACGGGCAGCGCGCCCGACAACGGCAACGCCACGGCTCGCGAGCTCGACTTCGGCGCGCTGCGCGGCATCGCCGGCTTCCACCTCGCGCGGGCGACGGTCACCGCGATGGACGCCTTCGAGCGTCACATCGGCGAACCCTTCCAGCTGCACAAGGTCGACTTCTCGGCGCTGACCCTGCTCGACGCCAACCCCGGCGCGTCGCCGAAGCAGCTTGCCCTCGCGCTGGACATCGCCGCGCCGAAGCTGACCGCGCTGCTCGACCGCTTGCAGCAGCGCGGACTGCTCGAGCGCCGGCCGAACCCGGCCGACGGCCGCTCGCAGTGCCTGGTGCTGACACGCCGCGGCCAGCAGCTCGCCCGCGACGCCGCGGCCGCGTCGCGCCCGATGGAGGACGAGATGCGCACGCGGCTCAGCGCGGCCGAGCACGCGATGCTGATCGAGCTGCTCGCCAAGCTCGCCCGCGGCGGCGCGTCGGGCGGCACGAGCGGCGGCTCCTGAGCGGTCGTTCAGGCCGCCGGCACGTGCGGCGCCGGCTCGACGGTGCCCACGCAGCTGCCGAAGCCGATGCGTCGCGCGCCGCGGCGCTCGCACACGGCGCGCAGGATGACGCAGTCGCCGTCGAGCAGGAAGCTGCGCGTCTCGCCGTCGGGCAGGATCAGCGGCTGCCAGCCGCCGGCACTGAGCTCGAGCAGCGAGCCGCCCTGCTCCGGGCGCGGCCCGGACAGCGCGCCGCTGCCCAGCAGATCGCCCGTGCGCAGGTTGCAGCCGTTCAGCGTGTGCTGCACGATCATCTGCGCGATGGTCCACCAGGCGGCCTCGGTCGTGCGGCAGTGCGACAGGCGCACCGGCTCCTGGCCGCGCTCGCGCATCGCGGCCGTTTGCAGCAGCACCTCGAGCCCGATGTCGATCGCGCCGGCCACGCGGTTCAGCGGCGAGTCGAGGTAGGCCATCGGCGGCGGGCCGCCCGGCCGCTCGAAGGGTACGCGGAAGGGCTCGAAGGCCTCGCGCGTGATCACCCACGGCGAGATCGTCGTCGCGAAGCTCTTGGCCTGGAACGGGCCCAGCGGCTGCGACTCCCAGGCCTGGATGTCGCGCGCGGACCAGTCGTTGAGCAGCACCAGCCCGAACCAGTCCTCCTCGGCCTGCTCCATGGTCTTCGGCTCGCCGGGCGCGTTGCCCACGCCCACGAGCACGCCGAGCTCGAGCTCGCAGTCCAGGCGGCGCGTCGGCGCGAGCACCGGCTCGTCCCGGCCCGGCAACCGGTACTGGCCCCAAGGGCGCCGCACGCCGGAGCCGCTGGGCTGCAGCGACGAGGCGCGGGCCGCACAGGCGATCGGCAGCCAGGCGTAGTTCGGCGACAGCGGCCGCTGCGGGTCGAAGAGCTTGCCCATCGCCGTCGCGTGGTGGATGCCGGTGCAGAAATCGGTGAAGTCGCCGATCGTGCACGGCAGGCTCATGCGCGCCTGCGCCATCGGCACCAGGCACAGCTCGAGGAACGGCCCCTGCTCGCTGCCCTCGGCCAGCGCCGCCGACAGCGCCGCGCGCAACGCGCGCCGCGGTCGCATGCCCTGCGCCATGAAGCTCGCGAGGTCGCCCGCGGCCAGCGGCGTCAGGAAGTCGGAGATGCGGGCCGGCCAGGGGCACAGCTCGGCGGCGAGCTTCAGGTCCAGGACCTGGTCGCCGATCGCCACGCCGATGCGCCAGGGTTCGCTGCCGTGGGTGCGGAAGCGCCCGAAGGGCAGGTTCTGGATCGGGAAGTCGGTCAGCGGATCGTTCGCCGACTCGACCCAGCTGCGCAGCGCCGGGTCGTGCGTGGAGTCAGGTCCCAGCATCGGCGGACTCGCCCCCGGCGACGCCGCTGCGCGCCAGCGCAAGAGCCTCCTTCAGCACGTCCAGGTTGCCGATGTGATTGGCCAGCAGCAGCACGAGGCGGGCGTTGAGCAGCTCGCTCTGCTCGTCGCCCAGCCCGGCATGCGCGGCGATCAGCATCTCGTAGAAGTCGTCGCCCGGGCTGTACGCATGCCGCGTGCGCACGCCCGGCCACCCGAAGTTCGGTTGCACGTTCAGCTGGCTCATCGTCGGACTCCTCGTCAGGTTCGCCGTCCGGCCGCGCACGTGCGCCGGCCACGTCGACGGCAAGCATTCAGCCGGCGGGCTGCGCTGTCGCACGGGCCACCGCGGCCCGCACCGATGGCAGGTCGGGCGTGCGCCAGCGCGCCGCGACATGCTGGTCGGGCCGCAGCAGCACCGCGGTCCCGTCCCGGGCGTCGAATCGCTGCCAGGCCAGCCCTTCGACATCGTGCACCGCGTCCAGCCCCGCGGGCGCCGGCGCGCCGTGGGGCAGCACCAGCAGCAGGTGCACCGGGATGCGGTCCTGCGCGAGGCGGGCGGCCAGCTCGCGCACGGCGTCGGCCGGCGCAGCGGCGGCGAAGCACAGCAGCACGAAGCGGTTGCCGGTGTGCTCGAGCAGCCAGCCGGCGCGTCCGCCGGCGCGCACCGGTGCATCGTCCATCGGCGCGCCCGGCACCATCCAGCCGGCGAAGGTGTCGCGATCCGGCGTGTTCAGGCTGGAGCCGGCGTAGGTGGACGGCACCGACAGCCGACCCGAGTTGACCAGCGCGCGCCCGCACGGCACCTGCCGGGCCAGCGACAGCACGGCATTGCGCATGACCTGCGAGACGCGGCTCTTCGGCGTGATGAAGTCGGTGGAGCGCGTCGAGTTCATGATGTTCTCGTCGGCCGCGGCGGCGCGCTCCTCGCTGTAGGTGTCGAGCAGCGCGTCGGGCGCGAGGCCGTCGTGCACCAGCTTGAGCTTCCACAGCAGGTTGTCGGTATCCTGCAGTCCGGAGTTGGCGCCCCGGGCGCCGAAGGGCGAGACCTGGTGCGCCGCGTCGCCGGCGAAGAACACCTGGCCGGCCCGGAAGTCCTTCATGCGCCGGCACTGGAAGGTGTAGACGCTGACCCACTCGAG
>DDSQ01000013.1:0-1762 GCA_002343845.1 Planctomycetes bacterium UBA2386 | reverse complement strand
GCACGCGCTCGGGCTGCTTCTCGGCCTCCGGGTCGGCCGCCCAGCCGAGCTGGAAGTCGATGCGCCAGACGTTGTCGGCCTCGCGGTGCAGCAGCACGCTCTGCCCGCCGTGGAAGGGCGGGTCGAACCAGAACCAGCGCTCGGTCTTGTCGGCCGGGAACAGTTCGCCGTCGAGCACGACGTCGGCGATCAGGAAGCGGTCCTGGAAGACCTTGCCCTCGATGTCCAGCCCCATCAGGCGCCGCATCGGGCTGCGCGCGCCGTCGGCGACGATCACCCGCCCGGCCTGCAGCCGGTACGCGCCGTCGATGGTCTCGACCTCCAGCGTCACGCAGCCGGCGTCCTGCGCGAGGCCGGTGACCTTGTGCTGCCAGCGCAGGTCGATGCCCGGCAGCGCGGCCGCGCGCTCGACCATGAACTGCTCGAGCCAGTACTGCTGCAGGTTGACCATGCCCGGGCGGCGGTGGCCGGCCTCGGGCAGCAGGTTGAACGAGAAGACCTCGGTGTCGCGGTGGAAGGTGCGGCCGACATTCCAGGTGACGCCCTTGTCGACGACCGGCTGGCCGACCCCCAGGCGGTCCAGCACCTCGAGCGCGCGCTTCGCGTAACACAGGCCGCGCGAGCCGATGCTGACCGTGTTGTCGTCGTCGAGCAGCACCACCGGCAGGCCCAGCTGCGCCGCGTCGATCGCCGCGGCCAGGCCGACCGGCCCCGCACCGATGACGACCAGCGGCACGCGGCGCACGGCGGCCTCGCCGAGCTCGGGTGCGCGGCGGTACGGGTAGCAGGGATAGGTGTAGGTCTTCAGCATGGCCTCGTCTCCGGGCTCGTTCCCAGTCCGCCCGCGCGGGACGCGGGCGGCCGTTCGCCCGGCGAGGCGCCGTCCGCAGGGGACGCCGCCACGTCCGGGCTCACCCTTCCAGGGCTTTCCACATGTCGATGTCGCGCTGCGCGGTCCAGATGCGCGGGTCTCGGTGCTGCGTGGCCTCGTCGTAGGCNNTCCTTGCCGGCGGCCGCGCCGGCCTTGACCGCGGCGAAGACGTCGCTGACGAAGTCGCGCGTGCCCTGCAGCCCGGCCGCCACCTGCGCCTCGGTCTGCAGCGCCGCGCCGCGCCCGGGCACCAGCTGCAGCGGCTTCAGCGCGGCGATCGCGTCGAGCGTCTGCGGCCAATCGCTGAAGTACGCGTCGCCGGCATAGGGCGTCGCGTCGAACTCGACGAGGTCGCCGCTGAAGAGGATGCGCTCGGCCGGCAGCCAGACCACCGTGTCGCCCTTCGTGTGCCCGCGGCCGAGCTGCAGGATGTGCACCTCGAGCTTGCCGAGCCACAGCCGCAGGCGGCCGCTGAAGCTCAGCGTCGGCCAGGTCAGCCCCGGTGGCACGCTCTCGACGGCGCGGAACAGGCGCGGGAAGCGCCCGATCTCGCTGGCCTTGTCCTGCTCGCCGCGCTCGTGGATCAGCGCGAGCGTGTCCTCGCTGGCGATGATGTGCTCGGGACGGTAGGCGCTCGCGCCGAGGACGCGCACCGCGTGGTAGTGGCTGAGCACGACGTACTTGATCGGCTTGTCGGTGACCTCGCGGATGCGGCGGATCACGTCCTGCGCCATCGCCGGCGTGGCCTGCGTGTCGATGACCATCACCGCGTCGTCGCCGATCACCACCCCGGTGTTCGGGTCTCCCTCGGCGGTGTAGGCGTAGGCATGGTCGGACAGCCGCGTGAAGCTGACCTTCTTCTCCTCGAGGTCGGCCTGGCTGGCAAAGGCT
>DDSQ01000008.1 GCA_002343845.1 Planctomycetes bacterium UBA2386 | reverse complement strand
CGCCGAGGCCTCCTCCTTTACTTCGCTCCAGGGGGCACCCCATGGCCTCGGCAGGCAGCATCGCCGCGCTCGAAGATCTCTTGGTCGGGCGCCTTGCGGATGCCGATCCGCCCGGCGGGGTGCCCTGCGGAGCGAAGTAGAGGAGGAGGCACGGGCGAAGCCCGGGCCGGGGGACATGAGCGCAGCAGGGCACCCCGCCGGGCGGATCCCGCCACGATGGTCGAGCCCCTCTCAAGGCAGGTCGGCAGATCAAGCGCATCCGATGCAGTCTCCCCGCACGAACGACGGTCACGCGATTCCCCTATCGTGCCGGCAGCGTTCAAGTGTGCGGTCGTCCTGTACAAGGCGGATTCCCATGGCTCATCCTCGACGGCGTCACGTGCTCCAGGGTCTGGCCGGCCTGCCGGCTGCTGCGCTGGCGCTGCACGCACGGGCCGCGCGGCCGCCACGCAAGCTCGGCGTCGCGCTGGTCGGGCTGGGGATCTACAGCCGCCACGTGCTGGCCCCCGCGTTGCAGCTGACCGAGCACTGCGAATTGCGCGGCATCGTCACCGGCAGCCCGCACAAGATCCCGGAGTGGCAGAAGCAGTACCGGATCCCCGACCGCAACGTCTACTCCTACGAGACCCTGCCGAAGGTCGCGGACAACCCCGACATCGACGTGATCTACATCGTGACGCCCCCGTTCCTGCATGCCCGCGATGGCGTCCGGGCCGCGCAGGCGGGCAAGCACGTGTGGTGCGAGAAGCCGATGGCCATGACGGTGGACGAGTGCCAGTCGATCATCGAGGCCTGCCGGCGGAACAAGGTCAAGCTGAGCATCGGCTACCGCATGCAGCACGAGCCGAACACCCGCACCATCATCGAGTTCGCCGGCAGCCGGCCTTTCGGGGCCATCCGCAGGGTCAAGGCCGAGGCCGGCTTCCGGGGCCGCGGCACGCACCAGGGCGACTGGCGCATGGACCGCGACAAGGGCGGCGGCGCCCTCTACGACATGGGCGTCTACTCGATCAATGCCATGCGCTACGCGACGCGGCTCGAGCCGGTCGCGGTGAGCGCCCGCTTCGAGAACGACTATCCCGAGGTCTTCCTGAAGGCGGACTCCACGGCCTTCTTCGACCTCGAGTTTCCCGGCGGCATCGTCGCCAACGGCGCCACCAGCGTCACGCGCGACCTCAACCACCTGCGTGTCGAGTGCGAGCGCGGCTGGTACGAGCTGGCGCCGATGCAGACCTTCACGCACATCCGCGGGCGCACCAGTGACGGGCGCTGGCTCGACAAGCCGCTGGCCAACCAGCAGGTGCGGCAGATGGACAACGACGCGCTGGCGATCCTGAACGACACGCCGGTGATGGTGCCCGGCGCCGACGGGCTCGCGGACATCCGGGTGGTCAGGGCCGTGCTGCGCTCGGCCGAGACCGGCCGTCGTGTCGAGATCGGCTGATCCGCCGCGGCACCGCTCGCCACACCGTCACCCGCATGGCTCGGCGGCCGGCGGAACCCCTGCGAAGAACGAAAGGACTGCCCGTGTCGATCAACCGCCGACAGTGGCTCCAGCTCGGCCTGCTCACGACCGCCGGGCCTGCCCTGGCCGCCAGCGCCGCCGCGCAGGGCCCGGCCCCGGCGACCGCCTGCGCGACGCCGCCGGCAGCGGCTGGCGCCGCGAGCCGGGTCTACGTGGGCGGCTACACGAGTGACCTCGGGTGGATCCAGGGCCGGGCGCGGGGCGTCGCAGCCTGCCGGCTCGACCCGGTCTCCGGCCGCCTGGTGGTGCTGGCCGAGGTGGCGGCCGACAACCCCTCGTACCTGGCCCTGCACCCCTGCGGCCGCGTGCTCTACGCCACGAACGAGAGCACGCGCTTCGGCAGCCCGCCCGACCACAGCCTCAGCGCGTTCTCGATCGCCGCCGACGGCTCGCTGGCGCTGCTCAACCGCGTGCCATCGCTGGGCGGCGCGCCCTGCCACCTGTGCGTGCACCCGACGGGCCGCTTCGTGCTGAGCGCGAACTACTCCGGCGGCAACGTCGTCGTCCACCCGGTCAACCCGGACGGCAGCCTGGCGCCGGCGAGCGACAACACCGCCACTCGCCGGCCCTCCGGCGGGCCGCATCCACCGGGTCGCCACGCCCACTCGATCAACATCGCGCCGGGCGGGAGCTTCGCGCTCGGCTGCGATCTCGGCCTGGACCGGGTGCTGGTCCACCGGCTCGACCTCGGCAGCGGGCAGCTCGTCGCGCACGGCGAAGCGCGCATGGCCGCCGGCTCGGGACCCCGCCACCTGGCGTTCCACCCGAACGGCCGCTTCGCCTACGTGATCAACGAGCTGGCCGGCACGATCAGCGCCTTCGCCTGGGATCCGGCGCAAGGCACGCTGACGGACCTGCAGACGGTCTCCACGCTCCCGGTTGGCTACAGCGGCCGCAAGTGGGCGGCCGACATCCGCGTCCACCCGAGCGGCCGATTCGTCTACGGCTCCAACCGCGCGCACGACAGCATCGCGATCTTCGGCGTGGACGCCGCCACCGGCCGCCTGTCCCTGGTCGGCCACGAACCCACCCGCGGCCGCACCCCGCGCAACATCGCCCTCAGCCCCGCCGGCGACTGGCTGCTCGCCGCGAACCAGGACTCGAGCAGCATCACCACCTTCCGCATCGACCCCGCCACCGGCACCCTTCGCCACCTCGCCACGAACGACGTCCCGACGCCCGTGTGCATCAAGTTCGCCGTTTGAGGNNGGGTCAGGTCTTGCCTTTTGCCCGAGGACGGGGGCGTCAGATCTTTCCTCTTGCCTCTTGACTGGCTGGACCTGATCCCTCCGACTGAAGTCCCCGCGAAGACCAGGCAAAAGGCAAGACCTGACCCCATCAAATCGACATGCGCTGTCGCACGCCGTCGGCCTCCATGTCAGCGCCGCGACCGCGGGCGACGATCTCGCCGCGCTCCATCACGAGATACTGGTCGGCCAGGCCGGCGGCGAAGTCGTAATACTGTTCGACGAGGACGATGGCCATGGTGCCGCGGTCGGCGAGCATGCGGATGACGCGGCCGATGTCCTTGATGATGCTCGGCTGGATGCCTTCGGTGGGTTCGTCCAGCAGCAGCAGCTTGGGGCCCGCGGCGAGGGCCCGGGCGATCGCGAGTTGCTGCTGCTGGCCGCCGGAGAGGTCCCCGCCACGGCGGCCGATCATCTGCTTCAGCACCGGGAAGAGCTCGAAGAGTTCGGCCGGTATCGGGGTACCGCCGGGGCGGCTGGCCAGGCCCATGCGCAGGTTCTCCTCGACGCTGAGGCGGCCGAAGATCTCGCGGCCCTGCGGGACGTAGCCGATGCCGGCGCGCACACGCTCGTAGGAGGTGGCCCGCGTGATGTCCTTGCCGTCGAGCGTGACGCTGCCGGTCTTGACGGGGACGACCCCCATCAGGCTCTTCAGCAGCGTGGTCTTGCCCACGCCGTTGCGGCCCAGCACCACCGTCACCTGGCCCAGCTCGGCCGTGAGGCTGACATTGCGCAGGATGTGACTGCCACCGTAGTACTGGTTGACGTCCTTG
>DDSQ01000149.1:261-9394 GCA_002343845.1 Planctomycetes bacterium UBA2386 | reverse complement strand
CGGCTGGTTGCCGACGATGCCGACGACGCGGCCGCCGAGCCGCGCGAAGCCGACGATCATGTTCTTGGCGTAGCGCGCCTGCACTTCGAAGAACTTGCCGCCGTCGACGACCTTCTTGACGACCTGCCGCATGTCGTACGGCTGGTCCGCGGACGGCGGCACGATCGTGTCGAGCGTCTCGTCCATGCGGTTCGGATCGTCTTCGCTCGGCTTGAACGGCGCGTCCTCCCCGTTGTTCAACGGCAGGTAGCTCAGCAGTTCACGCAGTTGCACGAGGCACGTCGCGTCGTCGGGCGCCGTGAAGTGCGCGACCCCCGAAACCTCGGCATGCACGCGAGCGCCGCCGAGTTCCTCGCTGGTCGTGTCCTCGTGCGTCACCGTCTTGACCACGTCGGGCCCGGTGATGTGCATGAAGCTCGTGCCCTCGACCATCAGCACGAAGTCGGTGATCGCCGGCGAATAGACGGCACCCCCGGCGCACGGTCCCATGATCGCGCTGATCTGCGGCNNGGCCGGCGAGTACACCGCGCCGCCAGCGCAGGGCCCCATGATCGCGCTGATCTGCGGCACCACGCCGCTGGCGAGCGTGTTGCGCAGGAAGATGTCCGCGTAGCCGCCGAGCGACACCACGCCTTCCTGGATGCGCGCGCCGCCAGAGTCGGACAACCCGATCATCGGCACGCCCATCTTCACGGCGAGGTCCATCACCTTGCAGATCTTCGCCGCGTGCGTCTCCGACAGGCTGCCACCGAACACGGTGAAGTCCTGCGCGTAGAGATAGACCGGGCGGCCGTCGATGCGCGCGCTGCCGACCACGACGCCGTCGCCGAGGATCTGGTTCTTCTCGGCGTCCATGCCGAAGTCGCGGCAGCGGTGCGTCACGAAGCGATCGATCTCGGTGAAGGTGCCCGGATCGACCAGCAGGTCGATGCGCTCGCGCGCGGTCAGCTTGCCCTTCTCGTGCTGCGCGTCGATGCGGTCCTGGCCGCCACCCAACAGCGAGCGTTCGCGCAACTCCTGCAGCTTCTTCATCGGGTCAGTCATGGTGCGGGTCCTCGACGAACTCGGCGAGCACGCCGCCGAGCCACTTCGGGTGCACGAACGCGATGCGGCAGTCGTGCGCACCCGGGTTCGGCGTCTTCGACAACATCGGCGCGCCGTGCGCCGCCAGCGCGTCGATCTTCTGCTGGCAGTCGCCGACCTGGAACGCGAGATGGTGGATCCCCGGCCCGCGCTTCTGCAGGAACGCCGTCAACGGCGAGTCGGGCGTCAACGGCTCGAGCAGTTCGATGCGCGTGTTGCCAGCCTTCAGGATCGCGACCTTGACCTTCTCGGTCGGCACGTCCTCGACGGACACGAGGCTCAGGCCCATCTCGTCGGTCCAACGCGGCAGCGCCTCGGCGATGGAGCGAACGGCAATGCCGATGTGGTGCAGGCCCTCGACGGGCGACTTGGGTGGCATGCGGACGAGTTGGTGGGCCGAATCGGGCGCGGCATGCTAACGACGGCGCCGGGCCGCCGCAGCAGCCTGACCCACGAACGTACCCACGCCACCGTGCCCGAACTGCCCGAAGTCGAGACCGTGCGCACCGGCGCCGAACCGCACCTGCGCGGACGGCGGCTGCGTGCGGTGCACCTGGCACGGCCGGATCTGCGCTGGCCGATGCCGGCCGAAGCACTGCGCAACCTGGAAGGTCGCCGCTGCCAGGGCATCACGCGGCGGTCGAAGTACCTGCTGATGCACTTCGACGGACCGCACGCACCCGTGGCGCTGGTGCATCTCGGCATGACCGGGAGGTTCCTGGTCGAGCCGACCACGCCCCGCGCCGCGCGCCCCGAGTACCGCAAGCACGAACACTGGCGCATGGACTTCGGCGATCGCCTGGTGCGCTTCGTCGATCCGCGACGCTTCGGCGCGCTCGACGTCGCCCCGTCCTCGGAACTCGCCTCGCACAAGCTGCTGGCGAGCCTCGGCCAGGAGCCGCTCGAGCCGGGCTTCGACGGCGCGTTCCTGCATCGCCACAGTCGTCGCCGCACCGCGACCGTGAAGACGATGCTGATGGACGCGCACGTCGTCGTCGGCGTCGGCAACATCTACGCGAGCGAGGCCTGCTGGCGCGCGAAGGTGCGGCCGCGGCGCGCCGCCAAGACGTTGACGCGCGCCGAATGCGAGGCGCTGGCGACCGCGGTGCGCGACGTACTGCAGGCCGCGATCGCGGCAGGCGGCACGTCGTTCCGCGACTACGTCGGCGTCGCCGAGGACGTCGGATTCTTCGCGCGAGAGCTCGCCGTCTACGAACGCGCCGCCGAACGGTGCATGCGCTGCGGGGCCGTGATCAAGCGCGCCGTGGACGGCGGGCGCAGCACCTACTGGTGCTCCGGCTGCCAGCGCTGAGCTGCGCGGCAATGCGCCGGAGGGAGTCGCGGCAGCGACTCAGGTGTCGAAGCGGATGAACCAGAGCAGCCGCACCTCGGTGTCGGTCGGCGTCGACTCGACGCGGAAGAGACCGAGCACGGCGCTGAACACGTTGTGCGTCTTGACGCGGCGCGTCGTCGCGTCCGCTTCGTAGAAGTTGCGGTTGCGCATCAGGAGCCCCCACGGGCCGACCGACCACGAGTCCCGCCACACGCCGTTGTCGAGGCTGAACACCAGCGGAATGCGCACGTTCGTGGAGTCCTGGTAGTCGGAGAGCGCCACCTGCCCCTCGTAGGCGCCGTCGGGGCCGCGATGCACGCCGAGCTTGATCGACTCGCCGGACTCGCCGCGCTCGGCGATCGTGCGCTGCAAGCGGTGCACGTCCGGCACCGGCTGGCCATCGAGTGTGTCGATCACGTCGCCGGGCCGAATGCCCGCCACCCAGGCCGGCGAGCCGACTTCGACCTGCGACACGATCACCGCCTGGCGCGGGGCGCCGAAGATCCGCTCGCAGTGCGCCGCCGGAATGCCGGCCAGCGAGACGCCAGCGAACGGGCGCGCCAGCGGTGCCGGCGACTCGAGCGCGATCGACTCCTCGGTCAACACCTTCTGCTTCGTCGCCCGCACGACGAGGTCGAGATCGAGCGAGTCCTGGCCACGAAGCACCTTCACGACGAGCTTCTGGTCGACGCGCAGCGCACCCTCCACCTTCCGCGCCTGCGGCAGATAGACCGTCTCGCCGCCATCGATCGCCAGCAGCACGTCGCCAACGTGCACGCCTGCCTCGGCCGCACTCGAGGCGTCGGTGACCCCACGAACCAGCAGCCCGGTGTACGGCCGCACCCCCCGTTTCTCCGCCTGGTCCTTGTCGAGTTCGGCCAACCGCAGGCCGAGCAGTGGCTGTTCTTCCTCGCGCTCGGAGATCGCGACCAGGCTGGGCACCGTGCCCGCATGCAGCCTCCAGGTCGTCTTGGCGCCGTTCGGCTCGGTGCGCGTCGCCAGCACGTAGTCGTCGGTGTCGAGGTGGTACTGGCCGTGGAAGCTGCGGCAGGCGGGGGTGACGGCCAGCGCGGCGAGAAGAAGGACGAGGGGCGTAGGTCGGAGCATGAGTTGTCGAAAAAAGGCGCGCCCAGCGCGCAGCGCGCGCGCCTGTGGCCGTCCCGGGATTTCATCCTGTCGGGTGCGCGGTCACCGGCCTTCGCGGCCCCAGAGCCGGATCACCAGGTAGGAAGCGGCCTGGCATCCTGCCGCGAGCCAGAGCACGCCGCGGAATCCGAGGTCGTTCGTCAGCGGGGTTGCCGCCACGGCGAACGCCCCCACCCCGACCTGCATCGCGAAACCGCGCAGGGCCATCAGGGAGGCCACCTCGTCCTTCGCCACGACTCCGGACACCAGCGCCTGCAGCGGCCCGGTTCGCGCCGCGGCGGTGAGCGCGAGCCCGGCACCGACCCACGCCAGCACGGCACCGGCGGGNNCCGGGTCAGGAACAGGAAGCAGCCGACCAGAACCGCCGAGGTCGCGAGCACGAAGTTGCGTTTGCCGAACACGTCGCTGAGGCGGCCCAGCAGGCCGCTGCCGACCACGCTCACGGCGCCAAGCCCGATCCACAGCCACATCTGTTGTTCGGCCGGGAACCGCCCGGTGTCGGCCAGCCATCGGGACGCCAGTTGCACGGTCGTGAAGAACGACCCGACGTGCAGCATGGTCGCCAACAACCCTGCCATCGCCGCGCCGTTCCGCAGCACGGGCAGGTAGCGCATCGGCGCCAGCAGGCCGGCCGTCGCCGGCACCGAGCGCGCGGCGGCCATGCCGCCGCCAATGGCCAGGACGGCCTGCGCGCCGAAGATCCACGGCCAGCCTCCGGCCTGCGCGCACAGCACGGCGATCGGCATGCCGACCGGGATCGCCAGGAACATGCCGGCAGTGAACCACCCCATCGCGGCCCCGCGCCGCGCGTAGGGCACCGCCTCGGTGATGAGCGACGACGCCGCCGCGTACGCCGTGCCGACCGCGATCCCCGACAGCGCCCGCACGACCAGGAACGGCCAGACGCCCAGCGGCAGCAGGTGCAGCGCGCTGACGACGCCGAAGACGACGAGGCTCGCGAGCAACACGGGCCGCAACCCCGTTCGCGCAGCCACCGCCGGCATCAGCAGCGCACCGACGCCCGAGCCGAACCCCGCCGCGGCGAGCAGCCAGGTGGCATGGTTGGACAGCTCGTTCGGAACGAACGGCAGCAGCGCACCAAGCACGCTGGTGTTCAGGTTGAGCGCGAAGGCGACGAGCGCCAGGGCGGCAATCGCCCGGTGCTCGTGCGTGGACGGTGGGACGGGCGCAGCCAAAGGGCCGCGGATTCTCGCGAGGGGTCGGCGGGAAGTCTCGACTCTGCCCCGATTCAGGACGGGTCGCCGCTCCGGCAGCAGCTGGCGAGCCGCGCCTGCTGGCAACGGCCCCTCGGCGCGCCACGCGCCGCCGCCCCCCGCTGCCCCGCTTCGATCCGCGCCCACCAGCGATCAGTGGGGTCTACCGTCCCTCGGCACGATCCATAGAGTTCGCGGCCTCGTCCGTCCGATGCCGCCTCCCTCCGCATGAAGATCGCCATCCTCGGTGGCGGCATCTCCGGTGTCGCTCTCGCACGCATGCTCGCGGCCGATGGCCATCGCGTCACCGTTCTCGAGAAGGCGGAGCGCGCCGGCGGCCTGTGCAAGAGCCGCCGCTACGGCGAGTTCACGTTCGACGAGGCCGGCGGCCACATCCTGTTCAGCAAGGACAAGCAGGTCCTCGACTGGCAGCTGGCCCGGTGCGGCGGCGAGGCCGGCACGGTGCGCACGGTGCGCAACACCAAGATCCGCTGGCACGATCGCTGGGTGCCGTATCCGTTCGAGAACGGCGTCGGCCACCTGACCAAGGAGGCGATCGTCGACTGCCTCGCCGGCTACATCGAGGCGTTCGCCACCCGCCGCGCCGGCGCACCGTGCCCGGCGAACTTCGGTGACTGGATCGACTGGCGGCTGGGCAAGGGCTTCGCGCGCCACTTCATGGTTCCCTACAACGAGAAGATCTGGAAGTGCGACCTGCGGCGCATGGCCAGCGACTGGGTTGCCGGTCGCGTGCCGGAGGCCCCCATCGAGGACGTCGTGAAGTCGGCCATCGGCGTCACCACCGAGGGCTACACCCACCAGTCGGTCTTCTGGTTTCCCAAGCACGGCGGCTTCGAGGCGATGGTCCGCGGCACCATCGACGGTGGCGGGTTCACGCTGCAGTGCGGCGTCGCCGTCGATCGCGTCGAGAAGGCCGGCGACGGGTTCCGCGTGAACGGCGAGCCGTTCGACCTCGTGGTCAACACGGTGCCCCTGCCGCTGATCGAGCCCGCGATCGTCGAGATCCCCGCGGACGTCCGCGCCGACATCCGCGCCCTGCGTCCGATCTCGCTGGTGAACCTGATGATCGGCGTCGAACTCGACGAGCCGTTGCCGCCATTGAGCTGGGTCTACCTGCCGTTCGCCGACCAGGGTCCGACCAACCGCGTCACCTACTTCAGCAACTACTCGGCGGCCAACGCCCCCGCGGGCCACGGCTCGTTCCTCGCCGAGGTCACGCACCGCGGCGAACTGCGGCCGGACGCGCCGTGGCTGCGCGAGGTCGTCGCCGGGCTCGGCCGGGCGGGCATCCTGCGGCCCGAACAGGTCGTCCTGCTCGAGGCCTGCAACAACGAGTACGCCTACATCGACCAGGACCTGGCGTTCTCGGCCCGCATCGGGCGCGTTCGTAAGTGGTTTGATGACAGTGGCTACCTGACGTTCGGCCGGTTCGGCCGTTACGAGTACCACAACAGCGACCAGTGCATTGGCCGGGCGATGCAGGTGCACGCGCACATCCGGGCGCAGGCCGCCTCGGGCGCCCGACAGCCGCTGCGGCTGCCCTGACGGGGACTCGCCGGCCAGGCGGGCGAACGGAACACGGCAGGGCTCCCCGTTCGTCCTACCGGCGTTCCGTGGGGGCCATGCCTCCTCACGGGGCTCTTTCCCGTCCTCAGGATCCCATCGCGGGCAACTCGGACGCCGAGATGGCACCGCGAATCAGAGGGGTCTGTTCCAGGGCGCAAGCCCGAGGTGCAGTCGGCCAGTCAGCGAGCTGGTCGACACGTCTCGCGCTCGCGATGGCGGTCCGGAGGACGGGCATCATTTGAATCTGCTCGGGTGGCCCGCGCTCACCCAGTCGTCTCGCGCCGAGGCTGGCTCCTACCAGCCTCGGCTCCTTTTGTTGCCGCCGCCGCCGACTGTTACCGGCGCCGCACGCCGGCTAGATGCAGCGGCCGGTGCACCACCCAAGAGGGATCCGCCGTGCCCACCGCGGCGCCGCACCACACGGGGCGCCAGTTGCTTTCCTTTCGACACCAGCCGTGGTTTCATTCGGTCAACCGCAGTCACCACCTGCGGCACGCACCTGGGATCGAGCACCTGGCAGCCGCAACGGAACGCGGCACGCCGCGGAGTCACGGTTCACCACCCGGAGACTTGGGATGCAGCCTGCAAAACACGAACTGCACGCCGTGCGGGAGCACTGGGCACGGCTCGGCTTTTCGTGCGAGATCTGGATCGATCCACCCGACCAGATCTGGCACGACTTCCTGCACGATGTCGACGAACTCGTGCTGCTGCTCGACGGCGATTGCCAGGTCGAGATGGACGGGCGCACGTTGCGGCTCGTGACGGGAGACGAACTGCGAATCCCGGCCGGCACGCGCCACACGGTGCGCAACTGCGGCGACCGCCCCGCGCGCTGGCTGCACGGCTTTCCGATCGCCGCCGCCCGCGCCGCCAACGGCTGACGCCTACTCCTGCAGCGTCCAGATCCCGCGCTGGCCCGCGGTCTCCTCGACTCCGACCTCGAGCCTCCGCAGGGCGAGCTTCGGCCACTTCGCCGCCATGCGCTGCCGCAGGGCGCGGCCAAACCAACTGGCGAGGTTCTCGGCGCTGGTGTTGCCGATCGGCAGCACGATCACTTCATCGGCCGGCACGAGGTAGCGCCGTTGCCGGTACCGGATGTCGAAGTGCTCACCCGTGCGCACGGCGGTCAGGACCGGGTGCTGGCCCGGCAGCAGCAGATGCTCGTCGAGTTCGTCGCACAACTCGCGGATCATCGGCTTGATCTCCTGGAAGTTGACGACGAGCCCGTGCGCATCGAGATCGGTGTGCACGTCGACGAACACCTTGTAGTTGTGGCCGTGCAGCCGCTCCGCCGACCCGTCCGGGAAGATCAGGAAGTGCGCAGCACTGAACTTCAGGTAGTCCTTGTCGATCGCGATCGACCAGCTTTCGCGCGGTGCCGTCATCGGGCCGCGCAGGATACCGGCCGCGGGTGAGGATTGCCGCGCGGCGGGACGCGCCTACGCTGCGGCCATGGACCTCGCCGCGATCCCGTGGCGCCCGACGCGCTACCGCGGCGTTGCCGTGCACTTCTACGCCAGCGACCGGGCCACCGGGCGGACGCTGGTGCTGATCCGGATGGACCCTGGGTGCGGCTACCCGCGCCACCGCCACCACGGCGAAGAACGCCTGCTCGTCGTGCAGGGCGGTTATCGCGACGACCACGGCGAGCACCGGGCCGGCTCGTTCGTCGTGCACGACGACGGCAGCGAACACGCGCCGTTCGCGACCGGCGCCGCGGGCGATCCGCCGTGCGTCCTGCTCGCACTCGCGCACGAAGGCATCGAACTGCTCGGTGCCTGACCGCGCGCGTCGCGATCAGGCCTTCGTGTACTCCGCGAGCACCTTCTCGGCGATGTTCGGCGGCACCGGCTCGTAACTCGCCGGCTCCATCGAATACGTGCCGCGGCCCTGCGTCATCGAGCGCAGGCGCGTCGAGTACTGGAACATCTCGGCGAGCGGCACCTTGCCGGTGACGGCGCTGATCGAGCCCGGCTTGCTGATCATCTCCTCGACGATGCCGCGGCGGCTCGACAGGTCGCCGATCACGTCGCCGGTCTTGTCCTCCGGCGCCTCGATCTCGATCTTCATGATCGGCTCGAGCAGCAGCGAGTTGTTCTCGGAAGCCAGCCGGAACGCGAGCACGCCGGCGGTCTCGAACGCCATCGCGTTCGAGTCGACGTCGTGCGCCTGGCCGTCGTACAGCTCCGCGACGATCTTCACGTACGGGAAGCCGATGCGGCCGCCGCCCTTCACCGCGCTCTCGATGCCGGCCTCGACCGCCGGGATGTATTCACGCGGCACCGAGCCGCCCTTGACGCCGTCGATGAACTTCAGGCTCTCGACCTCGGGGTCGGTGGTGAACTTCACCTTGGCCACGGCGAACTGACCGGAACCACCCGACTGCTTGATGTGACGGGCCTCGACGGTCTTCGGACCCTTCAGCGTCATCTTGTAGGCGACCTTCGGCCGCCCGACCTTCACCGGGATCTTGTAGTCGTTCATGATCATGTTGCACTTCACTTCGAGGTGCAACTCGCCCATGCCCGAGATGACCGTCTGGCTGGTCTGCGGGTCGGTGCTGGCCTTGAACGTCGGATCCTCGCGCACGAGCTTGCCGAGCACCGCGCCGAGCTTGTCGCGATCGCCGCCGGACTCCGGCTCGATCGACATGCTGATCACGGTGTCCGGGAACGCCATCGCCTCGTAGACGACCGGGTGCTCCTTGGTCGAGAGCGTGTCGCCGGTGATCGCATCCTTGATGCCGACCGCCGCGACGATGTCGCCG
>DDSQ01000149.1:0-146 GCA_002343845.1 Planctomycetes bacterium UBA2386 | reverse complement strand
GCGAACGGCTGGTCGGGCAGCAGCGGCCGCGACACCTTCTCGTCGGCCTCGGGGTTGAACCCCTCGAGCGGCGGCCGGTCGATCGGACACGGCAGGAAGTCGACGATCGCGTCGAGCACGTTCTGCACGCCCTTGTCCTTGAACGC
>DDSQ01000044.1:967-15558 GCA_002343845.1 Planctomycetes bacterium UBA2386 | reverse complement strand
CGGCTGAGTGCCAAAGACGTTGGGTGGACCTTGGGAGAGTCGTCGTTCACAGTCGTCGGCTTGGTGGGCGAGGCAGCGGTCGGGGGATGGCTAGCTGCGCGCAGCGGCCGACGGACTGCGCGATCACGCAACCGCGACAGAAACCAACCCACGCGCGGCCCGCGCCTGCAAGTGACGTAGGCCGGAGTGGGTGCGCCGGGTTGGGGGACCTGGCGAACGGATGCCGCTGCAGCCGTGGCCGCCACCGCGCGCCGCGGCGATGATCGAGGCATGCACGATCCAGGCTTCGCTCGCTTGCGGCGCGAATACGGCGACTCCCCGTTCGACCTCGCCGACGTTCCCGAGCAACCGCTCGACCTGCTGCGCGCATGGCTCGCCGCGGCCGAGGCGGCGGGGGTGCTGGAGCCCAACGGCATGGCGCTCGCGACCTGCGATCGCGACGGCCAGCCGCACTGCCGCATCGTCCTGCTGAAGGGTCTCGATGCGCGCGGCCTCACGTTCTTCACCAACCAAGCGAGTGCCAAGGGCGAACAGCTCGCCGCCAACCCGCGCGCCGCGGCGACCTTCTGGTGGTCGGCGCCGCGCGATCGCCAGGTGCGCGTGACGGGCCGCGTCGTGCTCGCAGCCGCGGCCGCGGCGGATCACTACTTCGCCGCCCGACCGCGTCGCGCCCAGCTGTGCAGTGCGGCTTCGCCGCAGAGTCGCGTCGTGCGCGATCGCGACGAACTCGAAGCGGTCGTGGCGCGGCTCGCGGCGACCGTCGGGGACGGGCCCGTGCCCCGACCCGCGCACTGGGGCGGCTACGTGCTCGAGCCTGCCGCCATCGAGTTCTGGCAGGGCCGCGACGGCCGGCTGCACGACCGCGTGCGGTGCGTGCGCGACGGTGCCGCGTGGCGACGCGAACGGCTCGCGCCGTGATCCGTGCGCTTCCGTCGCTCGCGACCGCGGCATAGCGTTCTGCCATGCGCCCTGCGTTCCTCGTCCTCGCTCTCGTCGCCGCCTGCTCGACACCGCCCGGCCCCGCCCCCGTCCTCCCGCTGTGTAACGGCCGCGACCTCGCCGGCTGGCACGCCGACGTCCCGGCTGCCGATGGGGGCGCTGCCGTCGAGCCATCGTTCGTCGTCAGCGACGGCGTGCTGGTGAGCCGCGGCAACCCGCAGGGGCATCTGGTCACCGATGCCGAGTTCGCGAACTACCGCCTGACCGTCGAGTGGCGTTGGCCCGGCGAGCCCGGCAACTGCGGCGTGCTCGTGCACGCCTCGACGCCGCGCCGGCTCTACGGCATGTTCCCGCAGTCGATCGAGTGCCAGTTGCACCACGGCAACGCCGGCGACTTCTGGTGCATCGGCGAGGACATCGCCGTCCCCGACATGGAGACGCGGCGTGGACCGAAGGCGAACTGGGGCGTCGACGGGGATCGCGCCCGGCGCATCCGCAACCTGACCGACGGCAGCGAGAAGCCGCTGGGTGAGTGGAACACGATGGTCATCGAGTGCCGCGGTCGCGCGATCACGATCTGGGTGAACGGCGACCTCGTGAACGACGGCACCGAGTGCACGGCCGATCGCGGCCGCATCGCGCTGCAGGCCGAAGGCGCGGTCTGCGAGTTCCGCCGCATCGAGCTGCAGCCGCTCTGATCCGCGCGCCGTTCAGGCTGGTGATGCGAGGGCGTCGTCGGGCGCAGCGCGCGCGGCGAGGAACCGCCGGTGGTCGTGGTCGGCGAGTTCCTCGAGCGTGCCGGCGATCGCCATGCGCACGTGCACCAGCTCACTGCTGACGCCGTCGCACGCGAGCTGCAGTTCGATGCATCGGGCGACCTGGGCGCGGTGCGCAGCGATCGCGCGGCCGGCGATGGCGCACGTCGAGTCCTCGGTCACCTCGAGCGCGTCGCCGAGCCGCCCGAGCGCCGCGACCAGTTTCACTTCCTGGTCGCGGAAGCGGCCGAGCAGGCTGCGCAACCGGTGGCCGTGCGCGTCGTCCTCAAGCAGACGCAGCATGGCCGCCTCCGTCGAATGCGGGCATGCCCGCGAGCAGGCGGCGCAGCGAATCCACGAGGCTGCGGCAGTGCCGCAGTTCACGCCGCGCGCGTTCGCTGGGTGGAAGGCCGGCGATCGCGTCCGCATGAGCGCGCTGCTTGGCCAGGGCCAGGCGGTCACCGGCGCGGCGCAGTTCGGCGAGCAGGCGGGCGGTCAGGTCCGAACCGGCGCAGGCTGCGCCCTCGAGCAGTTCGTGGTCCATGGCCGGCAGGATCGGCCAGCCCGGTGAAGCCGTTGCGAAGCCCGCGACAATCCCCGCATTCGCCGCAGCGTGCGCCTTGCCGGCGCGGCAGGCTGGTCGTCAGTCGATCCACTCGGCGACGAACAGGTTCGTCTCGCCGGGCTTTGCGTTGAAGCGGTTGCTCGCCCAGACCAGGTGCCGCGAGTCGGGCGAGAACATCGGGAACGAGTCGAACTCGGTGCTGTGCGTGACCTGTTCGATGCCGGTACCGTCTTCGTTGATCAGGTAGAGGTTGAACAGCCGCGCGGCGCTGCGATCCCCGGTCTTCGCCGCCTGCTCGACGCCGCGCCAGTTGCTCGCGAACAGGATGCGCTTGCCGTCCTTGTGCCAGAACGGGGCGAAGTTCGCAGCACCGTTGCGCGTGACCTGCCGGAAGTCCGAGCCGTCGCGGTTGCAGACCGTGATCTCCATGTGCGACGGGCGCACGATCTGCTGGCCGAGCAGCGTCTGGTCCTCGGCGGCGCGGGCGGCGTCCTTGGGGAACGCGGAGCGCAGCACGAGCTTCTTGCCGTCAGGCGAGAAGAAGGCCCCGCCGTCGTAGCCCGGCCGATTCGTGATGCGCTTCACGTTCGTGCCGTCGGGCTCCATCGTGTAGAGCTCGAGGTCGCCGTCGCGCACCGACGTGAAGACGATCGTCCCCGTCGCCGGACAGACCGTCGCCTCGGCGTCGTAGCCCGGCGCGTCGGTGATCTGGCGCAGACCGCTGCCGTCGGCGTTGGCGACGAAGATGTCGTACTCCTGGTGGACCGCCCACTGGTAGCCATGCCCGGTCATCTTCACGACCGGCGGTGCGTCGCCGTGGTGGTGCGTCGAGCCGAACACGATCTGCTGGTCGCCGCGGAGGAAGTAGCTGCACGTCGTGCGGCCCTTGCCGGTGCTGACGAGGCGCAGGTCGCCGGTCGCCAGGTCGAGCACGTAGATCTGGTCCGCGCCCATCGCCTCGGTGCGGCGCTGCAAGATCAGCTTCGTGCCGTCGTGCGACCAGTAGGCCTCGGCGTTCTCGCCCTCGAACGTGAGCTGGCGCACGTTCTTCAGGTGCTTCTCACCGGGGATCGCATCGACCGGCTTGCCGGCGCGGATCTCGAACGGCGTCTTCGCCGCAGCCTCGGCAGGGTCCTGCGCCGCACACGGCAGGAGAAGGGCGAACACGACCGCGCTGGCAGCTGGATGCATCCGTGCCATGCTGGCCGCGGTGCGCTTCGGTCGCAACGTTCGCTCGCGGCGAACGTCACGCGAACGTCATCCGGCGCCGATCTGGCCGACGATGCCGCCCTCGGGCTCGCCGAGGCCCAGCAGCCGCCGTTCAGCGGGCGTCAGGTCCGGGAACGCGGCGAGGAACTCGCTCTTGTGCTGCACGACGAAGGTGCGCAGCCGGCGCAGGAAGCGCTCGGGATCCTGCACCTGCATCAGGCCGGTGCGCGCCCAGGCCGTCGCCGCGCCACGAGCCGCCAGTCGATCGATGTCGTCGGGGGTGGCACGCTCGTCGTCGAGCCAGAACTCCGCGCGGACCTCGAAGAAGCGGATCAGGTTGCGCAGGTGCGGCAGCGTGATCGCCGAGCGCCCCTTGCAGATGTCGGTCGCCGTCTGCGGCGACACTCCCAACGCCCGCGCCAGATCCCGCTTCTTGAGCCGCCGTTGCTCGAGCAGTGCCGTGATCTTCTCGTGGATCAGGACCAAGTGTCTGTGCCTCGCTGCTGACCGGAGGAGCCGATGCGTGCCGAGGCTATCCCGCGCGTGGTCGAGAAGCAAAGCACGAGGTGCACCGGAGGCGACCGCGGATCGGGCCGGCGCGTCGGTAGCATGCAGTTCGTGTCGACGCCCCGTGCTTTCGTGATGTCGCGAGCGTTCGCGGCGCTGCTCGTCGCCGCCACCGCCGGCGGCTGCTGGGAGCAGCAACTGCCCCCGAGCATCTGGCCGCCGGCCGACTTCGCGTGCACGGTCGAGGAACTGGCGATGCGCGATGGTCGCCCGGAGGTCGTGCGGCGGGTGCGCTTCGCCGCGACGGGCGTCGTCGCCTATGGCACCACGACGCGTTCGGTGGTCGATCCCGGCGCCGAGGTCGTGCTGCCGGTGTTCGACCGGCTCGCCGTCTACCAACTGGTGCCCGACTGCCTGCGGACGTTCGCCCGGCGGCTCGACCGCCTCGGCATCTCCACCCTCGACACCGTGCAGGGCGAACGCAGCGACCGCGCCGAAGGTGGACTCGTGCTGCGCTGGCGCGCGTTCGGCGCCGAACGGGTGATCACGGCGCGCGGTCGCATGCACGGGGCGATGGCGCAGATCCTCGCCGTCGTGAATGCGCACCTGCCGCCGGGAGAACGGCTCGCGGCGCTGTCGGGCGACGCCGTCGTGGTGCCGGTGCTGCGCGGCGTGCCGGCGCCCAGCAGCGACGCCGAGGGGGCGCTCGCGGCGCACCTTGCGTTGCTGGCGCGTCACGGTGAAGACGCGGCGTGGCTGCTCGACGCCTATGCGCTGGCGTGCGCGGCGGGGCGCCGCGAGCAGGCCGAAGCGCTGCTGCAGCGCTGGCAAGCCCGGGAAGGTCGGCGCGACAAAGGCAACGCCTTCCCGGACGGCGGCGGTGAGGGACTCACCGCCGAGATGCTGCGGCGGCTGTTGCCGCCGGCGTGAAGCGCGGGCTCAGCCCTTCTTGGCGACCGCGAACGACAGCATGCCCGACTGCTTGCCGAACGCCAGGTAGACGCCCGCGCCGTTGTCCTCGGCGTAGAAGCACATCATCAGGCGCTTGCTCTCGTGACCGGAGTCCTCGAGCTTGAGCTTCTGCGTCATCACCTTGTCGCCCGACTTGAAGTTCAGGTTCCAGGCGAGGTCGGCGTCGATCGTGAAGTAGACCTGGTACTCGCCGGCGGCCAGCTTGAGGTCGCCGCAGGTGACGTCGACCGAGGTCGAGAACGTGGCGAGCGGCTTTTCGGCGGCCTGGCTGTTGACGCGGGTGCGGATGCGCTCGCCCTTCTCCTTGTCGGCGATGGCGGTCATCGTCGCGCCGCCGGCCCAGGTGATCGACGTGTAGTCGAGCGACATCTTGGCGTCGCCGGCCATGACGGTCTGCTTGACCGTCGGGGCGTTGCTGTTGGAGGAGCCCATCTTCTGGGCGAAAGCCGGGGCGCAGAGCGCGACGGCGAGAGCGAACGACAGGAGTTGCTTCATGTTCGTGTTTCCTTCGGGGGGTGGGGATTCCGAGGGGGCGGGAGTCTACGTGCCGACCCCGCGCCCGGTCCGTACCGGAACGGTTTTCTTCGCGTCGGCGCCGGAAGAGCTGTCGATCTCGGGCGAAGGTGCCGCGCCCCGCGATCCTGCGCGTCGGACGCCGGCCGTCAGCGGCGCGACGCGGCGCGCACGCGGTCGAGGTAGGCGACGAGGGTGGCCCACTGCCGGTGCAGGTCGTGCTCGGCGACGTCGGCGGGCTGCTTGAAATAGCTGCCGAGGTGCGTCATCGGCCCGCTCTCGCCGCGGCGTTGCGCCAGGTCCGCGAACCGCACGAGGTCGAGCACCAAGGGCGCAGCGAGGATCGCGTCGCAACCCTGCCAGATGAACTGCAGCGCCATCTTGAAGCCGAGGAACCCCTGGAAGTGCACGAAGTCCCAGGCGGTCTTCAGGTCGTGCAGCGACGGCACGTAGTCGATGCCGACGTGCGTGTGCAACGGGTAGCCGAGGATCGACGGCAGCAGCGCGTCCTTGGTCGCGACCTTCGTCCGCTTGTTGTCGTCGTCGGCGAGCACGCGGCCGTCGCGGTCGCCGAGGATGTTGTAGCCCTGCCACGTCAGCACGCGGAGGTTGCGGTAGGCGAACATCGGCGCGAGCGCCGATTTCACCAGGGTCTCGCCGGTCTTGCCGTCGCGCCCCATCCACGGCGTCTTCGTCGTGGCGAACGCCTCGCGGATGGCAGGCAGCACCGCCGACTCGCTCGGCGTGAAGTGCACGAATGGCATGCCGAGCCGTGCGGCCGCCAGCGCGTAGATCGCCGAGGGGCGGACGGCCTTGCGGTCGTCGCGCGCGATCGCGCGTTCGAACGCCGCGAGCGAACGGTGCGCCGCGGACGGGCGCAGCGGCGGCTCGGTCGACGTCAGGTTGACGCAGACCACCCGTTCGAGCCGATGGCGCGCTCGGAACGCCCGCAGGTCGGCTTCGACCTTGGCGAGCTGCGCGCGAAGGGGCCCGTCGCGGCGCGGCGTACGGTCGGCGAGCCGTTCGATCGTTCGCCCCGCGTTGGGCATCACGCCCGGCACGACGTTGCGGCTCGCGGCCGCGAGGTCGGCGCGCAGCGAGCGCACCAGTGCCGGCGGCAGGGTGCCGGTCTTCTCGTGGATCTCGGCGGCAGCGCTCGCGAAGTCGCCACGGCGGATCTCATGGCCGCCGAACACCANNCCCCGCGAGCGGCTGCCACGGGATGCCGGCCGCGACCGGCAGTTCGGTCGCGAGGCCGAGCGGTTCGGCGCGACCTCGCGCGATCGCGCGGGCGCCGACGACGACGGTGGTGGCGAGGCCGCCGAAGGCGCCGAACAGCCAGACGCCGAGGCGTCCGCGTGGTGGTGGGGTCGGTTTGGCCAAGCGAAGGGGCGGGGAGGATAGCGGAACGTCGCGACGCGGCGCGAAGTTCGACGGACTTCGTGGTCGCGGTGGACAGGGCGCGGATGCGTCGCGATAACGCCCGCGTGAATCGCTCGCGGCTCTGGCTCCTGCCGCTGCTCCTGGCGGCGATCGTCGGCGGCGGCTGGTACTTCGAGCGTGCGGCCCAGCGCAGCAAGCGGGAGCTGCCGGTCTACACCCTGGGTGCCGAACGCCTGGCCGCCGGCGCCGAGATCTACCGGCGCGGGACGGACGACAAGCCGTTCACCTACCCGCCGTTCGCGGCGGTGCCGTTCGTGCCGTTCGCCAAGCTGCCGCAGGGCTGGCAGCCGTACGCGTGGTTCGCGGTCAACCTGGCGATCGTGCTGGCTCTGCTGCGCTGGCTGCACGGCTATGCGCGTGGCGAACGTGCCGGCCAGGCACCGCCGCGGCTGCTCTGGTTCTGGGCGATCACCGGCATCGTCGGCGGCCGTCACGTCGCGTCGGTGTTCAGCAACCAGAGCCACGACCTCCTGATCGCCGGACTGGTCGGCGCCGTCGCCGCTGCCTGGTACGCCGGGCGCGCCTCGGCCGCTGTCTGGGCGGGCCTGGCTGCTGCGATCAAAGCGACGCCGCTGCTGTTCGTCGGCTTGTTCGTGCTGCGCAACCGCGTCGGGCTGGCGATCCTGCTGGCGACGTTCGTCGGCGCCACGCTGCTGCCCGACTTCCTGTTCCCGCGCGCCGATGGCGGCGCGTGGTGGCGGGCGTGGTACGAAGTCAACCTGCGTGGACTCGAGGTCGGCAGTGCCGCCAGCGCCGCCGGCGCCTGGGACTCGCACAGCGTGCTCAACCAGAGCCTGTCGGGAACGCTGGTTCGCTGGTTCACCCCGGTGACCAGGGCCAGCGAGTTCACGACCGCGCTTGGCGACGTGCTGGTCTGCGAACTCGGCCCCGGCGTGTTCCGCGCCGTGCTGCTCGTCGCGCAAGGGCTGGTGCTGGGCTTGATCGGCCTCGGGCTGCTCGCGTCCCGGCGGTTCGTGCGGGCGGCGAGCGATCGGCTCGCCGCGCAGCGTGTGGTGGCGCTCGGCGAAGTCGGCGCGATCGCCTGCGGGATGGTCTTGCTGTCGCCGCAGTCGAGCAAGGCGCACTTCTGCGTGTGGCTGTTCCCGGTCGCGTTCGTGGTCGATCGCCTGCTGCGCGGTCGGCGCGATGTCGTCGCGGCGGTGCTGCTGATCGCCGGCGCGCTGGTCGGGCTGCTCGCCAAGGACGTGCTCGGCGGGCGTCTCGGCAACCAGCTGCTCGCGCTCGGCAACGTGACCTGGGCGACCGTGCTGTTCCTGCTGGCGGCCGTGCGCTGCCTCGCGACGACGCGTCAGGTCGAGGCGCCGCGATGAACCGTTCGCGGCGCGCGCTGGCGATGTTGCTGGCAGCGGCCGCGTGCAGCACGCCGCCGGCCGACGACCTGAGCGATGGCGTGCTGGAGCTGCCGTCGGTGTTGCGTGAGGTGTCGGGGCTGTGCGTCGTCGATGCCCGCACCGTCGTGTGCGTTCAGGACGAAGTGGGGGCGCTGTTCTTCGTCGATCTCCAAGGCGAACGGCCCGTTCGCGCGCAGCCGTTCGGCGAAGCCGCCGACTGGGAGGGCGTCGCGCGCGTCGGCGCCGACTTCTTCGTGCTGCGCAGCGACGGCTACGTCGGCCGCGTCGCGTCGCAGGGCGACGGCTACCGCATCGTCGCCTCGACCATGCTGCCGGCCGGACCGCGCGAATGGGAGTCGCTCTGCCACGACGAGGTCCGCGGCTGCCTGCTGGCGATGCCCAAGCAAGGACTCGCCGACGACAAGCAGGCGCGCGACAAACGCACGATCTACGCGATCGACGTGGCGACTCTCGAAGTGCGCGAGGAGCCGGTGCTCGTGCTGAGCCGGCGCAGCCTGATCGACGAGGCAGAGGCGCGCGGCATCGCGCTGCCGACGCGCACGACGGAGCGCGGCAAGGTCCGCGTCGACTTCACGTTCGTCGCCAGCGAACTGCTGGCGTTGCCGGCCCGCGGCGAGTTCCTAGTGCTGATCGCGCGGGACGGGGCGATCGCGCGGCTGGATGCCGCTGGGCGGCTGCTCGCGGTGAGCCTGATCGATCGGGACGTCCTGCCGCAGGCCGAAGGCTTGGCGCTGCTGCCGGACGGACGCTTGCTCGTCGCCAGCGAAGGCGCCGACGGGCCCGGCCGCATCGTGGTCGTGCCGATGCCGTGAGGGTGGTCAGACGATCTTGCCGAACTTGCCCAGCAGCACCATCACGGCGATCGCGTAGCCGACGCCCGAAACCAGCAACGGCACGTCGCGGAACAGCAGTCGAGCCGGGTCGCCGCCTTCGCTTCGCCGGTAGACCAGGAAGAGGTAGCGGAACACCCCGTAGGTCACGAACGGCACCGTGAACATCAGCCGGTCGTCGCCGTGCGTCTGCACGGTCTCGGGACTCACCGTGTAGAGCGCGTAGGTCAGGATGCTCAGCGCCGCGAGTGGGCCGATCATCATGTTCAGGAACGACGCCGTGTAGTCCTCCATCGTCGCGCGCGTGCGCCCGCTCGCTTCGGCCTGACGGGCGAGTTCTTCGTAGCGTTTGCAGAACGCCAGGAACAACGCGAAGAAGAACGTGCACAGCAACAGCCAATGCGAGGCACGCACGTCGATCGCCGCAGCGCCGGCCTGCACGCGCAGCTGGAAGCCGAGCGCGATGCACATGCAGTCGACGACGACCATGCGCTTCAGCCAGAAGGAGTAGAGGAGGTTCAGCACCAGGTACGCGGTCGGCCACGCGACGAACGGCAGCAGGTCGGTGCCCGGCACCAGCGCCGCGAGCCCGAACGTCGCCGCGACCTGCAGCACGAGCTGCACCTTCGCGGCGCCGACCGGCAGGCGACCGGCGGCGATCGGGCGGAGTCGCTTCTTGGGGTGCCTCGCATCGTCCTCGCGGTCGACGATGTCGTTCAGCAAGTAGATCGAACTCGCGGCCAGGCAGAACACGGCGAACGCCAGCGACACCGAGATCCACGCGCTCGTCTCGTAGATGAGCCCCTTCGGCGTGAAGGCCAGTGGCGCCAGCACGAGCAGGTTCTTGACCCACTGATGGGGGCGCATCGCTTCGAGGAACGGCGGCATCATGCGGTTCGGATCATTCGGTGGTCGGGTGCCAAGGCAAGCCAGCGCTGTCGTTCCGTCGCGTTTGGGCGGCCGGTAGTCTGCCGCCCAGCACGGCATGAACCAGGACATCCTCCATCGGCTCGCCAGCGGCAGCAGACTTGACCACCACGCCGAGGAAGGCGTGGCGACGCGTCCTGGCGGCGCGGCGGCGGGCGCGGTCGGGCTCCGATTCTCGTTGGTCGTGCCGATCCACGACGAACAGGAGAACGTGCACGCGCTGCTCGCCGAGATCGAGGCCGTGCTGGCGCCGCACGGTCCGTTCGAGGCCTTGCTCGTCGACGACGGCAGTCGCGACGAGAGCCTCGCGCGCATGCGGGCGTGGAAGGCGGAGCGACACGCCGAGTGGCTGCGCATCGTCGTGTTGCAGCAGAACAGCGGCCAGAGCGCGGCCGTGATGGCGGGCGTCGAAGTCGCCCGCGCTGCGGTCGTGGCGACGATGGACGGCGACCTGCAGAACGATCCGCGCGATCTGCCGGCGATGGTCGATGAACTGCTGGCCGGGCAATGCGACGCGGTGTTCGGAGTGCGGCGGCGGCGCCAGGACACGTTCGTCCGCCGGCTGTCGTCGCGCATCGGCAACGCCGTGCGCAACTGGCTGACCGGGGATCGCGTCGTCGACGCCGCGTGCGGCATCAAGGCGATCCGTCGCGAGTTCTGGCTGCGGGCGCCGCGGTTCGCGGGCATGCACCGCTTCATGGCGACGCTGGTGCGCTGGCAGGGCGGCTCGGTGCGCGAGGTCGACGTGAACCACCGCCCGCGGGCTGCCGGCCGCGCGAAGTACGGCGTGGGCAACCGCGTCTGGAAGGGTCTGCGCGACTGCTTCGCGATGCGTTGGCTTCGCGCTCGCATGTTGCGCCATCGCATCGCGGGGGAATTCTGATGCTCGCAGAAGGCATGGAAGTCGTCGCCTCGGCGACGCCTTGGTACTGGCACGCCGTCGGCTACGGCGGCCAGATCGTGTTCGGTTCGCGGTTCTACGTGCAGTGGCTGGCGAGCGAGCGTCATCGGCGGAGCGTCGTCCCCGTCCTGTTCTGGTGGCTCAGCCTGATCGGCGCGCTGCTGACCCTCGCCTATGCGATCTACAAGCTCGAGGGGCCGTTCATCATGGCGAACATCGGCGGCCCGCCGATCTACGCACGCAACCTGTGGCTGATCCACAAGGCGCGCGCGCTGCCGCCGGCGTCGCCGTGACGGCGCGTGCCAGCCGGCACGCGGCCCGCTAGGTTCTCCGCCGTGTTCCTGCGCGCGTTGGTCCTGCTGGCGTTGACGTTGTTCGCCTGCTGGCCGCAGTGGAGCCAGGCCGAACTCGACGGCACCGAGTCCCGGCGCGTGCAGATCGCGCAGGAAATGGCGCGCAGCGGCGACTGGCTGGTGCCGAGACTCGGCGGCGAGCCGACCTACGCAAAGCCGCCGTTGCACTACTGGTTGCTGGCCGCGAGCGAGCGCGTGTTCGGAGCGAACCCTGTCGCGTGGCGCCTGCCGTCGGTGCTTGCGGCATTCGCGGCAGCGTTCCTCGCCGGCGAATTGCTGCGCCGGTGGTTCGGCGGTCGCACGGGGTGGATCGGCGCGCTCGGCGTCGCCACGTCACCGCTGGTGCTGTTCAGCTGGCCCGCGGCGGAGATCGATCCGCTGTTCGCGACGCTCGTCGGCTCGTCGCTGTGGTGCCTGGCGGTCGGGGTCGCGCGCGACCGACCGTGGTTCGTCGGCGCGTCGGGAGTGCTCGCGGGCCTGGCCCTGCTGCAGAAAGGGCCGCCGTTCTTCGTGTTCGCGATCGGCGCCTACCTGGTGTGGTGGCGTCACCGTCGTGGGCGGTTCGCGGTCTGGCATCTGCTTCCACTGCTCGCGGTGGTGGCGGCGTACTACGTGCCCCTGTGGCTGCTCCGGGTCGCCCCGGTGGCGATGCTCGCCGTAGCCGGCGACGAGTCGGTGGGGCGGCTCTGGGAGTACGAGTGGCGACACCTGCTGGAGTTGCCCGGATTCTGGGTGCGCGCCGTCGTGGTGCAGGTGCCGTTCGTGTTCTGGTGCCTGTGGGAGTGGCGTGGTGCGCGTGATGCGCGCATGGCCGCCGACGACCTGGTGCTGCGAATGTGCAGCGGCGCTGCGGTCGTCGCCATCATGGTGCTGTCGGTGTTTCCGGGGCGCTCGACTCGCTACCTGCTGCCGAACGTGCTGCTGTTCACCTTCGCCGTCGCCCCGGCGGTGGCGCACTTCGCGGCGTGGCGGGGGCCGCTGCCACCGCTGGCGCGCCGCCTGTGCCATGGTATCGGCTTCGCTGGCGCGGTCGCGTTGCTGGTCCTGCCATTCGTGCCGTCGCTCGGGACGGCGGCTCTCGGACTCGCCGCGGTGGCCTCGGTCGGCGCGTTCGCGGCGCGCACGCCGGCCCGAGTGGTGGCGTTCGCCCTCGTGCTGCCCGTTGTCGGCGCATGGACCATCGGGCTCGACCGGTCGCGCTCGTTCGCCGATGGGTCGCGGTCTCGTGAGCATGCAGCGAGCGTGCTGCGGGCAGAAGCGCAGGCAGTCGGGTTCGATCCGGCCGACGCCCGGACCATCGGCCATTTCGACTCGGGGCTGCTGATGGCGACGGGATGGCGCCTGCCCGGCAACGAGTCGGCCACGGCACCCTGGTCGGGTCGGTGGATCCTGCACGAAATCGACAAGGACCTGCGGATCCCGCCCAACTACGCGCTGCGGGTGGTGATCGACCTGCCCTTCAAGTCGTTCGCGCTGCGCGAACGTACCGGGGACTGAACGTGACGTCGGTGCTGCTCGTGCGCCTGTCGGCGATGGGCGACGTGGTGCAGTCGCTCGGGGCCGTCGCGGCGCTGCATCGCGTGCGGCCGGAGTGGCGGTTGGTGTTCGTGACCCAGGCGGCGTTCGCGCCGCTGGTGCGAGGCGTGCCCGGCATCGCCGACGTCGTCGAGTTCGACCGCGCGGGAGGGCTGCGCGCGATCGTGGCGTTGCGCCGGGCGTTGCGGGCTCGGACGTTCGACTTCGCGATCGATCTCCAGGGCAACTGGAAGAGTGCGTTCGTGGCGCGTCTCGCGGGTGCTCGGCGATGCCTGGGCATGGCGGCTCGCTGGCGGCAGGAACCGGCGAGCAGATGGCTGTTGGGCCAGACCATCGATGCCGCGGGGTCGCCACATCCGGCGCGCGCGGCCGGAGAACTGGTGCGTTCGATCGCACCCGATGCGCCGTTCCTGCGCCCACGGCTTGCGGCGACGGCCGCCGAGATCGCTGCGGAACGCGATGCGCTGCGAGCGGCCGGCATCGCCTGCGAGCGACCGTTCACCGTGGTCGTGGTCAGCGATCCGGCCGATCCGCGAGCGTTGCGGCCGGCGATGGTGGCCGAGGCCTGCGCGACGGCGCCCGGGGCGGCCGTGCAGGTGCTGGGGCCGGCCGAACGGCATGTCGTGCCGCACGTCGGCGTGCCGTTCCTTCGCCATGGCGCGGGCGAGGTGCGCCGACTGGTCGCGCTCGGCGCGTTGGTCGGCGCCGTCGGCGGTGAGGTGATCGGGCCGGACCAGGGAGCCACGCACGTGCTCGCTGCGGCCGGCGCGAAGAGCCGCGTGGTCTTCGGGTCGCAGGACCCGGCGCGCACGGCTCCCGCTGGCGTCACGGCACTCATGCATCCAGAGCCGCCGGCGTGTTCGCCGTGCCGGCTGCGGCGATGCACCCACGCACGAGGCGTGGTCTGCATGGCATTCCCGCTGGCCGCGGCGCGCGCCGTCGACGTCGGCGTGCCCCACGACTGACGCGGCTTGCGGCCCCGGCGGCGAAGTGCTTCGCTGCCGCGATGCCGCTGCCGCCGCCGAAACCGCGCGATTCCACGGTTCTCGAGACGTTCCCGAACCCGTGCCCCGAACGTGACTACGAGATCGAGTTCACGTGCCCGGAGTTCACGTGCATCTGCCCACGCACCGGGCAGCCGGACTTCGCGGAGATTCGCATTCGCTACGTGCCCGACCGGCTGTGCGTCGAGCTCAAGAGCCTGAAGCTCTACCTGTGGAGCTGGCGCGACGTGGGCGCGTTCCACGAGAAGGTCACGAACGACATCGGCGGCGAACTGGCGACGCTGCTGCAACCGCGGCGGCTCGAGATCGTCGGCGACTTCCGCGTGCGCGGCGGGATCACGACGCGCGTGACGGTGCGGTTCGAGCGCTGACGGACCGGGTGTCGCCGGCGCACGGCAGTCGCTACAACCAGGGCGTGCGCCGTCGCTGGATTCGTCGGACGTTGTGGCTCGCCGGGTTCGCCTGCCTGTGGCTGAACGTCGGCGACGATCCGCCGCTGGCCAGCGGCGGACTGGTGCTCGCGGCGACGCCGCAGTCGGTGACAGTGGGCGTGATCGCGGCGGCGCCGACGCCGGCGACGGCGCGGCTGTTCGATGCGCAAGGCGTCGTCGTCGCGCAACACGAAGCGGCACTTGCGCGGCGTCGGCACGAGTTCACGTTCGCGCAACTCGCGCCGGGCACTGCGTACGACTTCGCGATCGAACTCGGCGACGGCCGCGTCGAACGTGGCAGCGCGCGGACGGCGCCGGCCGACGACGCGGCGC
>DDSQ01000044.1:0-960 GCA_002343845.1 Planctomycetes bacterium UBA2386 | reverse complement strand
CCGGCGATGCACTGGCCTGCCCGCTGGGGCTGGTTCGCGGACTCGTCGGCGGTGACCCAGGTTGGCGCGGCTGTGGCGGAGTTCGCCCCGGACTTCGTGGTTCACCTTGGCGACGTCGTCTACCCGTGGGGGCGGCATGCCCAATACCGGACCGGGTACTTCCGACCGTTCGCCGAAGTGCTCCGGCGCGCCCCGGTCTGGGCGGTGCTCGGCAACCACGACGTGATGGACGCTGGTGGGCTCCAGCTGCTGCAGAACGTCCGGCCGAGGAGCGTCGAACGGGACGGCGACGGGCGCAACTTCTCGCAGGCGTTCGGCTCCGTGCGGGTGATCGGGCTCGACTGCACCAGCGAGATGACCGGCGATCGGTTCGAGCCGGGCCACCCTGCGCACACCTTCCTGCTGCGCGAGTTGGCGTCGTGCTCGGAACCGTGGATCGTCGTGGTCTCGCACTACCCGATCCGCAGCGGTTCGCGAAGCCGAGGTCGCGCGGACCTCAACCTGCACCTGATGCCCGAACTCGTGCGGCACCAGGTGAGCCTCTACCTGTGCGGGCACGACCACTGCTACCAGCGGTTCGCCGCCGACAGCGGCGAGCCCTACCAGGTGATCAGCGGCGGTGGCGGCAAGTCGCTCTACGCCGTGCAGCCGCATCGGCGAGCCCAGGTCCAGGCGTCGGCCTACCACTGGTGCGGCGCCGAGGTCCGTGGGGGGCGGTTTCGGGTGCGGGCCTACGACATCGATGGGGTGGTCCTCGACGACTTCGAGGTGCCGCTACCCAGCACCGAAGGCCTCGCGCGGGTCCTGGAGCAGAATCCAGAACGCGGCCGGCGGATCGCTGCGCTGCCAAAGTAGGCGCGCTCCCAAATCCGCTCCCAGCACGGACTTGCGCAGTCTGGTGAAGAAAATCAACCAGTTGCTTGCGACGGCTTCCAACGCTCGCTACCGTTCCCCGCCCCT
>DDSQ01000119.1 GCA_002343845.1 Planctomycetes bacterium UBA2386 | reverse complement strand
GCATCGACCCGCCGCCGACGCCGCAGAGCCAGGAGGCCGAGAAGGCCTGAAGCGCGCCGCCGGCGCCGCCGGCGGGTTGCAAACCCCAATCGAGTCCCTATCCTCTCGCCCCCTGAATTCCCGGACCGCCCAGCAGCATGCCCACGATCAACCAGCTCATCCGCAAGGGTCGGAAGAAGATCAAGTACAAGAGCAAGTCGCCGATCCTCGACGCCTGCCCGCAGAAGCGTGGCGTGTGCTTGCAGGTGAAGACCATGACGCCGAAGAAGCCCAACTCGGCGCTTCGCAAGATCGCCCGCGTGCGGTTGAGCAACGGCAAGGAGACGACGGTCTACATCCCAGGCGAAGGCCACAACCTGCAGGAGCACTCGATCGTGCTGATCCGCGGTGGCCGTGTTCGCGACCTTCCCGGCGTGCGCTACCACGTGCTGCGGGGCTGCTTGGATGCGTCGGGCGTCGAAAACCGGCGGCGCAGCCGCAGCAAGTACGGCACGAAGCGCCCGAAGAAGTGACCGTCGATCCGCCCACGCTCCCAGCAACGCACCTTCCTCCAGCAGCCTGAATCTCCGATGCCTCGCTCCTACAAGTCCACCGAAGTCCACCTGAAGGGCGACCCCCGCTACAACAACAAGCTCGCGAGCAAGATCATCAACAAGATCATGCTGCAGGGGAAGAAGACCACCGCGCAGCGCCTGTTCTACGGCGCGCTCGACGCGGTCTGCGCCAAGATCGAGGGCAGCGATCCTGTCGACGTGTTCAGCAAGGCGATCGAGAACATCAAGCCGCGCGTCGAAGTTCGCAGCAAGCGTGTCGGTGGTGCGACCTACCAGGTGCCGCGCGAAGTGAACAAGCGCCGCCAGCAGAGCCTCGCCATTCGCTGGCTGGTCGACGCTGCGCGCAGCAAGCGCGGCAAGCCGATGGGCAAGTCGCTCGCCGAGGAGATCTTCGACGCGTTCAACAACCAGGGCGCCGCGGTCACCAAGAAAGAGAACGTGCACAAGATGGCCGAGGCGAACAGCGCCTACAGCCACTTCGCCTGGTGAGCGTCGCGCGGCGCGGCTCGCGCCGGACCGACCGAGGGTCGTAGCCCCGGGGAGGGTGGGCAGCGGCGAGGCCGGTGCTCCCGGGTTCGCGAAGCGATCGGGGTCCCGCAACGAGCCCGCGTGGAATACCTGGGCTTCGTCATCGTCCCATCGGCCTGGCGTTCCCGCCCAAGTGCCGTTCCGTTACGCTCGGTCCGCCGATGAAACTGCCGATCCCGTTCCTCCTCTACGTGACGTCGTTGGGGCTTTTCGGCGCAGCGGGCTGGACGGTCTACGAGATGATGCCCCTGTGGAAGGCGAAGGCGAAGGAGGACGCGACCACAACGGGGCAGAACGACGGGAAGGACGCGCTGGCGCGAGGGCGGGGCAAGGGGCCGGTTGCTGACAACTGGGTCTACGCGGGCGATCCGGCTTCGGAGACGTGGTGGGCCGGGCTGAAGACCGTGAACTTGATCGGCAAGCTGCCACCGCCGCCGCCGCCGCCGCCCGGCACCGTGCCGGAGAAGGTCGAAGTGATCGCGGACGTGCGCCCGCTCGATCAGATGTTCGAGCTGGTGTCACTCGTCTACGACGGTCAGGCTGGTGGCAAGGGCGGTAGCAGCCACGTGATCATCCGCTTCAAGCCCGAGGCGAACGTCGAGCCGCCGGAGTGGTGGGTTCGTGAGAACACGCCGCCGGCTCCCGCCGCGGCAGCGCCCGGTGGGCAACGTCCGACGGATGCCGTCGCTGGTCGCCCGGGCGCCCGCCCGCCACAGAACCCGGCCGGCAACCGCCCGCCCGCCAAGGCGCCGCCGACGTCGCCGTCGGCTCCGATACCGACGTCGCTGGCGGGTCGCGAGATCCTGCAGAAGATCTGGGTGGAGGACGGCGGCGACGCGAGGCGCAGCGCGATGCTGTGGCCGATGAAGCCGAGCCAGGCCGCCGAGGCCGGCAAGGTCGTGCAGGTCGGCACCATCCGGCTCGTGCGCGTGGCCGACGATGCCCAGAGCGCCTACTTCGTGCGCGAACTGCCGCCGAAGGAAGGCGAGGCGCCCGTCGAGCCGAAGGAAGAACGACTGATCAAGACCTCGATGGGGTTGTCGCAGGACGTGCTCGAGGCGCTGCTGTCGCTGCAGGGGCGCGACCCGAAAGCGGTCACGACGCCGGTCACGCCGGCAGTGTCTGTCAATCTCGCCGGCGCCGGCTGGATCGACAGCGAAGAGACGATGCGCGTCGGCAACCGGTTCAACATCGGGCGCCAGGACGAACGGGCCTTCAGCGAGGACACCGATCGGTTCCTGTCGCAGCTCAACGTCGACACGTACGTCGGCAAGCAGACCAAGACGACGGGCCTGATCGTGCGCGGCGTCGATCCGCAACTGGCCAAGTTCGGCGTGCAGGTCGGTGACGTCCTGCTCGAGGTCAACGGCCGCAAGGTCGAGTCGAAGGGCGCGGCGGTGTCGCTCGTGAAGGGCGACTACAAGCGCGGCGTGCGCACGTTCCAGAGCAAGTGGCTGGTCAACGGCCAGGTCGTCGACCGCGTCTACTCGGCCCGCGATCGCTGAGGCCGAAGCGCGCCGCCCGCGAGCAGCGACCGTGGACCTGCTGACCATCGACTGCGGCAACAGCACGATCGACTGTCGGCGTGACGTCGACGGGCTGCGAGTGCGGTTCGACGCGCAGGCAGTTGCCGCGGGAGAACTCGCGCGCTTCGTTCTGCCCGCGGTCCGGCGTTGCGTGATCGTCAGCGTCGCGCCCAGTGTGTTGGCCGCCGTGCAAGCGGCGTTGCGCGAGCGCGCGGTCGAGTCGCGCATCGCCGGCGTCGACGTGCCGTGCCCGCTGCCGCTGGCCTACGACACGCCGACGACGCTCGGGGCGGACCGCTGGGTCGGAGCACTTGCCGCCCATCGCGAACATGGGCGCGCCGTCGTCGTCGACTGCGGATCGGCGACCACCGTGAACCTGGTCGACGCCGACGGGACGTTCCGCGGCGGCGCGATCGCGCCCGGGCTGCGCGCCCTGGCCCTGGGCTTGGCGGCGGCAACGCCCGCCCTGCCGGCGCCCGACCTGGCGGCCGTCCCGGTCTGGCCGCCGCGCACGACGCAGGCTGCGGTCGACACCGGCGTCGTGCTGGGTTGGTGCGGCATGGTCGAACGGTTGGTGACGGCAGCCGTCGCCGCGAGCCGCGGGCCCGTGACCGTGGTGGTGACGGGCGGCAACGCCGAGCGGCTGCTGGCGCACGGCCGGCTGTGCGCGGTTCACGTTCCCGATCTCGTTCACCGGGGCCTCGGGCTGCTGGCGGCTTCGACGACATGGACCTGCTGACTCCGGGCGGCACGGCGGGGGTTGCCGTCGTGCGCGTCGGGCACGGCGAACGCGCCGCCGTGTTGGGCATGCTCCGGCGCAGCGACAACTCGCCGTTCGTACTCCGCGGCGGGTCGCCGCAACGCGCGTTGCTGCGGCTCGACGACGTCGACGTCGACGATGTGTTGGTCGTCGATCGTGGCGACGGCGGCCTCGAACTGCACCTGCACGGTTCCCCGGCGATCCTCACGGCGCTCGCCCGGCACTTCCCGATGGCGCCGGCGGAACCCGCCAACGCCGCCGCGCGGCTGCTGCGCTCGGCTCTCGGCGTGCCCCAACTGCAGCTGGCGCTCGAGCAACTCGCTCTCGACTTCGACGCCAGCCTGGCGGCGCTCGCCGCGTTGCCGGCCGCGCCGCGCCGACACGAGCACGCGGCGGCCCTCCAGCGCTCGCGGCACGCGCTCGCGGCGATCGTGCCGCAGCGCGTCGTGCTCGTCGGCGAACAGAACGCCGGCAAGTCCTCGTTGTTCAACGCGCTGCTCGCGCGGGAACGAGCACTGACGGGACCGCTCGCCGGTCTGACCCGGGATCCCGTTCGCGAGGTCGCGCTGCTCGATGGCTACCCGTACGAACTGGTCGACACGCCCGGGGCTGGCGACGCGGCCGGTGCCGTCGATGCCGCGGCGCAGGCCCGCGGCCGTTCCGAACGGCAAGGCGCGCTCGCGGTGCTCGTGATCGACGCCGCCATCGGGCCGTCGACGCGCGACCTTGCGCTGCTCCCCGAATGCGTGGCCGTGGTCGCGTCCAAGTCCGACCTGCGGCCGGCAGCGTGGCCCGAACGGGTCCCTCGCTCGCTGGCGGTTTCGGCGGCGCACGACGACGGGAGCACCCTGCGCTCCGCGTTCGGCGCCCTGCTGCGGAACCGGCGCCGCTTGCCGCCGGCAGGGGCGGTCGGCGGGTTCGCGGCGCTGGATGCCGAGCAGTGGGAGCGGCTGGAGCGATCCGCCCCGTGACCTGGCGCTCGCGGCGCCGCCCCGCGCGGCGTTGTCCGGGCGGGGATCCGTGTGCATGATGCGCGTCTCGATGGCCAACGACGACAAGCGCGACCTGGTTTCCATCGAGGACCTGAGCACCGCCGAGATCCTCGAGCTGTTCCACCACGCGGACGAGTTCCGCGCGAACCTGCTCGGCTGGTCGGACCTCTGCCGCGGCGCGATCATGGCGACGCTGTTCTTCGAACCGAGCACGCGCACGCGGCTGTCGTTCGAGTCGGCGATGCTGCGCCTCGGCGGTGGCGTCATCACCGCGGCCGACGAGAAGAACACCAGCCGCAGCAAGGGCGAGTCGCTGGCCGACACGGTGCGCGTCGTCGGCGGCAGCTACGCGGACATCCTCGTCGTTCGGCACCCCGAGGATGGAGCCGCCCGCGTCGCGGCCCGCTACGCGCGGGTTCCGGTGATCAACGGCGGCGACGGAGCCCACGAGCACCCCACGCAGACGCTGTGCGACCTCTACACGCTGTGGAAGGAGAAGGGGCGGCTCGAAGGCCTCGAAGTGGTGCTGTGTGGCGATCTGCGCTACTCGCGCACGATCCACTCCTTCTGCTACGCGCTCGCGCGGTTCGGCGCCAACATCGTGACGATGCCGTACCCGGGCTTCGAACTGCCCGACTACGTGCTGCATCGGTTGCGCCGCGACTTCGGCGTCCAGGCAGCGGCGGCATCGGTGGCCGATCTGCCCGGGATCGCCGGCAGCAGCAACGCCGCTGCCTACCTCACTGCCAGCAAGCCGCACCAACTCGCCCTGTTCACCAACCTCACCAACGTCGAGGTCAACCGCATCGACGCGATCTACATGACGCGCGCGCAGCGCGAGCGGCATTCCGGGGAGGACACGTCGAACTACCCGCGCCTCACGCGGTCGACGCTGGGTGCCGAGGCGGCCAAGGACGCGCGCGTCATGCATCCGCTGCCGCGAGTCGACGAGATCGACTACGAGGTCGACGACGATCCGCGGTCGATCTACTTCCGCCAGGCGGAGCTCGGCGTGCCGATGCGGATGGCGTTGATGGCCTACCTGCTCGGCAAGATCCAACTCCGGGCGGCGCGGCCGCCGCTGTTGGCCGTCATGCCCGGCGTCGCCGCCGGTGCTGGCCTGCGCTGCAGCAACGAGCGATGCATCACCAACAACGAGGGCGTGCGGTATCTCGTGCGCGACTTCCGGTTACGGGAGTCCGAAGTGCCGCCAGTCCTGTCGTGCGCCTACTGCGAGCGCGAGGTCGAGGCGCGATTCGTCGGCCACGCGGGCAGTCGGCTCGTGCATCGCTACAACGCCGCCGAGGCGAGGCGCATCAAGCCCGAGAACCGCGTCTACTTCGAGTCCGAGGCGCAGGCGCAGGCGGCGGGCTTCCACTGCCAGCCGAACCACTGAATGTCCGGTCCGCGGCCGCGCGTGCCCGTCGTCGAGCGGTTCCGCACCGAGGGCCCGCGCAACCCGGGAACGGGCTGCCGGTCCCGATCCCGGCTAGTGGTGCTAAGCCGATCGCACATCGCTGGTTGTGGGACCTTGAAGCACGAGGTCCTGGCGGCATGATGTTTGTTGCCCCTCCCAGTTGCCGACGGTCCTGGAAGCCCCATTCCAGCGGCCGTTGGGCGCCTCGATCGCAGTCCCGGCGATCGCGTCCGCCGAGTCCGCTACGGTTCGGCCCGCGATTCCCAGGTCGGCGTCGAGGGTCACTGCCCTCGTGGCCGGCGATGCCGGTCACGCCAACGAACGTTTCCTTGCTCCCATGACCATCGCTGCGCCCACTCCTGCTGCTCGCGCCGTCGATCCGATCCGTTCCTCACTGCGCCCGCGGCGATGGGGTTCCACGCACGTCGCAGTCACCGCGTCCCTGGCGCTGGTGGCGGCGTGCAGTGGTGGGGGATCGCGCGGCACTTCGACGGCTGGCGGCTCGGGGCAGGCCGAGCTGCTGCGGGTCGAGTTCGGGCGGCTGGTGGACGTCTACGGTCTGCAGGTCACGCCGCAGGGTGCGAACATCGCCCTGTATCGCAAGGACGTGGTGATCGGCAGCAACATCCAGGATCAGCGGCCGACGAACTCGTCGGCCAGCGACAGCGAGATCACGTACGACTTCATCGCGTCGGATCCGGACACGCTGCAGCCGCGCCTGTTCATTCCGCGCGATGTCACCAGCAGCGACTTCGCCACGGCCTTCGCAGCTCTCGACGACCAGCTTCGTGAATTGGCGCCGATGGTCGTGGGGCAGAACATCTCTGGTTCGCCGTTCGGCGTGGCGCCTCGCAACTCGGCGATCCGGCTGAAGTTCTCCGGCGCGCTTGGCGTCGACGATTCGTTCTTCGTCACGCGCGACGCCCAAGGCAAGGTGACGGGGCTGCGCAACACCGAGGCCGTGCAGCTGCTGAACATCGTCGGCGATCCAACGCTGCCCAACGGCTTCGTGCCGATGTCGGTGCGGGTGATCGTCGCCGCCGACGAGATCGTCCTCGATCCCGTCTTGCTCGGCAGCGAGGGCCAGCAGTACCAGACCATCAACAACGCCAGCGGCATGCCATCCTCGCCGAACCAATCCGGCGCGAACATCCGCATCGCCCTCGCCCTGGACGGCCCCTTGGCGATTCCGCGCTTGCGCACGGGGAGGAACGAGCTCGTCGGGCTGAACAACAGCCAGCAGCAGTCGGTGGTCCGCGACTTCCGATCGGGCAACAACGAGGACACGTCCGCCGACATCGCTCGCGGCTTCGTGCGTGATCCGCTGCCCCTGCGCGTGATCGGCGAGATCGGGATGTACCTCGAGAGCGTCGAGGAGGTCAACGCGTTCACGCAGGAGGTGACCGTGTTCAAGAACGGCATCTCGCACGAGATCGATCGTGGGGACGTGATGCGGTTCATCGCCGACAGCTCGGGCGTCCCGTTCGGCACCGCAGAGGTCGTCGTCGATCCGACCGACGACTTCAACAGCCCGACGACCCAGCACGTCCGCGTGCGCATCCGGCGAATCGAAGGACTCGAGGGAATCGATCCGGCGAACCTGCCCGGGTACCCGGTCACCGTGACCGATCGCGAGCCGTGGTTGGTGCAGAACGCGCCGCGCGTCGTCTGCGTCGCCGAGTACACCGCCGGCGACGCGGCGGGGCGCGACGACCCGCGGAACTTCCTGGTGTTCTCGCCTGGCCCCCTGCCCGTGAACGGCGTCCAACCGGCGCCGAACGAGTTCGTCTCACCGTTCGCCGCCGCGATCGTGCGCTTCACCAAGCCGATCGACATGTCTTCGGCGCGTTGGGCCGACACCTTCTTCTTCGCGATGCGCGACCTCTCCACGGACGCGAGCATCGAGGATTTCATCGCCACGCGGCCGAACAACCTGGGGGGCCAGGGCATGAATCCGGCGAGCTTCAACCTCGCGAAGTACCGGACGCCGTACCTGATCACGTCGCGGGTCTTCGACGAAGACGGCTCGCAGACTTCGCTGCGCCTGCAGCCTTCGTCGGGGTTCTATCTCGACGACACCATGCGGAATCCGCCGCCGAACTCGGACTTCCGCTACTTCCTGCACCTGATCTCCAACTCGGCGGACGGCGGGATCCGCGATCTCGCGGGCAACGCGGTCGACCTGCAGGGCACGAGCCCCGATCGCAGCAACAGCGTCGTCATCCCGTTCACCGTCGACACCCGAGTGAACGGCACGCAGCCGGTGTTCGCGAACAACCTCGCGATCTCGGTGGTTCGCCGCTTCGCGTCGCGCGACGAGGACGCCAACCCGAGCTACTTCCTGTCGAACGAGGTGCAGGCGCCGACCTCTGGGTCGATCGCGGCGGCCTACCCGCTCGAGGACTTGTTCGGCGGCTTCGTCTACATCGACAACAAGCTGCAGGCTCGCCCGACGACGCGATCGAAGGTCATCGCCGACAACGTCAACCAGTCGCCGGTCGTGCAGAACACGGCGGTGGGGCAGCCGCCCGCGCCGCTGGCCTGGTGCCCGCAGTTCGTCAGCAACGAGGCCCAGATCGCGTCCAACACCGCGAACAACCTGGTCACCCAGGGCATCCAGAACCCGTTGAACCCGTACGGCTGTCGACTGCAGACGCTGTGGCGCGAGATCGACCTCAGCCTGTCGCGCACGGATCCGTTCGACTTCAACCTCGACATCGAACAGATGTACTGGGCGCCCTTCACCGGGACGAACCTCTCGTTCGACGAATTCGATCGCACCAGCCTCTGGCTGGGGCATTCGGAGTACCGGCCAGCACCCTGCGTCGGCGACTTCAGTTCGCTCGCGTCGCTGCCTGGCAGCGGCCTGAAGAACGTGTTCGAGCGCAACTTCGCCTGGAACCCCGTGCCCACCGGCACCGGCACCCAACTGCAGTCGCAGGCGCCGCGCGGCGCGGCCTACGTCGACGCGCCGCTCACGATCAACCCGTCGCAAGTCGTGTACGAGCCGAGTGGCGTCAATCGCTTCCTGCCGCTGCCGCCCTTCAAGAAGCCCTACTTCGTCTACCGCGACGAGACGGTGATCCAACAAGGTGGCAACGCCCAAGCCGGTTCCGATCTCAACACGACGGGATTCCCACCGTACATCCTCTCGCCGTTCAGCATGGGCTCCGGACGCCGATGGGTCGACGGCGGCGCTGGCACCCCCGGCAACGTGACGTTCGTCAACATGTTCTGGAACGACGCGGCGAACCAGAGCCTGACCAGCGGTACCGACTTCTTCACCGGGGGTCTCGTCGGCAACATCGCGCTGCCGCTGCTCGCCGACTTCTGGACCTATTGCGACACGTCGACGCTGCCCGCCGGCGGCGGCTACATCGCGCTCGGGACCAACGGTTGGCAGACCGCGGTCACCGTGCAGTCGGGGCCGGACCCGAACTTCCGCGTGCTGAGCGCCGGCCGTCCGGCGTCACAGGCCGGAGCCGCCGTCTGCAGGGCGCCAAGCGACCAGGCGTGGAACTCGGCTGCAGGCGGCCTGCTGGCCACGGGCGGCTCGACGCCGCCTGGGGACAACACCTTCTACTGGATCATGATGGACGTCGTGAAACGCCAGAGCGTGATCACGAACGGCTTCATCGACATCAACAACCCGCACCGCGTCCCCGAAGGCTTCGCCGATCCACGCTTGGGTCCGTACTACCTTGCTGGTGGCGTGAGCACGGTTCCGATCGACGTGCTGCCGACGTTCGCCTACGAGTTCGACCCGCCGCTGTCGCAGTTGCCCGCCGGCACGTCGCTCGTGCCGCAATTCCGCGGCGCCAGCGTCGTCGATCCGACGCCGTGGTACTGGAACGCGATGATCTCGACGGCGAACGCCCTCTACCCGGACGTCACCAATCCAGCGGTGCCTGGCCAGCTCAGTGCCAGCATGCGCACGCAGATGCGTCCGACGGCCGCCAACTTCCCGTTGGATCCGTACAAGGCCGGCGATGCCCACATGCGCAAGTGGGACACGCGTCTCAACGCCGGCGTGGCTCGCAACTGGTGGACCTACCTCTACAACCGCACCGTCACGAGCTACGTCGAGAATCCGAACGAGTTGATGGACCCCGCCTACACGATCCAGTTCGCTGGCCCGAACGAGTCGTTCACGCCGCGCAGCATCCGCTACTTGAACTGGCGGTTCGTGACCAGCAACAACGCCGACGCGGTGCCCCCGGTCGCACCGACGATCGAGACCTTCGCCCTTTCGTATCGCTTCGAACGCCTGTAGCTGTCGCCCGCCCGGTTCTTTGTCCCTGCAGTCCCTCTCCTGCCCTCAACGCTCGCGGCGAGACCTTGCCCGCCGCGGCCGTGTCCTCAGTGCCATGATCCGAGTCACCCCTGCCCGGCCGTTCTCCCTCGCAATCCTGGTCGCGCTTGCCGGCTGCTCCGGTGGCGGCAGCACCAATGGCACCGGTGGCAACTTCGTCGTCCTCAAGACCGAGCCCGTCGACAATGCGACGCTGTTCCTGAACGACGCGATCCAGATCGACTTCAGCAATCCGGTCGACCTCGACTCGGTTGACCTGACGACGTTCAGCTTCGAGGTTCGCAACCAGCTCGGGCTGGTGGTGGCCGAGCCCGTTGCGGGCACGTTCGAGATCGGCACCAGCCCCGGCGACGCGGTCGCTGGGCGCCGCTTGCGCTTCGTGCCGCGGCTGCCGACCAACGACCTCTTCACCAACGGCGGTTTCCGTCCCGGCCGCACCTACACCGTGCAGCTGGTGGGCGGCAGCCAGGTGAACGTCACGACGATGCTCGACACCGGCGGCAAGCCGCTGGCGCTGCCGAAGAGCTTCCGGTTCTCGACCGCCGATGGCACCACGCCGGCACAGCTCTTCCGCAACACGGCCGCCGGCGGCCCGCGCCGCGCCGGGTTCGAGATCCTGCCGACGCCGGACGCCGCGGGACCGGAAGCCGGCAGGGTGTCGCTGAACAAGCTCGGCACGCCGGCAGTCGAACTGCGGCTCCTGTTCGACCAGCCGCTGAACCCGAGCAGCACCAACGTGCCGGTCAACATCGAGACGAGCCCGCTGCTCCGCAACAGCAGCAACCGCGGACGGATCTTCCTCGAATACAACGACGTCGTGTACGGGCCCAACATCTGGATCCCGGCCGAAGTCGAACTCGAGTCCAACGAGTTGACTGGCGCGACCGTCATCCTGCGGCCGATCGGTGTGCTGCCCAACAACGCCACGGTGCGCGTCATCGTCGAAGCAACGCTCGAGGACATCTCGGGCGAGTCGAACGTGACGTCGGGCGCTGCGTTCCAACGTACCTTTGCGACGTTCCTGACCCGGCGTAGCTACGACCAGCAGTTCGACGCCGCCGTCGATGACTTCCTCGACTCGTCGCAGGTCGACCTGACCGCGGCCTTCGCGGAGCCGTTCGCGGAAGTCGGCCCGGGCTACCTCAAGTCCGGGTTCGCGTTCGAAGGCAGCACGACCGGCGCTGAATTCGAGCCCACGGCGCCAGAGACCGTGCTGAACACCGACTTCACGCAGGTCACGCCCAAGCAGGGCGCGGCCTACAACGTCTCTGGCGGCATCTTCAACTTCCAGAACGTCAGGATCCCGGCGGGCAAGACGGTGCGCGGCACTGGCTCCAATCCGATGGTCTGGCTGGTATCCGGAACGTTCCGGGTCGAGGGCCTGTTGTCGGTTCGCGGCGGCAACGGCGTGGCCGTCAACACGTCGGGGAACGCCAACGTGTCGAAGGCCGGCGGGGCCGGCGTCTGCACCGGCGGCAACGGCGGCGCGGGATCCCCGAGCACCACGGCTCGTGACATCGCGGGGGCGACCGGCAACGGCCCGCTGCAGGTGGTCGGCGGCGGTGGGGCCGGTGGTGCCTTGTCGTGCACCGCTGGATGTGGCCGCGGTGCGGGCGGGGGCGGCGGCTCGTTGGCCACGCAGGGCGACCCGAACTTCAAGCAGAAGACGCAGGCTCCCGCGCCGCCCGGTGTGCCCCTCGCTGTGTTCCAGCAGCAGGGCGGCGATGGCGGCGGCGAGCAGCGTGTATACCCAGTACGCCACCGGGCGGGCGAGCGTCGTCTCCCCCAGGTACTTCTCGCGCTGGGCGTCGAT
>DDSQ01000135.1:19646-19867 GCA_002343845.1 Planctomycetes bacterium UBA2386 | reverse complement strand
CAGCACGGCGAGGTCTTCGTCACCGAGGACGGTGCCGAGACCGATCTCGACCTCGGCCACTACGAACGCTTCACGCACGTTCGCGTCAACAAGGACAGCAACTACACCACCGGCAAGATCTACAAGTCGGTGATCCAGAAGGAGCGTCGCGGCGACTACCTCGGCAAGACCGTGCAGGTGATCCCGCACATCACCGACGAGATCAAGATGGCGATCCGGGC
>DDSQ01000135.1:298-19534 GCA_002343845.1 Planctomycetes bacterium UBA2386 | reverse complement strand
AGCTGCGCGAGATCGGCATCCAGCCGCACGTGCTCATCTGTCGGACCGAGATCCCGATGGAGCCGGACATGGCGAAGAAGATCTCGCTGTTCTGCAACGTGCGGGTGGAGGCGGTCATCGAGGAGCGCGACGTCGCGTTCTCGATCTACGAGGTGCCGCTGATGCTGATCGAGGCCGGGCTCGACCAGCGCATCCTGGCGCACCTGCAGCTGACGCCGCGACGCACCGTCGACACCACCGACTGGCAGCGCCTGCTGCAGATCGTCAAGAACCCCGAGCACACGGTCGAGATCGCCGTCGCCGGCAAGTACATCGAGCTGCACGACGCCTACAAGTCGATCTACGAGTCGCTGAGCCACGCCGGCATCGCCAACCACTGCAAGGTGAAGCTCCGCAAGGTGTCGGCGGAGCAGGTGGCCAACGAAGGGGCGGAGCAACTGCTGAAGGGCGTCGACGGCATCCTGGTGCCGGGCGGCTTCGGCGAGCGCGGCTTCGAAGGCAAGATCGCGTCGATCCGCTACGCGCGGAAGCACCGCATCCCGTTCTTCGGCATCTGCTACGGCATGCAGGCGGCCGTCGTCGAGTACGCACGCAGCGAACTCGGCATCAGCGACGCGACGACGACCGAGTACGACGCCAACGCGCAGAGCCCGTTGATCGCGTTGATGGAGGAGCAGAAGCGCACCAACGAGAAGGGCGGCACGATGCGGCTCGGCGCCTTCGACTGCACGTTGAAGGAAGGAACGAACAGCCATCGCGCCTACGGCAGCACGAAGATCAGCGAACGGCACCGCCACCGCTTCGAGCTCAACAACGCCTACCGCCGCCAGCTCGAGCAGGCGGGGCTGGTGATGGCCGGCGTCAACGACAAGCTCGACCTGGTCGAGATCGTCGAGATCCCGGGCCACCCGTGGTTCGTCGGCGTGCAGTACCACCCCGAGTTCAAGACGCGCCCGCTGACGCCGCACCCGCTGTTCCGCGACTTCATCGCCGCCGCGATCGAGCGGCAACGCAGCAGCCGCAAGGAGTGACGATGGCGACCCGGAGCGGTTCTAGGCGTCCGCGGCTCTGGTCCGCGATCCTCGTGTGGGTGCTCGGGTTGTTCGCCGGCGGGCTCGTCCCGGCGCAGGATCCCGCCAAGGCACCCTGTGCCGTCTGCACCGCCGGCACGATCGCCTGCCCGACGTGCACCGGGGCTGGCACCGTCGCCGTGGCATGCGTGTTCTGCGACGGTGACGGAACGCTCGACTGCCGCGCGTGCGAGAAGGGCAAGCCAGGCAGCGCCGACTGCCCGAACCGGACGTGCCGCGACGGCCGCACGCAGTGGGACACCGGCATGTCGGACCCGTGCAAGCTGTGCGCGGCGAAGGGCGTGATCCCCTGCGCGGCCTGCCGCGGCAAGAAGGCCCCGCGCTGCGTCGCCTGCGGCGGTGCCGGCAAGCGCTCGCGCACCTGCGTCACCTGCGCCGGCGCGACCCGGCTGCCGTGCCCCGCCTGCACCGCCGACGCGAAGGCCAACGGGTGCGCTCCGTGCGGCGGCTCGGGCCAGCGGTCGTGCCGACGGTGCGCGGACAAGCAGCCCCCACCGAAGTCCGCGTGCATCGCCTGCAACGGCACTGGCGGCTTTGCCTGCTTCACCTGCAGCGGTCTCGACCGCGTCGCCTGCGAGAACTGCGGGGCGTCCGGCAAGATGCGCATGAAGGAGCGTGACCCGGTCTTGGGCGACATCCCGGGTCGCAAGGCCGGCGTCAAGCAGTGCGACCGCTGCGCCGGGGCCGGCATCCGCAACTGCCCGGACTGCAAGGGCGGCACGCGCGACTGCCGCGAATGCGACCGCGGCTCCGTCGCCAAGGGGTGCCTCGCCTGCCTGCAGGTCGGCACGATGACGTGCGACAACTGCCTGTCGGGCAACCTCGCCCATCGAGAGGCCATGGGCGACTTCCTGTTCGCCGGCGGGCATCCCGCGGCGGCCATCCCCTGGTTCGAGAGCGCCCTGGCGCGGGCGCGCGTCCTGAAGGGCCCGAGCGGTGCGACCGCGCTGTCCGCGCTCCAAGCCGACCTCGAAGCACTGCGCCTGCCCCCCCGCCTCGACGGCCTGCCGTCCTTGTCGTTCGCCGAGACCTTGCGCGTACTCGCGGGCGAACGCGCGATCCCGCGCGATCGACGCGCGCAGCTTTGGCCCGATCCCCCGAAGAATGGCCACCATGCGCCATGGCTCGACGCGACGTGGCTCGCGACGCACCGCGAACGCCACGTCGCCCGGCTCGAAGCCGCGCTCGACAAGGCGCGCGCCGCCGCAGCCACCGGCAAGTGACCAACGTCGGCGCGCGGGGCTTGCACGCCACGCTGCGCGTGCGTTCGATGCCTCGGTGCGCAACGCGCCCGGGAATCCACCACCAGCGACCGCCGGCGATCGTCGCGTGCTGCCGTTCGCCCTCACGCTCGGCGCTCTCGCGGCCGGCTGGACCGCCGAGGTGACCCCGAGCGGTGCCACCTGGTTGGGTCTGCGTGGTCCCGTCTGCCCGCTCGGAGCCTGCCTGGGCCCCCTCGCCTGCCCGGGCTGCGGCCTCGTGCGCGGCACGGCCGCCGCACTGCAGGGCGACCTCGCGCTGGCGTTCGCCACCCACCCCGCCGGCATCGCCATCGCCGGACTGCTGCTCGCCGGGGCCCTACTGCATTTCGACATACTTCGCCGCGGCCGCGAAGTGCCGGCCCACCGGCGCTGGCGTCGAGCCGGGCGATGGTTGTTCCTCGTCGCCTTGCCGCTCGGCTGGCTCGCCCGCATCCTCACTGCCTGAACCATGCTCGCGAACACCGAAGTGACCGTGAACCTCGGCATCGGCCTCGTCTTCGGCATCGTCTGCGCGTTCGTCGCCAGCAGCCGTGGTCGCTCGCCGGTCGGCTGGTTCTTCCTCGGCGCGTTCCTGAGCTGCATCGCTCTGGTGCTGCTGCTCGTCATGCCCGACCTGAAGCAGGAGGAGGCCAAGACGCGGCGCCACCAGCTCGAGAACCGCCGGCTGCGCGAACAGCTCGCGAAGGAACGGCAGGTCGCAGACCAACGCCACCAACACGTCGAGCGGCGCCTCGGCGTGCACGACCAGGCGCTCGGCCTCGACACCACCGAGCCACCGCAGCTCACCGGCGCCACGCCACCGCAGCTCACCAACGCAGCGTGGTACTACGCGCGCGGCAACGAGCGCCTCGGCCCGGTCACCGCCGAGACGATCCGCCACCTGATGCAGGCGAAGGCGATCTCCGGCAGCACCCTGGTCTGGTGCGAGGGCATGAAGGACTGGGCGCCGCTGTCGACGATCGACGACCTGCGCGGAGATCCGGCGTGAGCCCGGTGCCGCCCGCGGACCAGCCGCTCGCAGCGTTCGTCGAGGGCCTGCTCGATGGGCGCGTCGCCGATGCCGACGCCCTGCAGGCGGCCACGCGCGAGCTGAGCAGCGCCGGCGGCGGCCCGTTCCGCTGCGACATCCAAGGCGGCCGCTTCTCGTTGCTGCCGATCGACACCCCGATGCCGCCGGGCTTCGACGACGCGGCGCAGGACCGCTTCCTCGCCGCGCTGCAGAAGGTCGTCGCCGGCGGCGTGCCGGGCAGCGTCGAAGGCAACCTGCGCTGCCGCCTCCTGTTCGCCGACGAAGTGACCGAGACGCTGTTCGTCGTGCGCGGCGACCGCATCGAACCGCTGAGCCGACGACGCCCGCGCACGCCGGACGACACCGTGCCGGCGATGCCCGCCGCACCACCGACGCCGTTCGGCCTGCGCCGCCGCGACCTGGCCTGGATCGCGCCGTTGTTGCTGCTCGCCGGGACCGCGGTTGCCTGGCAGGCCGGCTGGATCGACCGGGTGCTCGCCGCGCGCGCCGACGGCCTGCAGCGCGACGCGGGGCCGTTCGGCACCATGCTGGCGTTCGAGGTCGGACGCGCCTGGGGCAACTACGACGTGACGCTGCGCCGCGGTGCGGACTACCCGGCGACGCCCCAGGCCGTCGAGGAACGTCGCCGAGCGGCCAGCGACCACGCCGCGGGCGCGGCGACCAGCATCGTCGGCGACGGTCGCGAACTGTACGTGCAGGTCGTTGACGACTCGGGGCACGTGCTCGCGGAGACGAAGGTCGACGTTCGACCGTTGCTCACCGCGGCCGAAGCCGTCGTCACGGCGAAGCTGCCCGGCCGCATCGGTGCCACCGCGGTGCGGTTGTCCATCACGGCCGCGCCGAGGCCGCAGTGACCGAGGAAGGGCCGCCGGCGGCGCGCACCTGGCCGGCCGATCGCCCGCTCGCCGACGGCGAAGCGGTCGCCCTCACCTGCGGCTCCTGCGTGCTGCCCTGGCGCGTGCACGTGAGCCTCGCGGGATTCCGATTGCGCTGCGATTGCGGCGCCTGGCTCGAGGTGCCGCCCACGCGCAGCGTCGAGCCGACGCTGCCCGGCATGGAGCCAGCACCGCCGCCGATGCCGCATCCCCTGCGCCTGAGGCGTCACCGGACCGACGAACATGGGCTCGTGCCGACGATCGGCGACGACGACGTGATGCAGTTCGCACCCGTCCGGCTCGACGCCCCGATGGCGCCCGACAGCCTGCGCAACCAGAGCCCGACCAACCGCGCCCGCTGGACCAACCGCACGCTACTCGAGTTCGGAGCGCTGCTCGCCGCCCTGCTCGGCCCGCAGATCGCAGCACTGGTGCTCGCCCGCGGCGACGAGTTCGAACTGCTGCTGCCACTCACGACCCTGGTCTCGGGCGTGCTGGTCGCGATCGTCGTCGCGGCATCGGGGCCGTACGGCCGACTCGGACTGCACCCCGGCCCCCTGCGCCACTACGCCACCGCGGCGCTGGGCGCAGGCGTTCTGCTGCTCGCGGCGATCGGCTGGCTGGCGCTGCTCGCGGTCGACGAGCCGGGACTGATCAGCCGACTGCGCGGGGAACTCGGCTTGCCGCTCACGCTGTTCGTCATCGCGGTCGCCCCGGCGGTGCTCGAGGAAGTGATGTTCCGCGGCGTGCTGCAGGGACGCCTGCTCGCCCTGATGGGAACCAGCGCGGGCCTGCTGACGACCGCGATGGCATTCGCACTCTGCCACGGGGCACCAGCGGTGTTGCCGATCCACCTCGCCGGTGGGCTCGCGCTCGGTTGGTTGCGCCTGCGCACCGGCACGCTGCTGCCGGGCATGTTCGCGCACTTCCTCTACAACGGCGCGATCGTCGTCTTCGGGATCGGCTGATCGCACGTCCGCGTGGACCGCAGCGTCGCGGAGCGCCCGAGTGGCACCGACCGAACGCTGGTGTCCGGCGAACGGTTGCGCGAGCGCGCCCCGCCAAACAGGCTCGCGGCGGCAGCGCCCCACCCTCGCCGCCGCGGGCCGATTCACCCGCGTTCGACGTCCACGAGCAGTTCCGCGAGCCAGCCGCGAACGCGGACCGGCGCACACACCGAACAACCGCCGTGGCTCGCACCGGCGACGACGTGCAGGCGCAGGCCCGGCCGGGCGGCGGCGAGACGTTCGCCTTCGCAGCGCGGCACGACCTCGTCGTCACCCGCGTGCACGAGAACCACCGGCACGTGCGCCGGCAGCGCTGCGAGGCTCGCACGCGGCGACACCGACGCGAGATCGACACCGAGCTGCAATCGCGCCGCCATCGCCACCGCGGCGACCGCGAGTTGCGCGGCGTCGCCGAGTGCGGCCGCCTGACGGGCAACCATGCTGGGCAGGTCCGCGAACGAACTCTCGGCGAACACGCCCGCCGCGCCGACGAGCGCCGCGGCCTGCAGTGCGGTGGCCGCACCCATCGAGACGCCGACGAGCACGACCGGGGCCGCGGCAAAGCGCGGTTCGGCCCGCAACCAGCCGACCGCCGCCGCGACGTCCCCGACCTCGTGCGCGCCAAAGGTCGTCGCCGCACTGCCGCTGGCGCCGTGCCCGCGAAAGTCGAAGAGCAGGGCGTGGCAGCCCAGTTCGAGGGCAATTTGCGCGTAGCCGAGGAACGTCGCGCGGTTGCTGCCGAGACCGTGGCAGACGATGACGACAGGCGTGCGGGGCGACGCGTTCGCGTGCGGCAACAGCGTACCCACGAGTGGCACGCCATCGGCGGCGACGAAACGGACGTCCTCGTACATCCGTGTGCCGGCGAATCCCGGCGGCGGCGCGATCGGGAGGCGATGCGTCTGCAGCGCCACCCAGAGCTGTGGGAAGACGACGACGACGAGCAGGAGGCTCGTGCTGACGACTCGCCATGCCGCTCGCCGCACGACGATCGTGAGCAGTCGATCCAGTGCCGCCGCGAACGCGCGCAGCAGCGCAAGCCACGCAAACAGCCGGCCACCGAAGAGAACCCCCGCCGACCACGGCACCGGCGCGCCAAGCGGTGCCGCCTGCACCGCGGCCAACACCACGCCACCAGCGACCGCCGCCGCCGCGAGCAGCGGCATCTGCCATCGCACCAGCGAAGGTCGCCCAGCGGAGGGCACCGACCACCACCAGGCGCACAACGAGGCCGGCAGCCCACAGGCCATCACATCCAGGCGTGACGAGCCGCGCAGCGCCGCGAGGTACATCGCGACGCCGGCTGCGATCACCATCCCCGCGGTCGCGGTCCCCTTGGACATGGCCCATGGGACGTCCGCGCCCGGCTTCGCCTTCCCGGGCACCCGCCGTCCGCGCAACCGGTGGAAGCCCGCCGGGCCAAACGGCCGAACCGTCTGCGTCAGCGCCGCCGCCGGAGCTTCGGCCACGCCCACATCACGTAGCCGCTGCCGGCGAGGAACAGCAGCACCAACGCCGCCGCCGGCATCACGATGCCGTGCATCGCCGGGCCCGCCCACGAGCCGTCGTGCAGCCGTTCGAGCCAGTCGCTGCGGCGCACGGCCGGACCAGTCGTCGCCAGCGTGATGGCACACACCTGCACTTCGAGGTCGTCGTGCTGGCTGACGACCTTGTGCACGCGCTGCGCCGGCCGGAAGTCGATGCGCGCGATGTCGGCCTCGCTGCGGAACTGCGGCAGACCGAGGGCGAACACCGCGCCGTAGACGGCCGCGAGCGGTTGCAGGCGTTCGGGCGGTCCCTCGGCGCCGCGCACGACGGGCGGCTGCAGCCACGCGAAGTCCTTCTTCAGCAGCAGCAGGAACCCGGTCGCGGCACTGAGCGCGAGCACGAGGCCGGCGGCGATGCCAGCCCAACGATGGCAGAGCCACAGCAATCGGAACGCGCTCATCGCTCACTCCTCGGCATAGCTGCCCATCAGGTAGCGGGGTTCGAGGTCGGCCGTCGCGGCGGCAACGAACGGCAGCCCCGGCGCGAACAATTCGGTCGCGAGCACGGTCGCTTCGACCTGCACCGCGGCACCGGCTGCGCGCAGCGCTGCGGTCATGGCCGCTGGCAGGTTCCCTGGCACCACGACGCGCGCTCCAGGCGTGATCGCCGCCAGCGCCGCGGCGAACGGCACTGCCGCGGGCGGCGAGGTCGCGGCCACCGACGCCGGCGAGATCACGAACGACTGCAGGTGCACCCGGTCGCGGCGGGCGTCGAGCACGACGCGCACGTCGCCCGGCGTCGCGCGGGCGCGCGCCGCGAGCAGCGCCAGGCTGTCGAGCGCCTGGACGCGCACGCCGCCGAACTGCAGCAGGCAGCGCACGAACGTCACCGCGACGCGCAGTCCGGTGTACGAGCCGGGGCCGACGTCGACGCGCACTTCGCCGAGATCGGCCGGGGCCACGCCGTGCGCGGCGCACAGCTCGGCGCACAACCGCGCCAGATCGCCGCGCTCGCCGGGGTTCGGGCGGGCGCCGACGACCGCACCGCCGGGCAGCGCCAACGCCACGGCGAACGGCACGTCGCCGGCGAGATTGCTGCCCGTGACCGCCAACGCCGCGTTCGTCGTCATGCGCCGAGTTCGCGCGCGACGACCGCCGCCAGCGCCGCGCACAGCCGTTCGCAGGCGTCGACGCTCGCTGCCTCGACCATGACGCGGCACTTCGGCTCGGTACCCGAGTAGCGCAGCAGCAGCCGCCCGTCCTGGCCGAGTTCGCGTTCGATCTCGGCGGCCTTCGCAGCGATCGCCGGCACGCCGTCGAGCGGCGGCTTGCTGCGCACCGGCACGTTGACGAGGCGCTGCGGGAACCGCGTGAACCCCGCGAACGCCGTCGACATCGGCTCGGCGCCAACGGTCGCGAGCAGGCGCACGCCGGTGTAGAGCCCGTCGCCGATCAGGTCGTGGGCGGCGAACAACACGTGCCCCGACTGCTCGCCGCCCAACGCCAAGCCGTGCTCCTTCATCGCCAGGAACACGTTGCGATCGCCGACCGGCGTGACCTGGACGCCGACGCCGGCTTCGCGCAGCGCCTTGTGCAGGCCGAGATTGCTCATCACCGTGGCGGCGATGCGGGCGCCGGGCAGGGCCCCGGCCGCGTGCAGTCGACGACCGAACAGGGCGAGCACCTCGTCGCCGTCGCGCACGCCGCCGCGTTCGTCGACGAACATGCCGCGGTCCCCGTCGCCATCCAGCGCGATGCCGAGGCACGCGCCGTGCTCGCGCACCGCGGCCACCAGCGCTTCCGGGTGCAAGGCGCCGCAGCCGTCGTTGATGTTGAAGCCGTCGGGCTCGCAGGCCACCTCGACCACCGTGGCGCCGAACGCGCGCAGGACCCGTGGTGCCAGCTGCGAGCCGCCGCCGTTGGCGGCATCGATGCAGACCGTGCGCCCCGAGAGGTCGAGCAACGGGAACGCCTCGGCGAACCGATCCTCGTAGCGGCCGAGCAGTTCACTGCGGTCGCGCGTGCGCGGCGTGCGCAGTTCGGCGGGGCGCAGCGCCACTGCGAGCGCCGACAGCTCGGCTTCGTCCTCGTCGCGCAACTTGCTGCCGTCCGCGGCGAAGATCTTCACCCCGTTGTCGTGCGCGGGGTTGTGCGACGCACTGATCATGATCGCGGCGTCGACGGGCTGCGAACGGCAGAGAAACGCCAGTGCCGGCGTCGTGCAGAGCCCGACGTCGCCGACCGCCACCTCGGCGGCGCACAACCCCTGCGCGAGCGCCTCGAGGATCCACGGCGCCGATTCGCGCCCGTCGTTGCCGACCAGCACGCGCTTCTGCGCCTCGCCACCCCGTTGCAGCAGCACGCCGAGCGCGGCGCCGACGCGACGCAGCGTCTCGGGATCCATCGGCGGATCGCCGGCCCGTCCTCGCAAACCGTCGGTGCCGAACTGCGGCGGGTCGATGCTCGTCATGTCCTGCGGCGCAACTTCACCAGCACGGTCTCGTCAAGCAAGCACTCGTTGCGCTCGACGGTCGTGTGCAGCGCCCCGAGCAGCAGCAGCCGCGGCCGCAGCGACAGTTCCGGCCCGAGGATGGTACCAGTGGTCGGCCGTTGCACGTGCACGTGCAGGCGGAGGTTCTCGGCGACCCAGTCGGCGAGCACGGTCTTGTCCGGGTTCTCGCGCAGCGCGACCAGCCGCGAACGCAGGTCGCCGCCGGCGCGGATGCGCACGACCTTGCTGCGCAACTCGGGCTCCCACTGGCCACGCTGATCGGCAGGCAGAGCCTCGTCGTCGACATGCACGGGCACGTCGACCTCGAACACCGTCGTCTGCGGCAGCAGTTGCATCGTCAGCAGCGGCTGGGCGGCGAACCGAACGCCGAGGTCGCCGGCATCGATGATCTCGAGCTCCCCCGTCGCCTGCCGCGCCGTACCGCTGCCCCGCAACGAGGTGCGGAACGGCCGCGGGGTTCGCCGCAGCCGGTCGATGCCCTTCGCCGAACCGAGCACGATGGCAGTCGCGGGCGCGAACTCGGCCGTCTCGCGGCGCGTGCGCCCGGCCAGCGCGCCCTCGTCGACCTCGACGACATCGAGCGACAAGGGCATCTCCTGGCGGTCGATGCGCTCCACCTCGAGCTTGATCCGCGGCGGCACCAGTTCGATCTCGAGGCCCTCGAGCGCGCGATGGTCGCGGCGCAGGTCGGCGACCGTGAACTCGACCACGGTGCTCGCGGTCCAGTCGCGGTCCTGGAAGACGGTGACCTGCAGGTCGAGGCGTTCGCGCTCGAGCGCCTCGATCAGGTAACGCGGTCCGCGCAGGTGCATGCTCACGGAGTCGATCGGCGTCTCGCCGTCGCGGAAGCGCACGCCGACGACACGATCGGTCGGCAGGATGACCGCCAACCGATCCCGCGACGCGCCCACGCTCGACTGGACGCCTTCGGTGACCAGCGGCAACTCGCGCTTCGTCGCGAGTTCGATGCGGCTGTCGACGAAGAACCACAGCAGCACGGCGAGACCGATCGCGAGCAGCTTGCGCCACGGATCCGCCACGACGACGGCGACGATTCCGTTGCGACGACGGCGGTCGGGAGTCATGCCGCCTGCCGGCGTCCGAGCGCCTCGTCGAGCTGCTGCTCGACCTGTTCGAGGGTCAGGTCGAACTTCAACGTGCCGCCGCTCGCGGTCGAGATCTTGCCGGTCTCCTCACTGACGACCAGCACGAGTGCATCGGTGTCCTCCGACAGCCCGAGCGCGGCCCGGTGGCGCGTGCCGAGGCGCTTGTCGATGTCAGGGTTCTGGCTGAGCGGGAACAGGCACGAGGCGGCGACGATGCGATCGTCGCGCACGATCACGCCACCGTCGTGCAAGGCGCTCTTCGGATAGAAGATCGACTCGATCAGGTAACTGTTGAGTTCGGCGTCGATCATGATGCCGTTCTCGGTCAGTTCGGCGAGCGTCGAGTCGCGCTCGATCGCGATCAACGCGCCGATGCGCTCCTTGCTGAGCCGCGCGATCGCCCGCAGCAGACGCGGCACGATCTTCGCCTCGCGGCGGAAGAAGCGGCGGAAGATCGACGCGTCGCCAAGCTGCACGATCGCGCGCCGGATCTCCGGGTGGAACACGACGACGAGCCCGAGCACCACGGACGGCGCCAGGTGCTCGACCAGCCAGCCGACGCGGCGCAGTTCGAGCGTCTGGATCAGCAGGAACGACGCCACCAGCGCGGTCAGCAGCAGCAGGCCCAGACCCCGGATCAGCACCGAACCGCGGGTCATCCACAGGAACCGCAGCACGACGTAGATCAGCACCGCGAAGATCGCCACTTCGATGACGATCTTGCCGACCTCGAGAGCGCCCCCGAGGCTCTCGTCGATCGTGAGCATCTGCAGCGAGAGAGCGGCGGGCATGCGCGGGCTCAGCGGGTGGGCAAGGGACGGGCGTGGACTCTCGGCGCGGCCGCGAGCGCGGCCGCACGAGGCGAACTGCGGACCGGGATCCTGGTGCTCTTCAAGGGCTCTCAGGCGCCGGAGAGGCCGACGTCGGGCTTCTGCTGCCCGGGGATCGGCGGTGGTTCGACCGCCGGACGCGCCGTCGGTTCGGGGCGACGGCCCGGCGCCTGCTGGGCGCGCTGTTGTGCTTGCCGGAACTCCTCGATGTCGTCGCCGCGCAGGACTGCCGCGATCTCGTCGCCGCTCAGGGTCTCGTGCTTCAGCAGCGCGTTGGCAACCGCGTCCAGCCCGGCGCGCGTGTCGGCGAGCAGCTGCGTGGCGGCGCGATACTGCTCGTCGACGATGCGCTTGACCTCGTCGTCGATCAGCTCGAGCGTGCGCTCGCTGACGTTGCCGGCGATCCGGAACTCACGACCGAGGAACGGACTCTCGTCGTCGGCGGTGTACTTGATCGGGCCGACCTTGCTGCTCATGCCGAGCTCGCACACCATCGTGCGCGCCAGGTTGGTCGCCTGCTCGATGTCGTTCTGGGCGCCAGCCGAGACGTCGCCGAACACGATCTCCTCGGCGACGCGGCCGCCGAAGCAGACGGCGATGCGGCCGAGCAGCTTCTTGCGCCAGTGGTTGTAGTCGTCCTTCTCCGGCAGCGACAACGTCGCGCCGAGCGCGCGCCCGCGCGAGACGATCGTGACCTTGTGCACCGGATCCTGGTTCGGGGTCAGGATCGACACGATCGCGTGACCCGCCTCGTGGTAGGCGGTCACCTTCTTGTCCTCCTCCTCGATCGCGCGACTGCGCTTCTCGCGCCCCCAGCGCACACGGTCGCGGGCCTCCTCGAGGTCGGACATGTCGACGGCGTCCTTGTTCTTCATCGCCGCGAGGATCGCGCCCTCGTTGATGACCGCGGCCAGCTCGGCGCCGGAGAACCCGGCCGTCGCCTTGGCGATCAAGTGCAGGTCGACGTAGCCGGCCAGCTTCACCTTGCGCGCGTGCACCTTGAGGATCGCTTCGCGGCCCTTGACGTCCGGGCGATCGATCACGACCTGGCGGTCGAAGCGGCCCGGCCGCAGCAGCGCCGGGTCGAGCACGTCCGGGCGGTTCGTCGCGCCGACCAGGATGATGCCCTTGTCGGAGTCGAAGCCGTCCATCTCGACGAGGATCGCGTTGAGGGTCTGCTCACGTTCGTCGTGGCCGCCGCCCATGCCAGTGCCGCGCTTGCGACCCACGGCGTCGATCTCGTCGAGGAACACGATGCACGGGCTCGCCTCGCGCGCCTGCTTGAACAGGTCGCGCACGCGGCTGGCGCCGACGCCGACGAACATCTCGACGAAGTCGCTGCCCGAGATGCTGAAGAACGGCACTTCGGCCTCGCCGGCGATCGCCTTCGCCAGCAGCGTCTTGCCGGTGCCCGGTGAGCCGACCAGCAGCACGCCGCGCGGGATCGAGCCGCCGAGCCGCGCGAACTTCGCGGGGTTCTTCAGGAACTCGATGATCTCGCGCACCTCGGCCTTCGCCTCTTCCATGCCGGCGACGTCGTCGAACGTCACGTTGGTGCGGTTCTCCTTGGTGTAGAGCGAGGCGCGGCTGCGCCCGAAGCTCAGCACGCCACCGGTGCCGCCCGGGGAACGCATCTGCCGCAGGATGAAGAACCAGACGATCGCCAGCACCAGGAGCCACGGGCCGACGGTGCCGATGATGTAGAGCAGCGCGGTGTTCGGCTCGGTGATCCGGAAGTCGGTGCCGAGCGACAGCGTGAGGCTGCGCATCGGCACGCCGCCCTTGGCCAGCGCGTTGGTGACGTCGAGCAGCGTCGGCACGTCGACGGCGATCGGCGCGTCGAGCCGCACGTAGTGCACGCTCGAGCCGCGCTGCAGCAGCGCGGTCAGGTAGGTGCCGGCCTTGCGCGGGTCCTTCTCGTCCGCGGACGCACGACCGGAGACCGGGCTCTTGCCCGCGACTTCGTGCACCAGGAACGCACGCAGCACGCGGATGGCGCCGCTGTTCAGGTCGCCGAGGAACGCCGAGGTGGCCGCCGCTCCCTGGTACAGGGACGGGTCGAGCCGTTGCGCGACCAGCGTCCGGTAGAACTCGATCTCGTTCTGGTCCTGGTCCTGGCTGCGCAGGAAGTCGCGGACCACGACCTCGTATTGGCGGCCGCTGCCGTCGTCGAACCGCACGTCGGCGGTCACCACGTCGGCGGTCATCGTCCACTTGTCGACGCGGCCGTTCAGCAAGTGGCTGTAGAGCGCGTCGACCGAACTCTGGCCATCGCGCGGCGAGTTCGACACGACGAAGAACAGGGCCATCAGCAGCGCCAGGATCAGGATCACGCCGCCCATGCCGCGTGGTCGCTTGTTGGCCTGGCCTTCGCCCGGCTCCTTCGGTTCTTTGCTCGTCATCGGGTTCTCGCGTCGCTGCCGGACTGCAGCCGTTCATCGGCGCCTCGCCGTGATCGGCCGTAGCCCGCTTGCCAGCGCGACTTCCACCCCGTGGCGGGGCGCGTCGAGGTGCGAGGATAGGACCGCCCCCGCAACGATGCCAGGAGCCTCCCCGGGCGACGGAACGCTCAGTACGGGCGTACGACCACGCCGCTCGGCGGCGAGGCTTCGACCGGGAACGAGCCGAGCGTCGCGGCCTGCGCCCACAGCCCCGCACCGAACAGCGATGCCGAGTTCGGCAACGTGCCGCCGGCGAAGCTCGCGTTGCCCGCGGCGTCGGATGCGAGCGGGAGCAGCAACAGCAGGTCGTTGTGCAACAAGGCCGGCTGCCGGGTCAGCACGGGCGCGCTGCCCGTCGGCCCGAAGCTGAAGCCGAGGACCATCGACGACGACGGCGTTCCACGCAGGTAGATCCACCAGGGCTGGCCCATCCGCATCGTGCCGCGGCGGTAGAGCTGCTCGCTCCATCGCAGCGCCACGAGGTTCGGATTGGCGAGGCTCGGGCCGACGATGACCGGCGGCGGGGTGGCGCCGCCGAGCGACAATCCCGAGGTCAGCGCGTTGTTGTCGATCTCGACGGCCGTGGCCGACGTGTTGACGATCGCGCTGCCTGCGGGCGTTCCCATGCCGCCGCGCATCTGCGAGTCGCAGAACCAGACGCTGCTGGCGCCAGCGACGCGCAGGGCCGGGCCGCCCGGAGTCCCGACGAAGCTCTCGCCGCCGAGCAACCACGCGTCGTTGCCGTGCACGGTGCTGTCGATCGCGTCGATGCCGGGGCTGTCCGGGTTGGCGCCGAAGCACCGCGTCGACACCACCGACACGCGGCTCGTGGTCGCCCGCAGCGCGGTCGCGCGGGTGCCGCCTTCGAACCGGGAGAACACCGCCACGAGGTCGGCGCCGATTGCCTCGACGACGGCGAGACCGGCACCGCCGACCGGATCGTGGCCGCCGAAGAAGCGGCAGTCCTCGAGCGTCAGGTGGCCGCCGTTGACGACGAGCGCGCGCGTGAGCGTCGCGCCGGACGCCGACATGCAGTCGATGCGGGTGATCGACGCACGTTCGCCAGGGGCGAGCTGCACGTCGATGCCGATGCCCACCGTGACGCTGACCATCGGGGCGCCTTGGTCGACGCCCGAGCCGACGATGGTGATCGGCTTGTCGATCACGAACGGCGGGTACGGCAGCGGCCGGCTCTTCACGTGGATCACGGCACCTGGGCTCGCGGCCGCGATCGCACTGCCGATGTCCGGGAAGTTGTCGGGCACGACCAGCGACGTCTGGGCGGTCGCGGTCAGGGTCCAGCTGGAGGCGAGGAGGGCTGGGAGCAGGGTGTGGCGCATCGGTCGTTCCGCGAAGTGGGGACGGTATCTCGGCTCGGGGCCGGCTACTTGCACCGGACGTGTAGTAAGCTGAGCCTGACTTTGCCGGCATCTGCGAACACGATTACCGCATGGCTCTGGATCCCGTTCCAGAGGAATCCCTGAATGCTGTGCGGTGCTACCCACTCTTCTCGCACACTCCATGTAGGCCCCCGCTCGTATAGCAACATCCTGTCATGCGTCACAGCTACCGCGCGATTCTGATCGACGATTCCTAGGCCGGCCAAGACACGATCCTGAGTACTTCTCTCGACCTTCACCCCGTCAAGTTCTCTTGTAGCTTCTATCACACGCAGTCCGACTCCTGCCGCCACAATCATGTCGGAGTCGGCCAGTCGCTTAGCGCATATCCTGGCCATACGCTCCGTGCTAGCCACCACTTCCACCTCCTTGCCTGGTCGCTTTACGCAAACGCTCATTTGTCCATGCCCGGCGTCACGGGCACACCAAATTGTATGCCCGTCAGTATCTGCCCACAGCACGTTGCCCTGGCCCAACAAAGGAGTCCAGGCCCCATGTTCGTCCGCTGTATCCGCGACCCAGAGGTTTCTACTATCGTGCGTCCACGCAGCGACCAACCCACCCTGTCCCGCAGCCGCCCACTTCGCACTCGATCCAGGCAGAGTCAAGCCAATCTCCTTTGCCGATCCACCGATATCGATGCGAAACAGGCCTGATGCACTCAGAACCGCGACCGAGTGCTCTGCAGAAGACACTGCGGCATGCACATACCTAGTAGCACCAGATTCAATGCTAACGGGTGCGATCTTGCCGGTCGCGACATCCAACTGAATCACGACTTCGTTTACCGCAAGCACTATCACCTGTCCGGAGCCCGAGAAAGCCCCGGCAAACCGGAACGGTCGGATCAGAGCCCCCCCCACCAGCTCAGAATCGCTGAGAGGTCGTGGTGGGCACTCTAACAGATCGACAGTGTAACGGAGCTCAAACGACCGTTGTTCATGTGCGTCATTGTTCTGTGCGACCGATGGAACCGCCCATGCAACATAGGCAAGCACGACCGCCGTGGATACCCTCGTCACGCCTGTCCTCCCATGGCGATGATAGGTCCGGGATTGGGAGCATGGTAATCCACCCTTGGCGGCTCACCCGATGCCTCAGGAGGCCCTTGCTTGTAGCTTGGCGGAACGTCCTCGACATAGTGCCTCCCCTCGGCTCCTACACCCATCTTGCTTTGCAGCACGAGTCTTCCGTTTTTGTCTCGCCCTGTGACTGTTGCAGAGTGCGTGATCTGGTACTCCCACGTGTTCAGGATCTTGTCTGTGCACACCAAGCGGCCGCGTCGCGCCGCGGACTCACCCACGGACGCAGCGACCTCGTCGTCGCCGTCTACTCGACTTTCGAGGAACGCGCAAGAGCGAGGTGTTCGCCGCGAGCGCATGACGCGCGATTGCGCGATCCAGAACGCGTCGCGTCGTTCGCAAGGCGCGGGAGCCAAGTTCTTGCGTGACGCGCGCTTCGATTCTCGGCGCGGTCGTTGCGGTCGCGCTCGCCAACAACGTTCAAGGTTCTTTTTCGCGGTCCGCTGATTCCTGAGCGCTCGCGCGAGTCGCAGCGGTTCGCGCATTCACGCAACGCAGAGCCCGCGCACCGATCCTAGCAGCGACAACGCACGCTCGACCGAGGCCGGGCAACTGCACCGCCGAGGTCCTCTGGGCCGCTTCGCAGCAACTGCCGTCGCGGCTACAACCGCGCGCCGGTGGAGCACCCATGCACCCCGGCCCCATCGACGCCTACGCTGCGAAGGCGGTGCAGGAACTACAGGGGGGCACCGGAGCAGCGAGCATCCCGCCCGGTAGCCCGGTAGCCCGACGACGTTGGTCGCTCATCCATTCGCTCCTCTTTCCAAGAGATCCTCGCCGCACACCGGCAGTCGGGACTTCCCCGCTCCGGCGAACGACACAACACGTGGTCTCCGCCGAACCCGAGGTAGCGCGCAACCGCGCCGAGAAGAAGTTCGCGCCAAGACGTCGTTATCGTTCCCGCGTGCTCACGCCACGCCGCCGCTGCCTCACCCGCCTCGTGGCCACGGCCACGCTGCTCGCCCTCGGCGCCGCCTTCGCGTGCCGACCCGCGTGGCACCAGGACGGCCACCGCATCCTGTTCCTCGCCCGCGCCGGCGAAGAACGACTCGCGATCGCGCTGCACGACCGCCGCGACGACACGACCCGCGTGCTGTTCACCGCCCCAAGCGAAGCGATGGCCACGCCACTCTGGGACAGCACCGGCGCCCACGCCGTCGTGCTCTGGGCCAGCAAGGGCGACCAGGGCATGGTCACCGCAACCACTCTCGACCCCACCACCGCCGCCACCGTGCGCACGCTCGAACTGCCGCTCGACGACGGTGCCGAGGCCGCGTTCTACATGGCGCCGGTCGCCATCGGCAGCCGCCTGTTCTTCGGCGACAAGGGCGTGCGGCGCGTCGATCTGCGCAGTGGCGAGACCCAGCACGAACGCGGCGCGCGTGGCGAGGAGCTCGTGCTGGTGCCGTTCGGCGCCGGCGTCGGCTGGTTCGTCGCCGACTCCAAGGACGAGCAGCGCTGGCAGTTCGGCGAACTCGATCCCGAGACCCTCGCCCGCAAGGTGCTGCTGACGCCGCCCGCCGATTGCGCGTGGCAGCCGTTGCCGATGCCCGCGGTGTCCCCTGACACCAAGGCGATCGTGTTCCCGGCGCGAGAACGCACGCGCGACGGAGCCACGGCCCTCCTCGTGTTCGCCGAAGGCCGGCTCGAACGCACGATCCCGCTCGGCAACCGCCGCGAGGTCGACTGCGGCTCCCTGCAGTGGCTGCCCGACGGCAGCGGGCTCGTCGCCGGCCTGGCGCGACGCGGCAAGGACGGCGAGGTGGCGTGGAGCCTGTTCGAGACGACGCGCACCGGCGGTGCCACGCGCGAGACCGTGGTCGTGCGCGGCACGCCACCGAAGGACTCGCGCGTGCCGGCGGCAGCGGCCTTTCCGTTCGTGTTGTCGCCCGACGGGCGGACCGCGGCAGCCTCGACCGCGATGCTCGCCGGCGTTGCCGACGAACAGCACGGGCTGTGGTTGGTCGATCTCGCCTCGCCGCGGCGAACGGTCTCCCGCGTGGCATTCCCGGCCCCGCCCGCAGAACGTCGGTAGGGTGGTTGCCAGCAGCACGCGCCGAAACCTAATCTGCGCGGCTCGCGGCCTTTCCGCCGCCATCCCAGCACGCCCGTGAAGAAAGACTCCGTCGTCCCGCGCACCCGAGGTCCTCGCAGCGGCCCCGCCCTGTCCGCCGCCGACAGCAGCAAGCTGCAGCCCATCCTCGATCGCTGGGCCAGCGTGCCCGGCAGCCTGCTGCCGATCCTGCACGACGTGCAGGCGGCGTTCGGCCACGTGCCGCCCGGCGTCGTGCGCCCGATCGCCAAGGCCCTCAACCGTTCGCGCGCCGAGATCCACGGCGTCATCTCGTTCTACCACGACTTCCGCACCACCCCGCCCGGGCGAGCCGTGCTGAAACTCTGCCAGGCCGAGAGCTGCCAGGCGTGTGGTAGCCGCGAACTCACCGCCCACGTCGAGCGGGCACTCGGCTGCAAACTCGGGCAGACCTCGCCGGACGGCGCCGTGACCATCGAACCGGTCTATTGCCTCGGCAACTGCGCGGTGTCGCCGGCGGCGATGCTCGACGGCGAACTGCACGGCCGCGTGACGCCGGCCAAGGCCGACGCCCTGCTGGAGCAGGCGAGGAGCGCACGATGACGATCCGAGTCTGCGTGCCGCGCGACGCGACCGCGCTGAGCCTCGGCGCCGACGCCGTGGCGAAGGCGATCGCCGCCGAAGGCAAGCGCACGGGAGCCGCGGTGCAGGTGGTGCGCACCAGCAGCCGCGGCCTGTTCTGGCTCGAACCGTTCGTCGAGGTCGAGACGAAGCAGGGCCGCATCGGCTACGGCCCGGTCGAGCCCGGGGACGTCGCGGACCTGTTCGCGATGGGCTTCCTGCAGGGCAACGCCCACCGCCTGAGCCAGGGCAAGGTCGAGGCGATCCCGTTCCTCGCGAAGCAGGAACGCCTGTGCTTCGCGCGCGCCGGCATCACCGATCCGCTCTCGCTCGCCGACTACGAAGCGCACGGCGGCCTGCGCGGACTGCAGCGCGCGCTCGGCATGGCGCCCGCCGCCGTCGTCGAAGAGGTCGTCGCGTCCGGCCTGCGTGGTCGCGGCGGCGCGGGCTTCCCGACCGG
>DDSQ01000135.1:0-203 GCA_002343845.1 Planctomycetes bacterium UBA2386 | reverse complement strand
CGAGGGCATGGCGATCGCCGGCTACGCGACCGGGGCGAGCTACGGCTACATCTACCTGCGGTCGGAGTACCCGCACGCCGCGAAGGTGCTCAACGAAGCGCTGGCCACGCTGCGCGCGGCTGGCTGGTACGGCACGAACGTGCGCGGCTCGGGCTTCGCGTTCGACGCCGAGGTGCGCATCGGTGCTGGCGCCTACATCTGCG
>DDSQ01000169.1 GCA_002343845.1 Planctomycetes bacterium UBA2386 | reverse complement strand
GCCCCATGTGCTCGGCCGGCGTGTTGACCAGGTCGCGCACCGCGGCGATGGCGGCGGCCACCAGCGCGCCGCGCGACGCCGCGTCGCTGGCGGGCAGCACCAGCGACGCCGGCTCGCGCTTCGCGGCCTTGTACAGGTCGAATACATAGCTGCCGAGTTCCCACGACAGCGCGGCCGCCTCCTCGGACAGCGCCAGCCCGCCGTCGCCGAGCCGGTACACGCCCGGCGGCAGCTGTCGCGGCAGCGCCGCCAGCGCATACGGGTCCTCGGCGGTGCGCACACCCGCCCACACCTCGAGCAGCCGGCCGTCGTCGGCGGCGACCAGGGCGTGGCTGTCGGGCGCGCCCTCGAAGCCGACCGTGGCCAGCCAGCGGCGGCGCGTCTCGTCCAGGCCGGCCTGGCTGGCCGTCCAGGCGGCACGGTCGACGGTGTGGATGGGCACGGCGGCCGCGGGCAGGCTCTTCTTCGCGGGGATCAGGTCGAGGCTCATCGGGACAGCTCGGCGGCAGGGGGGACGTCGATTCTGGCGCAGTCCGGCTGCGCAGCGGGCGCGGACACACCGCGGCACAACCCGCCCGGCGGACCGGGCGCGGTTGCCCGCATACTGCGCGCCTCGCCGACCGATGAACCCGAGCCCTTCGCCCCGCCACGAACCCGGCGCGCCCGCCGACCCGACGCGCCGCCGGCTCCTGGCGGCCGCCGCCGCAGCCGGGCTCGCGGCGGGCACGCCGGCCATCGGCGCGGCCCCGCGACCGTCGACAGCGGCCTCCGCCGGGGCCGGCTGGCGCATTCCCGGCGAGTTCGAGGCGCAGCGGGCCATCTGGCTCGGTTACGACACGACGCTGGCCGACACGACCGCCGCACTCGTGCGTGCCCTGGCACCGTTCACGCCGCTCGTCTTCCTGGTCCCCGACGAAGCCGCCGCCGCCGCTGCGCAGGAACTGGTCGCCGCCCAGGGCCTCGGACACGACGGCGTGCGCGTCCTGGTGGAGCCGACCGCGATGTACTACCCGCGCGACGGCACGGTCTTCGCCACCGGGCCCGGCCGGCAGCTGGGTGTCGTCGACCTGCGCTGGAGCCAGTACGGGGTGCCGGCCTGGTGCCGCCGCCGGCACGCCGGCGACGCCCGCAACGCGACCGCGTGCGCAGCCAACCCCGACACGTCGCGCGACGGGCTCGATCGCGCCGTCGCCCGGCTGGCCGACGCCCGCGTGCTGCCCTCGGAGCTGGCCAGCGAGGGGGGCAGCGTCGAGAGCAACGGGCAGGGCCTGCTGATCGCCTGCGAGGCGCAGTTGCGCACCCGCAACCCGGGCCTGTCGCGCAGCCGGCTCGAGCGGCTGCAGCTCGCGCTGCCCGGCGTGCGCCGGGTGGTCTGGCTGCCCGAGGGGCTGGCGCACGACCCGCACCTGCGCGGGACGATCACGGGCGACTACGTCGCCTGGGGCACCGGCGGCCACACCGACGAGTTCGTCCGCTTCACCTCGCCCGACACGGTGATGCTCGCCTGGCCGGACGACGACGATGTCCGCCGCCACCCGGTGGCGCGGCTGAACCGGCAGCGCATGCAGCGCAATGCCGAGATCCTGCGGCGCACGCGCACCCTCGACGGCCGCCCGCTGCGCGTGCTGCGGGTGCCGACCCCGCGCCTCGTCGAGCGCCGGACCGTGCTGAGTGCCGACGCCGATCGCGCCCGCTTCGACGAGTGGACGGCCGACTTCTTCCCGCGGGCCGAGCGCCGGCGCGAGGGCGACACGGTGATCCAGGTGGCCACGGTGAGCTACCTGAACTTCGTGCTCGCCAACGGCGTGGTGGTGGTGCCGGACTACCTCGCGCACGGCACGCCGCCGGAACTCCAGCGGCGGGTGCAGCAGCTGTTCGAGCAGGCCTTCCCGGGCCGGGCCGTGGTCTTCGTCGATGCGCTGGCGCTGAACTGGCTCGGCGGCGGCCTGCACTGCGCGACGCTGCACGAGCCGCTGCCGCGCTGACCGGCCGCGCCGCGACGGCGAGCCGGCCTTCGCTAGAAGAGCAGCCGCACCAGCCCGAGGCTGATCACGGGGATGAACAGCAGCAGCACGACGCGCAGCGCGTCCCAGGCCAGGAACGGGAAGACGCCCTTGTAGGTCTCGCCCATCGGCACGTCGCGCGCCAGGCTGTTGACGACGTAGACGTTCAGCCCGACCGGCGGCGCGATCAGGCCGATGCCCACCGTCATCAGCACCAGGATGCCGAACCAGATCGCCTTCTCCTGGCCCTGCAGGCCCCACAGGTCCAGGCCCATGATGGCAGGGAAGATCACGGGAATGGTCAGCAGCAGCATCGACAGCTCGTCCATCACGCAGCCGAGGATCACGTAGAAGACGAGCACCGCGGCGACGATGACCAGCGGCGGCACCTGCAGGTGGCCGACCCAGTCGGCCAGCGCCGCGGGCATCTGCGTCAGCGCGAGCGACGCGTTCATCATGTCGGCGCCGAGGAAGATCATGAAGACCATCGCGCTGGTCTCGGCGGTGCCGACGAGGCTGCGGCGGATGCCCTCCAGGTTCAGCTCGCGGCTGGCCAGGCCGGCGATCAGCGTCGCGACGGCGCCGACCGCGGCGCCCTCGGTCGGCGAGAAGATGCCGCCGTAGATGCCGCCGAAGACGATCACGAAGATCGTCGCGATCGGCCACACGCCCGACAGCGCGCGCAGCCGCTCGCCCCAGGGCAGGCTGCGGCCGGCCGGCGCCAGGTCGGGGCGGACGCGGCAGTAGAGGCCGATCACGACCAGGTAGCCGAGCATCGCGAGGATGCCCGGCACCAGCGCCGCGGCGAAGAGCTTGGCGATGTTCTGCTCGGTCAGGATCGCGAAGACGACCAGCGGCACCGACGGCGGGATCAGGATGCCCAACGTGCCGCCGGTGGCCAGCGCGGCCGTCGACAGCCGCCCCGAGTAGTGGTGCGCGCGCATCTCGGGGTAGGCCACCTGGGTGATCGTCGCCGAGGTCGCGACCGACGAGCCGCAGACCGCGCCGAAGGCGCCGGCGGCGAGGATCGAGGCCATGCCCAGCCCGCCCCGGACGTGGCCGACGACGGCCGCCGCGGCCTTGAACA
>DDSQ01000197.1:5958-14368 GCA_002343845.1 Planctomycetes bacterium UBA2386 | reverse complement strand
GCGTATCCGGGGTCAGGTCTTGCCTCTTGCCTCTTGCCTCTCCAGGCGCCTGCAGGAACCCTGGCCGCCCGCGTGGACGTGTTCACCGGACAGAAGCCCCCCGCACATGCCCGCGCGTCGCCGCGGGGGCAAGAGGCAAGACCTGACCCCCAACGTGACCCCCAACGAGGCACTATCGCAGCACGAGCACGCCGATGCCCAGCGCTGCGAAGATCAGGGCCGTGATCCGGTGCACGATGCGCACGGGCAGGCGCCTGGCCAGTGCCTCGCCGAAGAAGGCCACCGGCGCGTTGGCGAGCAGCATGCCCAGCGTCGTGCCGATGACCACGGCAACCAGCGCGTCGAAGCGCGCTGCGAGCGCGACCGTCGCAACCTGCGTCTTGTCGCCGATCTCGACAAAGAAGAAGAGCACCGCCGTCGTCAGGAACACGCCGCCGATCGACCGCGACGCGCCCGCGTCGTCGTCGAGCTTGTCCGGGATCAGCATCCACGCGGCCATCGCCAGGAACGACAGGCCGAGGATCCAGCGCATCGCCTCGGGGCCGATCACCGTGGTGAGCCAGGCGCCGACGGCGCCGGCGATCGCGTGGTTGACCAGCGTCGCGACGAGGATGCCGGCGACGATCGGCCAGGGCTTGCGGTGGCGCGCCGCGAGCAGCAGCGTCAGCAGCTGCGTCTTGTCGCCGATCTCGGCGAGCGCGACGATGCCGGTCGAGACCAGCAGGGCTTCCATGAGTTGCTCCGGGCGGGATGTGCTCGGGCGGGCCCGCTGATCCCAGGTGACGAGAGGGCATTCTAGGCAGGCCGCCGCGCGGCCCCGCGAGCTGCCATCATCGCGTCCTCGCTCGCGTCCGGCACGCACCGGTCCCTGCCGGGGGCCCCACTCGTGCCAGGCGGCCCGGCTGAGCCCGCCGGCTGCCAGGCCCGGCATCTGCGACCGGCTCCACCGAGTCCTGACCTGACCCGTGCCCCCGTCCCGCCGCCCTTCCGTTTGCGCCTGTGCCGCCGCCGTCCTGGCGATCGCCGCAACCTCGCCAGCGCGCGATGCCCGTGCCCAGTCCGACGATGGTGCCCCGGCGCCTGCGGACGCCGTCGAGCGCGTGATCGTCACCACCAGCGGGGCCGAGCGGCGCATCGCCGACACGCCCTACGCGGTGGGCAGCGTGGATGCCGCCGAGCTGCGAGCCGCCGGGCCGCTGATCAACCTCTCCGAGGCCTTGTCGCGCATCCCCGGCATCGTCGCGAACAACCGCAGCAACTACGCGCAGGACCTGCAGCTGCACTCCCGCGGCTTCGGCGCACGCGCGACCTTCGGCGTGCGCGGGCTGCGGCTGATCGCCGACGGCATCCCGGCCAGCGGCCCCGACGGGCAGGGGCAGGTGTCGCACGTCGATCTCGCCGGCGCGCAGCGCGTCGAGGTGTTGCGCGGGCCGTTCAGCGCGCTGTACGGCAACAGCTCGGGAGGTGTCATCTCGGTGATCGGCGCCTGGCCGACTGCGCGCGAGGCGCTCCTCGCGGCCGATGCCGGCCGCGACGGCCTGCGCCAGCTGCGTGCAGCGATCGCCGCGCCGCTGGCCGGCGGCTTCAGCCTCTCGGCCGGCGCGAGCCGCTTCGCGACCGACGGTTTCCGGCCGCACAGCGAGGCACGGCGCACGCTCGCCCACCTGCGCCTGGGCTGGGACGGCGTGCGCGATCGCGTGACCGTGGTCGCCAGTCACCTGGACCAGCCGGCGCTCGACCCGCTGGGACTGACCCCCGCGCAGTTCGCGTCCGATCCCGACCAGACCGCGACGGTTGCGCTGCCGCAGGCGCAGCCTGGCCAGCCGGGGCGTTACGGCACGCGCAAGACCACGCGCCAGGACCAGGCGGGCATCGCCTGGATCCACCGCCTCGGCGGCGACGGCGCACTGCTCGAGAGCCGCATCGCGGCCTACGGCGGCACGCGCGCGGTCACACAGTGGCAGTCGATCCCGGACGCCGTGCAGCTGCCGCCGACCCACCCGGGCGGCGTGATCGATTTCGAGCGCCGCAGCCAGGGCCTGGACGCGAGGCTGCTGTGGCGCTGGACGCTGGCCGGCGAGCGCGCGCTGCGCCTGACGGCCGGTGCCAGCACGGACCGCAGCGCCGAAGACCGGCGCGGCTACCTGAACTTCAGCGGCAGCGGCGCGCAGCGCCTTCTCGGCGTCACCGGCGCGCTGCGCCGCGACGAGACCAACCGCGTCACGAGCCGCGACCTGTACGCGCAGGCGGAGGCGGAGCTCGCGCCCGGCTGGTCGGCCACGCTCGGCGTGCGTCGTGGCCATGTCGAATTCCGCTCCGACGACCGCTACATCGTGCCCGGCGCGGTGCCCGGCGCCCCGCCGTTGAACCCCGACGACTCGGGCGCGCTCGCCTACCGCTACACGAATCCGGTCGCCTCGCTTCTGTGGCGTGCGACACCGCGGCTGAACCTGTACCTCAGCGCCGGCCACGGCTTCGAGTCGCCGACTCTCAACGAGCTGGCCTACCGTCCCGACGGCCTCACGGGCTTCAACGACGCGCTGCGCCCGCAGACGAGCCGGCAGTGGGAGCTGGGTGCCAAGTGGCGCCCGGGGGCGGGTCGTGCGGCGGACATCGCCGTGTTCGATGCCCGCAGCGACGACGAGATCGGCGTGCTCGGCGCCAGCGGCGGGCGCACGACCTTCCGCAACATCGGCCGCACGCAGCGGCGCGGCGCCGAACTCGGGCTGCGCTGGCCGCTCGGCCCGTCGCTGCGCTCGCAGCTCGCGCTGACGGTGCTGGATGCGCGTGTCGTGGCCAGCGCCGCGCTCGCGCCAGGCGCCCGCATCGCCGGCACGCAGCGCGGCTCGGCCTACGCCGAGATCGCGTGGCGGGCAGCGCCGCGCCTCGAGCTCGCGCTGGAGGGGCGTGCGCAGTCGTCGGTGCCGGCCAATGATGCGAACACCGTGAGCGCGCCGGGGCACGGGCTGCTGGCGCTGCGAGCGCAGTGGCAGGTGCCGCTGGGCGGCGGCCGGCTCGAGTGGCTGCTCCGCGTGGACAACCTGGCCGACCGGCGCGTGGTGGGCAGCGTGATCGTCAACGAGGCGAACCAGCGCTTCTTCGAACCCGCGCCACCGCGGGCGTGGCTGGTCTCGGCGCGCTGGACGAGGCCCTGGTGAGGCGCGCGGCGCCGTGCGCGCCGGCCTCAGGCCGTGTCGCGGCGGCCGCGCAGCACGGCCCAGCCGACGAGCGCGATGCCGGCCAGAGCCAGGGCCAGCGTGGAGGGTTCCGCGGTGGCCGGCCGGGCGCCGGGTTCGCCCGGGTCCGTGAGGGCTTGCCCGGCATGCACGTCGGCATGCCGCCGGGCGGCCGCGTCGTGCGCGGCGAGCGTGGTGTCGTCGTGGCGCGCGGCGAGCTCGCGCGCGCCGGGGTACGCGGTGGCGGACGGGCCCGCGGCTGTGGCCGCGGCGGCGGCCGTCGCGAGTGCCATGGCTAGCACACCCGCCTGCATCCAAGAGCTCGTCACCGTCATGCCGCTTCTCCGTTGCCGATCCGCTGCGGGCCTGCCCCTGGAGAACGGGACCCGCCGCGCATGCCGTTCGACCCGGACGTTAGAGGTCGGCCGGCGGATGCGCCAGCCCCCGGATGCGCGGGTGCCGGCGGTGGGCCGCGGTCCGCGCGGCGCTCGCCCGTGCAGAATGTCACGAATGCCGTGCGCGCGTCGGCCCGCGGCCCAGCCGGAGCCTTCGATGTCGCTGTCCCGCACCACGCCCATCCTGCGCATCTTCGACGAGGACCGGGCGCGCGAGTTCTATCTCGGCTTCCTCGGCTTCGAGCTCGTCTTCGAGCACCGTTTCGAGCCGGGGCTGCCGCTGTACATGGGCGTGCAGCGCGGCGACTGCACGCTGCACCTGTCGGGGCACCATGGCGACGCGACGCCGGGCTCGTCGATGCGCATCGAGGCAGCCGACGTCGACGCGCTGTGCGCCGAGCTGAGTGCGAAGGCCTATCCTCAGTCGCGGCCCTCGGTGCACGCGATGCCCTGGGGCACGCGCGACATGACGGTGACCGACCCGTTCGGCAACCGGCTCACCTTCACCAGCGCGATCAGCACGTAGCCGCCGCGCGGCCGCGGCTTGGCCACCCGCACGTGGCAGCGGCGCCTCAGGGCTCGTCGAGCAACCGCCGCTGTCCCTCCAGCGCGCGGATCGCGGTGACATCCTGCACGGTCTCGAGCGTGCCCAGGTAGCGGCCCTCGGGGCTGCGCACGGGCACGTAGCGGATGAAGACCTTGCGCGGCCCCATGTCGATCCAGAACTCCGCGGCATCGCGGGCGCCGGCCTTGAAGTCGTCGATGATGCGGCGCACGCGGTGCAGGCTCTTCGGCGGATGGCAGTTGTCCACCAGCATGCCGATCGCGCCGCGCGTGCGGCCGAAGATCTTGTGGCCGTGCTCGTGGCTGAAGTAGCGCACGCGGTCCTCGTGGTCGACGAACGAGAGCTCCACCGGCAGCGTGTTGAGGATGGCCGCGAGCACGTCGCGGTCGAGGTCGTGGGACAGGTCGCGCAACTCGCCCTCGTGGATGATCTGCTCGGCCAGCCGGTAGTGGTGCTCGCGCGTGCCGGGGCCGCACGCGTCCTCCACCGCCGCGATGCCGGTCGCGATGTCGGCGGCGTCGGCGTCGTCCAGCAGGCGCAGGGCCATCGGGTAGAGGATGTCGTTCTCCTTCCAGAAGTGCTGGCGGCACAGCTCGGCGTACTCGGCGAAGGTGTCGTGCAATTCGCGGCGATGCGTGGTCTGCCCGGCGGCGTAGCCTTCGGCCAGCGGCAGCAGCCGCCCGAGGATCTCGCGAGCCCGGGCGTGCTCGTCCAGCATCACGCCCAGCGGCCCGCCGTGGCGCGGCAGCCCGGCGGCCTCGAGCCGCGGGAAGACCTGCTGCTCCTCCTTCTGGTTGTGGCAGGCGTCGACGTAGTCGCGCACGAACGCGAGCAGCCGGCCCACCTGCGCGGGTGTCGGCCCCGCGGGTGACGCAAACGCCTTGTCCATCGCGGCGAAGACGCGTTCGGTGATCTCGTGGTCTCGGCGCAGCCCTTCGTCCCAGCGTTCGCTCATTCCCGGCCTCCTGGATACCCCGCGCGTTCAGGCCGCACCGGAGCGCGGGCAGTTTAAGGGGGCGGCCGGGGGCGTTGCGCCTGTTGCGTGCACCCGTCTGGACCTGCGTCAAACGGCCGGCCGGGGAGCGCGCCGGCGATGGCCGCTCAGCGCAGCAGCGCCGCGATGCCCTGGCGCTCGAAGGCCTCGGCGAGGTGCCCGGCGATCCGCGAGGCGCCGGCCGGTGTGTGGTGGACGGGGTCGTAGAAGTCGTCGGGCGCGAATGGCCGGGCGGCGAGATCGACGAAGTGGCCGCGGTCCGCCGTGCACAGGCGCTGCATCGCGGCGTTCAACGCGTCGAGCGAGAGCGCATAGTCCAAGCCGCTGAAGGAACGGTTCTCGAAGCGGAACACGTCCGCGATGCCCCGCCGCCGCCCGCCGACATCCTGCACGAAGCGGTGCGGCTGCGACACGCAGACAGGCGTCGCGCCGCGCTCGCGGATGCGCAGCAGGATCGCCGATAGCCTCTGCTCGAAGAGGGCCGTGTTGCGCCCGACGAGCGCCTCGACACCGGGTGAGGGTGCCTCGACGACGTAGTCCGCGGCCGCGAGCCGGCGCTTGGCGTGCTCGGCGTAAGCCGGACCCGCTCCGAGGCCCCGCCAGACGCTGCGGGCGGCGATGGCCAGGTGGACCAGTGCCGAGCGCTCGCGCAGCAGGCTCTTCAGGTCATCGGCCGGCTGGTCGGGGCTGGTGTCGTAGCCCTCGTTGGGCTGGAGGCGAAAACCGGCGTCGTTGATGCCGATGTACAGGACGACGAGGCGCGGGCGCAGGCCGGCGACGAGCGGCAACCAGTGGTCGAGTGCCGCCAGGTGGCCGAAGCTGCTGTGGCCGTCGACGCCGGCGTTCGTGACGCAGACCCGTCGCCCGAGGGCGGCCGTCAGCCGCTGCTGCAGCCCGTCCTGCCAGGTGTGCCCGTCGCCGACGTAACGCTGGTCGGTGGTGGAGCCGCCGATGGTCAGGATCTCGATCTCCCGCGGCTGTGCGCAGGACCCGCGCAGCCCGTTGGCGTCCCGCGAGTAGCGGATCGTCGGCTGGGCGGACGCGTAGAGGTGCTCGACGCTGAAGTCGACCCGCCGGTCGCGCACGACGTTCAGGCGCGCGACCGCCAGCCAGGGATCCGCGTGCCACCAGTTGCCCAGCAGCAGTTCCAGCGCCAGCACGCCGGCGACGCAGGCCCCCGCCAGGCCCACGGCCAGGTACAGCGCCTGTCGCGTCCGGGTCATCGGAGGCTTGCGGTGCGACACGGAGGTGAAGCCGGTGTCCGAGGAGGGGGGTGGCGGACGCGGAGGCGAAGGGCCCCGCGACGGCGGATCTTAGGTGGGCGAGGCCGCTGTCGGGGCGACGTCGTCCCTCGGGGGGGACGGCCGGCGACCGCCGGCCGGCCCTTGCGCGCAGCCCGGGTGCGAGGCCAAGATGACACGCCGCCGACGCCTGCAGGCCGCGGATGTCGAGCCGCCGGATCGAGAAAGGAACCCGTCCATGCAATTCGGCTACACGATCGTCTACGTGCGCGACGTTGCCGCGTCGATCGACTTCTTCGAGCGCGCCTTCGGGCTGCAGCGCGCCTTCGTCTCGCCCGACGGCGAGTTCGGCGCCCTGGCCACCGGCAGCACCTCGCTTGCCTTCTGCCAGCACGCGACCGCGCGCGAGAGTCTCGGCCAAGACTACCTCGCGGCCGAGGACTCGGCCCGCCCGCTGGGCCTGGAGATCGGGCTGGTCACGCCCGACGTGGCCGCCGCGTGCGACCGCGCGGTGGCCGCCGGCGCCAGGCTGCTCAACGCGCCGAAGACCAAGCCCTGGGGTCAGACCGTGGCGTACGTGCGGTGCCCGGATGGCACGCTCGTGGAGCTGTGCACGCCGATGGCGTGAGCGGCGGTGCCGGTGGCCCGCCGCCGGCACCGGCGGGGTCAGCCGCCGAGCAGCTGCCGCACGCGGTGCGGCTCGAAGCCCATCACCGCCTGGCCGCGCACCAGCAGCACGGGCGTGCCCTGGGCGCGCAGCGCGGTGAACTCGGCGCGGCACTGCGCGTCGTGCTCGATCGTGCACTCGGAGAAGGCGACACGATGTTCGTCGAACCACCGACGAGCCACGTGGCACACCGTGCAGTCCTGCGAGGCGATCATGTGGATGTCGCCCGGCTTCGCGAGCCGGGCCACCTCGGCGCCCAGGCGGTCCTGCGCCGTGAACCAGCCGGCCAGCGCGGCGATGCCGCCGATCACGAGCAGCGCCATCACGCCGAGGATCACCCGCGGACTGCGCGAGGCGCCAGGAGCGGGTTGCCGGGGGGCTTGGGGTCGAGGGGTCATGGCAGCAGCGGGGTTGACACGATCGGCGTTGCGGGGTTCCGGCGGTCTCGGGCGTTGCCGGCGTTGCGGTCGCACACGTCGCGCGGGGTGTCTCGCGGTGACCCCGCCCATCGTCTGCGTGGCGCGCTGCGCCGTGCCCAGGGTTTCCAGGACCCGGCAGCGGCGCGCAGCTTATCGCAGCGCGGATTCATCCGTGCGGTAGCGGGCTGAACGGGCAGCGCCGGGCCCGGGGCCGTCAATCCACGCGCAAGTGCTTCAGGAGGAAGTCCAGCGAAGCCTCGATGGACACCCGGGTCGCCGCTTCGTCATGGGCCAGCAGGGAGGGGCCGTTGTCGGTGTCCACCGTGCGGGGCGCGGCTGCAGACGCCGGGCTGACGGTGCGATGTCGACATGTGGGCGAGGCTGCACGCCGGCCGCGCGGCGAAGCGCGCGCAAATCCTCAGCCACCGGGGGCCATCTCGACTGCGTCGCTGGCGGAAGCGGTGGGATTCGAACCCACGAGCCCTTGCGGGCTGCCGGTTTTCAAGACCGGTGCCTTCAACCACTCGGCCACGCTTCCAGGGGCGCTCGATTGTGCCGCGCCGCTGCGTGCCGCGTCGCGCGCGGGCAGCGCCTCAGGCCCAGAGCAGTGCCGTGGTGCGCTCGGGCGCCGGGCGCTCGCCGGCGAGTTCCTCGTGACAGGCGATCTGGTTGCGGCCGTTGGACTTGGCGTGGTAGACGGCTTGGTCGGCGCGCTCGAAGGCGCTGGTGGGGGAGTCTTCGGGGCGCACCTCGGTGAAGCCGATGCTGACCGTCAGGCGGCCCACGCGCGGGAATGCGTAGTCCTCCACGCTGCGGCGCAGCCGCTCGAAGGCCACGGCCGCGGCGGCAGCGCCGGGCGCGTGCAGCAGCACGACGAACTCCTCGCCGCCGAAGCGGTAGAGCCGGTCGCTGCCGCGGAAGGCCGCGCGCAGCAGCTGCGCGACGAGGATCAG
>DDSQ01000197.1:915-5886 GCA_002343845.1 Planctomycetes bacterium UBA2386 | reverse complement strand
GCGCCCGCCGGGCTCAGGGCCATGCTGCCGAAGCTGCCGTCGAAGGACCGGCGGTTCAGCAGACGCGTCAGCGAGTCGCGTTCGTTCTCGTCGACGAGCGCGCGCAGGTGGCGATGGAAGCGCTGCACGCCGTTGAGCAGGCGCAGTTCGGCCGTGCCGAGGGGCTGCGCCGTCTGCACCTCGATCACGCAGTCGGTGGCCACGTGGCTGCCCATCGGGATCGCCGTCGTCGGCAGCGCGCCCTCCTGCTGGCAGATCTCGCCGCTGTGCCAGGCCTCCAGGTGCAGCGGCAGCGCGGCCAGCGGCAGGCGCTGCGCGTCCTCGTGCACCACGTCGCCGTTGTCTCGCCGGGCGCGGCGCTGCAGGCTCCAGTGCGGCGCGGGCCGTTCCCCGGCGATGCGGCAGATGGCCACCGAGCGCGGCTCGAGCAGGTCCTGGAACAGGTCCAGGAAACACGCGTCCAGCGCATCCTGGTTGCGCTGGCCGGCCAGTTCGGCCAGTTGATCGATCAGCAGGTCGGGTCGCATCGCTTCCAGGCAGGCATGGCGGCTTGGCGGGCCGGGGGCTCGCCAACCGCTCGATGCGTTCGGCTTCGGCCGCCGGGCGGCCGGCTGTAGCGGCTGGACGGTCACCGCGCGCGCCGGCGTGACCCTGGTCACGTCGCGGACCGGCCCGCCAGGCTGGCGGCCGGCAGGTCGCCCGAGCCTGGCGCGACGGCTTGCCATCGTCATCGCTTCATCATTAAACTACGTAACTATGGAAGACCGTAATCAATCAGGCGATGACCCGACAAGCGCCCGGGCCCGTGAACTCGAAGCACGTGTCGCGGCACTGGAGGCCTGGGTGCACTCCCGGGATGCAGCTGCCGGCGGGCAGGCACGGCCCGTGCCGCCGGCCGCGCCTGCCGGTGCAGCGGCGGCACCCGCAGCCGCCTCGGACCTCTGGGCCGTCGAACACCTGCGCACGCTGCCGGCACCGGCCGGCGCGGTGGCCTATGCCGGCGTCGTGCGCCTGGCCGGCGGGCGCGAGCTGCACTGGCAGATCACGCGGGCTACCCAGGATCTGCTGGCCGCCGATTGGGCCCCTTGCGCGGAAGCGCTCGGCGCACTGGCCCACCCGGTGCGGCTGACGCTGCTGAAGGCGGTGCTGGACGGCTGCCGCTCGACGAAGGCGTTGCAGGCCTTGCCGGGCCTCGGCACGAGCGGGCAGCTGTACCACCATCTGGACAAGCTCGGCGCGTCGGGCTGGTTGCGGCCGGCACGGCGCGGCGAGGTCGAGCTGCCGGCCGAGCGCGTCGTCCCGTTGCTCGCCGTGCTCGCGGCCGTCGATGCCGGGGTGGCCTCGTGACGCCCGCGCTGCGCCGGCGCCTGGCTACCGCGGTCGCGGCGGCCCTCCTGGGCGGCTGCGGGGNNCGAGCGCCGCGCCACCGCCACCGCCGCCGCCCGACGAGACGATCGTGGCGCTGCTGCAGCAGCGCATCGCCGCGGGGCGGGCCGCTGGCTTCGCGGTCGTCATCGTCGAGCCCGGCCGGGTCCGCCAGATCGTCGCCGGGCATGCCGATCCGCGCGCGGGCCGCGCCATCGACCGGCGCACGCGCTTCGAACTCGGCTCGATCACCAAGCCGCTCAGCGCGACGCTGGCGGCCCGGCTGGCCGGGCAAGGGCGGCTGTCGCTGGACGATCCGATCGTGCGCTGGCTGCCGGGCTTCGGCGGCGGCCCGCCAGGTCCTGCCGCGGCCGTGCGGGTGCAGGACCTCGTCACCCACCGCTCGGGGCTGCCGCGGCTGCCGATGTCGGCCGCCGCCTGGTGGTCGATGCTGGCCGACCCGGACGACCCTTACGCGCGCATCGACCGTGCCGACATCGACGCCTACCTCGCCGGCTGGACGGCTCCGGCCGTGCTTCCCGCCGAGGTGGCGTACTCCAATCTCGGCTACGCGGTGCTCGGGCGGGTCCTCGAGACGGCTGCGGGGCAGCCCTACGCGCAGCTGCTGGCCGAGCAGCTGTTGCGCCCGGCCGGTCTCGAGCGTGCCGGCATCGAGCGCCGCGACGGCGATGCGGTGGGCAGCCGCGGCGGCCGGCCCGTGCCCTCCTGGACGCTCGGCGAATTCGCCGCCGCCGGCGGGCTGAGGGCCGATGCCGACGACGTGGCGCGGCTGCTGCAGGTGCTGCTGCGGCCCGGTGCGCCGTTCGCGCCGCAGGACCTCGAGCCGCGCGCCCCGTTGCGGGCCGGTGTCCCGCTCGACAGCAGCGCCGACCGCATCGCGCTCGGGTGGATCGTCCGCGGCCCGGCCGGCGGCGAGACGGTCTGGCACAACGGCGGCACCGGCGGCTTCAGTGCCTGGCTCGGCTTCAGCCCGTCGCGCGGCGTCGGTGTCGCCGTGCTCGCCAGCGGCGACGAGTCCGTCGACGACCTGGGCTGGCACCTCATCGATCCGCGCCACCCGCTGGCCGCGCCCGGCGAGCGGGCGCGATCGCCGCTGGAGCGCTGGATCCCGCCGATGGCCGGGCTGCTGGTCGTGGCACACGCGGCGTGGCTGGTCCCGCCGGCGCCGGGCCGCTGGGGCGCGCTGCGGCGGGCCGCGGGCCTGCAGCGGCCACCCTCGCGCCGGCAGACCGCGCTCGGGCTGCTGGCGCTGGCGGGCTGGCTGGCCTGGATGTTCGGGCTCGAGGTCTGGCACGGCTGGCCGGGCGGCCTGCGCGTGCTGATCGGCGCCGCAGGGGCGGGTGTCGCCGCGCTCGTCTGGTCGCGCAGCGTCGTGGCGGCCGGCGCGCCCGCGCCAGGTGCCGGAGCCGCGGGCCGCGCCGGACGCGTCGCCGCGGTGGCGGGCGCGGCGCTGCCCTGGTTGCTGGCCGCCTGGGTGTGGATCGGGCCGCCCGGCGCGGGCGCCTGAGCCCGCGGCCGCCCGGGCCGCCGGGGCGGTGCCCCGGTCCGCCGGCTACGGGGGCAACCCCGGCCGCCGCGACTGCGGGCACTCGACCTGGATGATCTCGCGGCGGCCGCCGTCGATGCGGGCCGCGCTCAGCTGCCCGCCCCACAGGCAGCCAGTGTCCAGGCCCAGCAGGTCCGGGCGGTCCAGCAGCCCGAGCGTGCTCCAGTGCCCGAACGCGATCGGCGTGCCCGCCGTGCGCCGCCCCGGTACCTCGAACCACGGCAGCAGCCCCGGTGGCGCCTGAGCCGCACCCTCCTTCGCCTTGAAGTCGAGCTCACCGTCCGGCGCGACGAAGCGCATGCGGGTCAGCGCGTTGATCACGAAGCGCCAGCGGTCGGCGCCGGCCAGCGTGTCGCTCCAGCGCGCGGGCTGGTTGCCGTACATCACTGCCAGGAATCCATGCAGGTCGGGGCCGGCGAGCATGCGCTCGACCTCGCCGGCATGCTCCAGCGTCTGCTGCGCCGTCCACTGCGGCGGCACCCCGGCGTGCACGCACAGCCAGCCTTCCACCTGCAGGGCCAGCGGCAGCCGGCGCAGGCGGTCGATCCACGCGGGCAGTCGCGGGTGGCGCAGGATCTCGTCGAGCGTGTCGTCGTGGTGCGTCGCGCGCAGCCCGTGCGCAACGGCCAGCAGGTGCAGGTCGTGGTTGCCGAGCAGGCAGCGCGCGCTGTCGCCCAGCGCCTCCATGCGCTGCAGCACGGCCAGCGACCGCGGGCCGCGGTTGACGAGGTCGCCGAGCACGACGAGACGGTCGCGCGACGGCGAGAACCCTGCCACGTCGAGCAGCCGCCCGAATGCCGCATCGCAGCCCTGGATGTCACCGATCAGCAGGATCACGCGACGATTCTGCTACGCTGCGCGTCCCTTCCCCCCGATTGCCGCGCTGCCGGCCGACGGCCCGCATGGATGTTGCGTTACTGGTCTTCCTGATCCTGCTCAACGGGGTCTTCGCGATGTCGGAGATGGCGCTCACCGCGGCACGCAAGGTGCGGCTGCAGGTGATGGTCGAGTCGGGGCAGGGCGGCGCGCAGGCCGCGATGGACCTGCACGACAACCCGACCAAGTTCCTCTCCACGGTTCAGATCGGCATCACGTCGATCGGCGTGCTCAACGGCATCGTCGGCGAGGCGGCCTTCGCCGCGCCGCTGTCGCACTGGCTGCAGCAGCACCTGCCGATGGGGGAGCAGTGGGCGCAGATCTCGGCCACCGCGCTCGTCGTCGTGATCATCACCTTCCTGACGATCATCTTCGGCGAGCTGGTTCCCAAGCGGCTCGGCCAGATGTACCCGGAGACGGTCGCGCGGCTGGTCGCGCCGCCGATGAACGGGCTGTCGCTGGCCACCCGGCCCTTCGTCGCGCTGCTCGGCGCGTGCACCGGCGCCGTGCTGCGCCTGATGGGCATCCGCGACACCGCCGGGCGCTCGGTCACCGAGGAGGAGATCGCCGCGCAGCTCGAGGAGGGCGTCGACGCCGGCGTCATCGAGGCGCAGGAGCACCAGATGGTGCGCAACGTGTTCCGCCTCGACGAGCGGCAGATCGGCTCGATGATGGTGCCGCGGGCCGACATCGCCTGGATCGACGCCGGCGCCACGGTCGACGACCTCGTGCGCACGCTGGCCGAGAACGGCCATTCGCGCTACCCGGTCTGCCGCGGCGGCCTCGACGAGGTCGTCGGGGTGCTGCACGTGCCGCGCCTGGTCCCGGCGCTGGCCGGCGGCGGCCCGTTCGACCTGCTCGCGCACCTCGTCCCGCCGGTCTTCGTGCCGGAGACCCTCAGCGGCATGGAACTGCTCGAGCACCTGCGCGGCGCCGGCTCCGACCTGGTCTTCGTGGTCGACGAGTACGGCGCGGTGCAGGGCGTGATCACCGAGCGCGACGTGCTGGAGGCCATCACCGGCGAGTTCAGCAGCCCGGCCGCCGGTGACGCCTGGGCCGTCCGCCGCGAGGATGGCAGCTGGCTGATGGACGGCCTGATCCCGGTGCCCGAGCTGAAGGACCGGCTCGGCATCAAGGAGCTGCCCGAGGAGGACCGCGGGCGC
>DDSQ01000197.1:0-832 GCA_002343845.1 Planctomycetes bacterium UBA2386 | reverse complement strand
TGCAGGCGCCGGCACCGCCGCCCGACGATGCCTGATGGAGTGGACGTCTTGATCAACCTGAACCTGTACCGCAACGCGGTCCCCGTCGACAGTGCCAAGCACGCGGGCCTGCGCCTGGCGAGGCTGCCGCGCGACTGGAGCCTGGCCTCCGGGCTGAACGCGGTGTTCGTCGCCACCGCCGAGTTCGGCGACGCGTGCAGCGAGTACCCGCTGCTGTTCGTCGACGCCGGCAAGGACGACGCCAGCGGCCGGCAGCTCGTCGCGCCGATCGCCGCCCTGGGCCTCGTCGACAAGCAGAACCTGTTCGTCGAGGGCGGCCAGTGGCGCACGCCCTACGTGCCGGCGATGCTGCGCGCCTATCCCTTCGGCATCGCCCGCGCCGACGACGGTCGCGCGATCGTGGTCCTCGACGAGGCCTACGAAGGCTGGTCCACCACCGAGGGCGAGCTGCTGTTCGATGCCGAGCACAAGCCCACCGCGCTGCTCGAGGACGTGCGCCAGCGCCTCGACGCGCTGGAGACCGAGATCCAGCGCACGCGTGCCTTCGGCGGCCTGCTGGTGGCCGAGGGCCTGCTGCAGCCGATGCGTTTCGACGCCGAGCTGCCGGGCGGCCAGAAGCTCGCCGTCGAGGGCTTCATGACGGTGGACGAGAAGAAGTTCGCCGAGCTGCCCGACGCGAAGGTCGTCGAGTTCCACCGCAACGGCGTGATCGCGTTGATCCACGCGCACCAGATGTCGCTGCGCCACATGCGCCGCCTGGTCGAGTGGCACGTCGCGCGCCTGGCGGCGGCGCCGGCCGCCCAGGGCTGACGCTGCCCGACCCCCGCCCCCC
>DDSQ01000025.1 GCA_002343845.1 Planctomycetes bacterium UBA2386 | reverse complement strand
GGCGCTGCTGCGGCGCCTGTTCGGCGCCCTGTTGGTTGCAGTCGCGGCGTTCATGCTGTGGCGCCAGCTGGCCGGCTGAGGCACCGGAGCAGCTGCGGCTCCCGGGGTATTCACTAGCGCGTCAATCCACCAGGAGATTGCGCACGCGCAGGCCAGGAACCGCGAGAAGCGCAGTCGGCGGTCCAGCCCTCGACCTGCTCGCCGCCAACGAGCGCCGCCGGTTGTTCGCGACGCTGGATTCGCATCGGCTCGGCTGAGGCAGCCCGCTTCAGCGCAGCGCCTTCGCCAACATCGCCGCGGCCAACCGTTCGCCGTCGGCCGGCGTGCGCGGCGCGAGGCTCTTCCACAACGTGTGCTGGTCGTTCTGGAACTCGGCGAGCACGAGCTCGCCGGCCTTGTTCACGACGACGACGTTGCAGAAGCCCGCTGACCCGTCGTCGGCGAAGCCCATCTCGACCGCGACCGCATGGCCGGCGGCGGGCGGTTCCTTCACGACGCTCGCCCGCAGCGCGCTGGCAAGGTCGTAGAGGCGCTTCTGTTGATTCGGCGACGGCGGCACCACGAGCATGGTCGCGACCGCCGTCACCGACTTGCAGGGCAGTTCGCGCTTCACGGCTGCCGCGAGCGACGCTGCGGCCGGCGCCGCTTCGCCAGCTCCGGCCGGCGCAAACACGGCGAACGTCGCATCGGCGAGCGACTTCCGCAGCGCCGCCGCCCGCTCGTTCATGGCCGCCCGTTCCTTGCGGTCCGGCATGCCGGACTTGCGCTCCCACATCGCCGCGAAGCGACCATCACGCACGCCGCCCGACACCTTCTTCCAGCCGACGACCTCGAACAGGCGCTCGCCGACGCAGGAAGCGCAGCCCAGCGGATCGGGGTCGGCGCCGGCGGTGCGGCGGAACGTCGCGTCGGCCGGCGTCTGGCGATCGGCGATCACCAGCGCGCCCGCGGCGTCGACCACGACGAACCGGACTTCGGTCGGGCCGCTGCGCGGATCGCCGAGGAACTCGGCGTAGAGCGCGTGGCCGCCGGCCGCCGCGGGCCCTGCCGCGGCGCGCACGTGCGCACCGAAGGCGGCAGGCACCGCATCCCACGCGAGGTCCTTCGCGTCGAACTCGGCGACCGCGACCTCGAGTGCCGGCATGCCGTGGCGTTCGAGCACGAGGCCGAGAGCCTCGGCAGCCGTGCCGTCGGCACGACCGAGCACGCGGATCGGGTGCAGCGCCAAGGGGGCCGCCACCCCGGCCGCACGGAGCCGGTCGATGCGGGCCTGCTGCTCGGGATCCTGGGTCACCGGGTCGGGGCTGCAGCAGGCGGCGAAAGCGCTGAGCAGCGCGGGAAGGAACACGCACCGCGTCGTCGTCATGTCGTTATGTTAGTGCTCACTACCATAACTGGCAAGGCCACGGGCTCGGTTGGTCGCAGGCCCCTGCCGCGCGGCTACTTGCGCGCAGCCTGGCGGGCGGCGCGGCGTTGCCGGCCGGCCTCGTAGCGGCGCTTCTCGTCGTCGGTCTCCGGCACCACGGGTGGCACCGGCCGCGGCGCCTTCGTCACCGGGTCGAGCGACACGAACGTCATGTACGCCGACGCCACGTGCTTGCGCGTGCCGGTCGCGCGGTCCTCCTGCAACACCTTCACGCCGACCTCCATCGACGTGCGGCCCGCGAAGTTCACCGACGCGAGCAGGACGATGATGCCGCCGACCGGCACCGGGTTGTGGAAGTCGATGTTGTCGACGTTCGCGGTGACGACCGGTGTGCGCGCGTGGCGACCGGCGGCCACCGCACAGGCGATGTCCATCCAGTGCATGACGCGCCCACCCATCGCGTTGCCGAGCGGGTTGGCGTCGTTCGGGAACACGATCTCGGTCATCTCGACCCTGCTGGCGGCGACGGGGCGCGGCGGCAGCGGTTGCTCGGGGGTGCTCATCTCGCGCCCGATGGTAGGGTGACACGCGCCGCGCGGAAGCACGCTCTGCGCCGCCTTTTTCGACCCCCACCCCGACCGGAGATCCTTCGATGCTCGTGCGCACCGCTTTGCCGTTCTTGACCCTCCTGCTCGCCGCCTGCAGCAACTACGAGTTCGCCCGCGCGCGGCATGCGGACGGCAGCTACGACCTGCCGAAGCTGATCGCGGACCTGAAGGCGTCGGGCGAGGAACGGCTGAGCGAGGGTTCGTGGTTTCCGCTCGTCCACTTCGACGCCACGACGTTCGCGGCGTCGGACCCGCAGTATCCGGCCGGATACACGCTGACGGAGACGGCTGGCTTCGGCCCGCTGTTCAGCGCGTTCGACACGCAGAAGACGATCGTCGACGGGCAAGGCGCCGTGATCGAACGCGACCGCGTGCTCGGACTGCTGCTCGGCTTCCTCTACTACGACCACGACCAACACGTCGAGACGCCGTCGGGCCGCCGCGAGGACGAACGGCGCCGCTTCCTGCTCGTCTTCGGCCGCGACGACGTGCTCTACCGCCGCCCGGCGCCGTGACGTCCGGGGCCTCGCTGGATCGAGAGGACGCGGCGAGCCGCCGCTCCACCCGCAGTCACCGCCGGCGCATGTCGGCGTCGAGCGCCACCGGCTGCAGCCGCACCTCGGCCTTGGCTTCGACCAGCAGTGCAGTGCCGCGCGCCAGCGACCACACGCCGAGGTCCTGCTCTTCGTCGCGGAACGGCACGCGGCGCGTGAACCTGCCGGCCGTCGTCGCATGCCCGAGCCACCGCCCGCGGCGGTCCTCGATGCGATAGAACGCCTGCGGGCCCTGCGGATCGTGGATCTCGAGCTGGCGGACGGTGCCGACGTGCGCGTCGCCGTCGAAGACCTCCCACCGCGCGATCTCGACGACCGGCCGCGCGGCGTGCGGCAGCGGCTCGGGTGCTGCCTCGCACGCGGCCAGCAGGAGCGCCAGAGGCAGCGCGTCGACCACGTTCCAACGCCCTGGACGGTGGGCCATGGCTCGCTTCTAGCGAGCCATCGCGCCGCAGACCACCGCTGTCCGGGCCACCTCGCCTGCGCGGTGGCGCCGGGCGCGTCGCTGCCGCAGAATGGCCGCCCCCGCTCGACGCCCCGACCCGCCGCGGGGACTGCGTCGAGCCGGCCGCCATCGGCTCCGCAGCCACCTGCAGAGTCGGCATCCCGTTTCCTGGTTCCGCCCCGCCGCCGCATGTTCGAACACGACCGCGCCCGCATCCGCACCGACCTCGACGAGATCCGCGCCGCCGGACTCTGGAAGTCCGAACGCGTGATCCAGAGCCCGCAGGGGCCGTGGATCACCGTCAACGGCAAGCAGGTGCTGTGCCTGTGCGCCAACAACTACCTCGGCCTTGCCAACGACCCGGGCCTGAAGCAGGCGGCGAAGGCGGCGATCGACTCGCATGGCCTCGGCCTCGCCTCGGTGCGCTTCATCTGCGGCACGCAGGACGCGCACAAGACCCTCGAACGCAAGGTCTCGGCCTTCCTCGGCACCGAGGACACGATCCTCTACTCGTCGTGCTTCGACGCGAACGGGGGCCTGTTCGAGACCTTGATGGGCGAGCAGGATGCGATCATCAGCGACTCGCTGAACCACGCGTCGATCATCGACGGCATCCGGCTGAGCAAGGCGCAGCGCTTCCGCTACGCCAACGGCGACATGGCCGAGCTCGAAACCCATCTGCAGGCGAGCATGAACTGCCGTTCGCGCCTGATCGCGACCGACGGCGTGTTCTCGATGGACGGGTTCGTCGCGAAGCTGCCGGACATCTGCGAACTCGCCGACAAGTACCGGGCCATGGTGATGGTCGACGACAGCCACGCCACCGGCTTCTTCGGCCCCACCGGCCGCGGCACCCCCGAGTACCACGGCGTGCAGGCACGGATCGACCTGATGACCAGCACGCTCGGCAAGGCGCTCGGCGGCGCCGCCGGCGGCTTCACGACCGGCAAGCAGGAGATCGTCGATCTGCTGCGCAACCGCAGTCGGCCGTACCTGTTCTCGAACACGCTCGCGCCGGCGATCGTCGGCAGCACGATCGCTTGCCTCGACCGGCTGGCGGCGACGACGGCGCTGCGCGACAAGCTCGCCGCGAACACGCGGTTCTTCCGCGACGCGATGACGAAGGCGGGCTTCCAGATCGTGCCCGGCGAACACCCGATCTGCCCGATCATGCTCGGCGACGCCAAGCTCGCGGTGGAGATGGCCGCCCGGCTGCTCGACGAAGGCGTCTACGTGATCGGCTTCGCCTTCCCGGTCGTGCCGAAGGGCAAGGCGCGCATCCGCGTGCAGATCAGCGCCGCCCACGAGATCCCGCAGCTCGAGACCGCGGTCGGCGCGTTCGCGAAGGTCGGCAAGCAGCTCGGCGTGATCCGGTGAGGCTCGAACTCGACAAGCTGCGGCAATCGGGCCGCATCTCGGCGCGAGCGCTCGCGCACGGCCGCGCGATGATCGTGCCCGGCGCGCGCATCGAGGACATCCAGCGCGCGGTCGAAGCGAAGATCCGCGAACTCGGCGGCGCGCCGGCGTTCCCCGCGCAGATCTCGCGCAACCACATCGCCGCGCACTACTGCTCGCCGCCGGGCGATCCGACGACGATCCAGCCCGGCGACATCGTCAAGCTCGACTGCGGCACGCACGTCGACGGTTACGTGACCGACAACGCGACCACGGTCGACCTGCGCGACGGCGAAGGTTCGTTGCTATGCGCTGCCAGCAAGATGGCGCTCGAGAACGCGATCGCGGTGATGGGGCCGGGCGTGTCGCTCACCGAGGTCGGGCGCCAGGTCGAGACCACGATCGAAGGGCTCGGCTTCAAGCCGGTGCGCAATCTCTGCGGCCACGGCGTCGCGCGCTACACGATCCACTGCGCGCCATCGGTGCCGAACTACGCCGACGCCAAGGCGGCGAAGCTGCGCCCGAACATGACGATCGCCTGCGAACCGTTCGCGAGCGACGGCAAGGGCATGATCGACATCGACGGCGCGGCCGAGGTGTTCATGCTGAAGCGCGATCTGCGACCGAAGGACAACGTGCCGGCGGCGATCGAACGCGCGATCGCGCAGAGCGACGGGCTGCCGTTCGCTCGCCGCGACCTCGAACGGTGGCTGGGCTCGCTCGCCGCGGGCAACGACGCGTTGAAGGCGCTGCGCAAGAAGGACCTGGTCGACGAGTACCCGCCGCTGTGCGAACGGCCCGGCGTGCGCATCGCGCAGTTCGAGCACACGATCTTCATCAGCGAGTCCGGCGCCGAGGTGATGACCCGGCCCCCGGAGTGACGGCGGCGATGCGCATCGGCGTCGACGCGCGCGAGGCGTTCCGGCCGGAACCGCGCGGCATCGGGCTCTACGTGCGGCACCTGATGCGCGAGTTCGCGGCGCTCGCCCCGGACGACGAGTTCCTCCTCTACCACCAGCTGGCGGCGACCGGCTTCACGCCGCCCGCGAACGCCCGCGCGGTGCACACCGACATTCCGGGCGGTCGACTGCATCTCTGGGAACGGCTGCAGATGCCCTGGCGCATGCGGCGCGATCGGCTCGACGTCTACCACGGCACCTACAACACCCTGCCGCCGCGCTGGCCGCTGTGGCGCAGCCCGCCGATGGTCGTGTCGCTGCACGACGTGATCGTCACCTGGTGGCCCGACGACGTCGCCGATCCGTTCGTGCGCTACGCGCGCGCGGTCACGCCGCGCGTCGTGCGTGATGCCACGATCATCCTGACCGTCAGCGAGTGGAGCCGGCGCGACATCCTCGAACGCTTCGGCGCCGATCCGGCGAAGGTGCGCCTCAGCCTCAACGGCCTGCATCCCGACGTGCTCGCCGGCGCGCCTCCCGGTGCTGGCGAAGCGGCCCGCGCGCGCTTCGCCGATGGCCGGCCGTACGTGTTCTCGCCGGGTGCGGCGCTCGAACGCAAGAACACCGGCCGGCTGCTCGAGGCGTGGGGGCTGCTTCGCCGACAGCGCCCCGACTGGCCGCACCTGCTGCTGGTGTCCGGCCTCGGCAAGTCCGTCGATCGTTTCCGCGAACGCGCCGCCGCGGCCGGCGCCCTCGAGCACGTGCGCTTCCTGCCGTACCTCAGCCAGGCGGACCTGATCGCGGTCTACGCGGGCGCGTCGTTGTCGGTGTATCCGAGCCTGATCGAAGGCTGGGGCATCCCGGTCTGCGAGTCGCTCGCACTCGGCACGCCGGTGGTCACGAGCAACACCTCGGCGATGCCCGAAGCCGGCGGGGAGCACGCGCGCTACTTCGACCCCAACCACGCGGATGCGATCGCGACCGCGATCGTCGCGGCGATCGAGACCTGGCTGCCGGCATGGCCGGAGCAACGCGGGGCGGCCGTGGCGCGGGCGCGCACGTTCACCTGGACGCGCACCGCCGAGGGCGTTCTCGCCGCCTACCGCGACGCCGCGAAGGCCCGCTGACAACGGCCGCGCCGCGCCCGCTGCACCAATGGGACACCGTGCCGCGCCGGCGTCTGTGGGAAGGCGCCGTCACGGCCCGTTGCCCATGACCTTCGCAAGCCAGGAGGCCATTGCCATGAAGCGACTGCTGTTGATGCTCACCCTGTTCGTCTCGATCCCGACCGCCGTGTGCGCCCAGGAGCGCCCGACGCACCGCGAAGGTCCGCCGCGCGCCGAAATGCGCGAACGCCTGCGCGAAGCCGCGGAACGCATGCCGCGCCTGCGCGAGCGCCTCGAAGAGCTGCGCGAACGCATGCAGGAACGCCGCGGCGAGATGCGCGAGCGCCTGCGCGAATCGGAGCGCCGCCCCGGCCGACCGGAAGGTCGCGGCCAGGGGTCGCGCGGCGAACGGCGACACGGCCTGCGCGGCGAAGGCCCGCGCCATCGCCCGCACCTGCCCCCGCAGCTGCTCGAACGCATCCGCGAGCACCTGCGGGCCGAGGCCGGACCGCGTCAACGCGGCGAGCGGATCGAACGCGGCCCGCAGACCGAGCGTGGTGGCCGCCGGGCGCCGCCGCGCCCGCGGCGCGACCGCAACGAAGTCTGAGTCGCCTTGGCCGCGACACGCGCGGCGGCGATCAGCCTCAGCCGCCGCCGCTCTTGCGCGGCGGCACCGCACACGCGGCCGACTTCTTCTTGCCGCGGGCGTCCGCGACGATGCGCTCGGCGAGCCGGTCGGCGGCATCGCTCGGCGGAATGCGTTCTTCCTTGGCGATCGTCCACAGTTCCTTGAGCGCCTGCGGGATGCGCTCGATCTTGGCGAGCGACACCTTCTCGTCGTAGCCGCCCGGATGGAACTCGACGCTGACGTTGATGATGCCGCCGGCGTTGATGACGTAGTCGGGCGCGTAGAGCACGCCACGATCGGCGAGCACCTTGCCGTGGCGCGGCTCGAGCAGCAGGTTGTTGGCGGCGCCCGCGACGATCGGCGTGTTGAGCTTCGGGATCGACTCGTCGTGCAGGATCGCGCCGAGGGCACACGGCGCGAACACGTCGCACTTCATCGTCAGGATCTCCTGCTCGCTGACCGGGACGAGGCCGATCTCCTTCTGCAGTTGCGCCAGCCGCTCCGTGTTCCGGTCGGCGCCGTAGACCTTCGCGCCGGCATCGGCGAGCCGCTTGGCCAGCGCGCCGCCGACGGCGCCGGTGCCCTGGATCGCGACCGTGCGGCCCTTGGGGCTGTCGTTGCCGAACGTCCAGCCGAGCGCCGCCTTGATGCCGAGGAACACCCCGATCGCGGTGTACGGCGACGGATTGCCGCTGCCGCCGTCCTTGCGTTCGAGCCCGGTCACGTGCTTCGTCGCGCGGCGGATGATCTCGAGGTCGGCGACCGACGTGTTGACGTCCTCCGCCGTGATGTACTTCCCGCCGAGCGAGTCGACGAGCCGTCCCATCGCCAGGTAGAGCGCCTCGGACTTCACCTTCTTCGGGTCGCCGATCATCACCGCCTTGCCGCCGCCGAGGCCGGTCTGCGCGACCGCCGACTTGAACGTCATGCCACGGCTCAGGCGCTTCACGTCGAACAGGGCCTCGTCCTCCGAGGCGTAGGGCCACATGCGCAGGCCGCCCAGGGCCGGGCCCAGCGTCGTGTCGTGCACCGCGATGATCGCGTGCAGGCCGCACTTCGGATCGACGCCGCGGACGACTCGTTCGTAGCCGGCGACGGGGATATCGGTGATCTGGAGGGTGTTGCTCACGGGTCCGCGGGGGGTTGGCGCGACTGAGGGGCGAACACGATAGCGAAGGGTCGGCCGCGCGCCATGCCGGGCTTGGCGGACGGGCTGCCGATGGCTAGCGTTCCCCTCGGCGAACGATCCACGCCCAACCTCAGAGGTCCGCTCCTGGCGCGGACCCATGCGAGGCCAAGGAGGGCACACCTCCGGATCGGCATCGACTCACCTCCGTTCCGCTGCACGGCGGGCTGCCAGGAGGCCTCCGCTGCGGCAGAAACCGAGGACCGAACGATGCCGAAGAACAAGGATTGGAAGCGCCTCGTGCGCGCTCGCATGGCGAAGACCGGCGAGTCCTACACCACCGCCCGCATGCAGTTGCTGCGCGCGGACCGCCGCGAGACCGGAACGCCGCACCCGACCCGCCCGCCAACGGCGGTTTCGCCGCCCGACTTCGCGAAGCGGGCCGGCATGCGCGACGAAGCCGTCGCCGCGAAGACCGGCCGCACGTGGGCGCAGTGGGTCGAAGCGCTCGACGCCGCGGGTGCCCCGCTGCTCGACCACACGGCGCTCGCCAAACTCGTGCACACGACGTTCGGCATCGGCGGCTGGTGGTCGCAGTCCGTCGCCGTCGGCTACGAACGCATCCGCGGCCGGCGCGAGCTCCACCAGACGGCGAAGGGCTTCGCGGTGAGCAAGACGCGCACGTTCGCGGTGCCGCTGGCAGCGCTGCGGCGCGCGTTCGCACCGGCGGCGCTGCGGCACTGGTTCGGCGAGACGAAGGTCACGCCGCGCAAGGCGACGCCGAAGGTCGCGCGGTGGACCGAGGCCGACGGCACGCACGTCGACGTGCAGCTCGCAGCGAAGGAGCGCGGCCGTTCGGTCGCGAGCCTGCAGCACACCAGGCTCGCGTCGCGCGACGACGTAGCACAGCGCCGCGCGTTCTGGGCGGCGAGGTTCGAAGCGCTCGCGCTGTGGCTGGCCGCGCGCAGCAAGCGACGGCCTCGTTCGCCATCGACCGCGCCGTAGCGACGCCTGCTGCCGATCAGCGCCGGCCCGGCCGCGAGCCGACGCCGACCTGCAGGTCCGCTTCGGCGCCGTCGCGGCGGATGCGCACCGTGACCGTCTTGCCGATCGTCAGGCCGTCGAGGATCTCGGTGTAGCCCTCGACGTCGGCGACGGTCTGGCCGGCGAGCATCACGATCACGTCGCCGGCCTCGATGCCGGCCTTCTCGGCAGAACCCCCTTCGCGAACGGAGCCGACCTTCACCCCGCCTTCTTCGCCGGCATAGTCGGGCATCAGCCCGAGCGCCGGCCGCAGGTCTTCCGCCGCGGCTTCGGTTGCCGGCGCCGCCACGGACGCCGCTGGTGCGCCCTCCTTGGGCTTCGTCGCGCCGCCAGCGGCCACCGGCTTGGCGAGGATCGGTCCCACCGCCGCCTGCGACCGCGGCATCTCCGGCGCCACGACCACGTAGGCGCCGAGCGCCTTGCTGTCCGCAGGCAACGGCGCCCGCACGTCCGCCATCGTCTCCGCCGACAGCACCCGCACGTCGAGGTCCGGCATGCGCGCCAGGACGCGTGCGACCGCGCCACGGCCGTGGTCGCTGTGATGGCGGCCGCAGATCAGCACGACCAGCGGCTTGCTGCCCGACTTCGCGCACTCCGCGAGATGGTCGGTGATCGCCTCCGCCATCGTGTCGTCACGCAGGCTCTGCGCTTCGAGCATGCGCGCCATGGTCTCGGCACTGGCGCCAGGGTGGCCCTTCATCGCCTCGTCGAACGCGGCGCGTTCGGCCGCCGAGGGCGGCGTCGAGGTGCGCGCGATGTTCGCCTCACCCGCGACCGCGGCGAGGCCTTCCTTGGCGACCTTGCTGACCAGGGGCTTGGGTGCATTCGCGGCGAGCACCACGAGGCCGTTCGCCTTCGCGAACTCGATCACCGGGCGGTAGTCGCGCTCGTAGTCGGGCCATGGCCGCGACCCGGCGCGGAACGTGGCCTCGTCGACCATCCCGGTCAGGTACTGCAGCAGCAACGTCTGCACGTCGCGCTCGAACATCTCCATCGCGATCACGAGATCCGGGCGCCGTTCGTGCAGTTCCGCGATCAGCCGGTGGTGTGTGCGATGGACGGCGGGCGTGCGATGCAGTTCGCCGAGCGCCACGACGTCGGCACCCGCGAGGTCGCGCGCGACGTTCACCAGCGACGTGTCGGCGCCCGTGGACGTCGTGACGATGCGGGCGGTGGTGGCGCAGGCCGGGAGCAGGAACAGCAGGAGCAGGACACTGGTGGCGCGCATCCACGGATCAGAACGGTCGCCGCCAGGGTCGGCAAGCCGGCGGCGCGTCACGCCCACGTCACGCGATTCGGGCAGCGCCGGCTTCCGCCGGCGGCAGCCCCCGCTTGAATGCGGCCCCGAACGCGCGGCATGAAGATCACCACCTGGAACGTGAACAGCCTGCGGGCGCGCCTGACCCACGTGCTCGACTTCCTGCGCACGGTACGACCCGACGTGCTCTGCCTGCAGGAGACCAAGGTCACCGACGACCTGTTCCCGCGGGCGGCGCTCGAAGACGAGGGCTACGACGTCGTGGCGTTCGGCCAGAAGAGCTACAACGGCGTCGCGATCCTCGCCGCCGGCGCGATCACCGACGTGCAGAAGGGCATGCCGGACGATCCCGCCGACGCCGACCGCCGGGTGCTCGCGGCGCGCGTCGGCGGCTATCGCGTGCTCAACCTGTACGTGCCGAACGGCCAGGACGTGGGCACCGACAAGTACTCGTTCAAACTCGACTGGCTCCGTCGCCTGCGCACATTCCTCGACCGCGCGTTCGCCGCCGGCGAGAAGCTCGTGGTCGTCGGCGACTTCAACGTCGCGCTCGAGGACCGCGACGTGCACGACCCGGCGTGGTGGCAGGGGCGCATCCTGTGTTCGCCGCCCGAACGGCAGGCGATGCGCAGCGTGCTCGCGTTCGGCCTGCAGGACCTCCTGCGCCTCCACCACCAGGAAGCCGGCATCCACACCTGGTGGCACTACCGCGCCGGCGCGCACCTCGCCGACGATGGTCTGCGCATCGACTACGTGCTCGGCACCGCGGCGGCGGCGGCCCGCTGCACGGATGTCGTCGTGCACAAGGACGTGCGCCGGCAGCCTTCGCCGAGCGACCATGCGCCGGTCACCGCAGTGTTCGCGGACGACGCGCCATGACCACCCCCACGATCGAGACGCACGGCCTCGGCCGCGAGTTCGCCGGCAAGTGGGCCGTGCGCGACCTCGATCTCGCCGTGCGGCCGGGCGAGATCTACGGCTTCCTCGGCAGCAATGGCGCGGGCAAGACGACGACGCTGNNACGCGCGCTCAAGCAGTGCCTCGGCTTCGTGCCCGACACGCCGCCGCTCTACGACTACCTGACCGGTCGTCAGTACGTCGCACTCGTCGCCAGCCTCTGGCACGTCGAGCGGGCCGAACGCGACGCGCGCAGCGAGCGGTTGTTCGCGACGCTCGACCTCACCGCCGCGGCCGACGAACTGTGCAAGGGCTAC
>DDSQ01000184.1:106844-156158 GCA_002343845.1 Planctomycetes bacterium UBA2386 | reverse complement strand
CCAGTGCCCGTTCTGCGCCCGCGTCCTTCCGACGACGTCGCGCATCATGAACGAGTACCGCGGCCAGGTGCGCATCGTCTGGCGCAACAACCCGCTCCCGTTCCACCCCGAGGCCGGCCCCGCCGCGAACCTCGCGATGGAGGCGTACGAGCAGGGTGGCGCGGAGAAGTTCTGGCAGGTGCACGACATCCTGTTCGAGAACCAGCGCGCGCTCACGCGGGCCGACCTCGAGCGCTACGCGCAGCAGGCGGGCCTCGACATGGCGCAGGTCCGCGCNNGCGGCGCTCGACAACAACGAGCACCAGGCGAAGATCACCGCCGATCAGCAGCTCGCGGCCAGCCTCGGCGCGCGCGGCACCCCGGCGTTCTTCATCAACGGCGTGCAGCTCATGGGCGCGCAGCCGTTCGAGGCCTTCAAGGAGGTCATCGACCGCGAGCTCGCGAACGCGCGCCGCATGGTCCAGGCCGGCACGCCGGCGCGGAACGTCTACGCGGAGCTCATCCGCAACGGCCGCACCTCGCCCGCGCCGGAGCCGAACCAGCCCGCCGCGCAGCCGCAGCAGCCGCAGCAGCAGCCGGATCCGAACGCGGTGTACAAGATCGAGATCCAGCAGCCGGCGCCGCAGCGCGGTCCGGACGACGCGCTCGTCACGATCGTCGAGGTCAGCGACTACGAGTGCCCGTTCTGCAGCCGCGTCGAGCCCACGCTCGATCGTCTCCTCGAGGAGTACCCGCGTGACGTCCGCGTCGTGTGGATGAACAACCCGCTCCCCTTCCACCGCAACGCGGGCCCCGCGCACAACCTCGCGATGGAGGCCTTCGAGCAGGGCGGCAACGAGAAGTTCTGGCGTCTGCACGAGCTCCTCTTCGCGAACCAGCGCGAGCTGACGCGTGAGAACCTCGAGCGTTGGGCCGGTGAAGTCGGTTTGAACATGGCGCAGGTCCGCGCGGCGCTCGACAACAACGAGCACAACGCGGTCATCGAGCGTCAGCAGGGCGTCGCGCGCGGCGTCGGCGCGACCGGCACCCCGAGCTTCTTCATCAACGGCCGCAACCTCCGTGGCGCGCAGCCCTACGAGCGCTTCAAGGCGATGGTCGACGAGGAGCTCGCGAAGGCGCGCGCGCTCGTCGAGCGTGGCACCCCGCGGAACCGCGTGTACGCGACGATCATCGCGGACGGCGCGACGACCCCGCAGTTCATCGCGGCGCCCGGCGGCGCGGCGCAGCCCGGGGCGGCGGCTCCGGCCCCTGCGCCCGAGCGCTACGAGATCGCGGTTCCCCGCAACGCCCCGACCAAGGGTGCGGCGCGTGGCGCCCGCGTGATCATCCAGGAGTTCTCGGACTTCCAGTGCCCCTTCTGCGGCCGCGTCAATCCGACGATCGCGCAGATTCTCCAGGAGTACGGCAACCAGGTTCAGATCGTGTGGCGCAACTACCCGCTGCCGTTCCACCAGCAGGCGCACCTCGCGGCGCAGGCGTCTCTCGAAGCCTTCCGTCAGGGCGGCAACGAGAAGTTCTGGGCCTACCACGACCTCCTCTTCGAGAACCAGCGCGACATGGAGCGCCCGGCGCTCGAGCGTCACGCGGAGGCCCTCGGCCTGAACATGGCGCAGTTCCGCCAGGCGCTCGACACCGAGCGTCACAAGGCGGCGGTCGACGCGGACATGGAAGCGGTCCGCGCGGCGGGCGCGCAGATCGGCACGCCGAGCTTCTTCATCAACGGACGACTCCTCCAGGGCGCGCAGCCCTTCGAGGCGTTCAAGCGCGAGATCGACGCGGCCCTCGCGGCGGCGCGCTGATCGAAGCGAGCGAAACCGAGCGACGCGGCTTCGGTCGTGACGCGTGACGAAGGGTCGGCCTCCGGGTCGGCCCTTTCGTCTTCCGTCCGGGCCGTGCCCTTCGATCGCTCGTCGATGCTTCGACCGTTCGCCCTGGTCGTCGGCCGACCCTCCTTCGCGTCCGATTGACGTGGGCGCGGCGACTCGAAAGATGCGCGGCATGACGAACACCCTCCTCGGGCTCGCGTACTCACCGTGGACGCAGCGCGCGCGCTGGGCGCTCGACCACCACCGGGTGCCGTACCGTCTCGAGCCCTACGTGCCGATCCTCGGCGAGCTCGGGCTGAGGCGTCGGGTCGGGCGTTGGAGCGGCCGCGTGAGCGTGCCCGTGCTCTTCACGAACGATCGGCCGATCGAGGACAGCGTGGCGATCGCGCGCTTCGCGGAGGCGCAGGGCTCGGGCGCCTCGCTCTTTCCGGACGACGACGCAATCACGCATTGGGTCTCGACCGCGGATCGAGGGCTCGCCGCCGGACGTGCGCGTGCGGCCGACGCGACGTCTGCCGATCCCGAAGCGCAGAAGGAAGCGATCGCGTTCCTCGCGCCGGCGCCGCTGCGGGGCGCGCTGCGTCCGGTGGCGCTCTTCGGCGCGTGGCAGCTCAAACGAAAGTACGGCGCGCCACCGGCGGTGGAGCTCGAGCTCGCGCTCGAGGCGTTGCGCGAAGGGCTCGGAGGTCGCGCGCATTTGATCGGCGACGCGCTCAGCTTCGCGGACGTCGCGATGGCGGGCGTGCTCGAGTTCGTGGCGCCGGGCGCGCACGTGCGGCGTGGGGAAGCGGAGAAGCGGGTGTGGGGCGACGCGCGCCTCGCGAGCCGTTTCGCAGACCTGGTGTCGTGGCGCGACGCGCTGGTGCGCGAGCACTGGAAGCGCTGATCCCGTCGGCGTGTCGCTGCGCGTGGTGGTCGACGAGACGCGGACTCGATCGCGCGTGAGTTCGAAGGGAGCGCGGCGTGGGCTCTCTCGCCTCGATTTCGGGAAGAAGCGCGACCCGACCGCGCGTTCGAGCCGCGTGCGCACCTTCGCCCTGATCGTCTCGCTCGCGATCGCGACCATCGTCGTGCTCGCGAACACCGGCAACCTCGGGCCCGTCCTCCACCTCGTCGCGCAGGTTCCCTACGGCGACAAGCTCGCGCACTTCGTGCTGATGGGTTTGTTCGCGTTCGCGATCTCGCTCGCGCTCGGTCGGCGCGAGAGCGGTCGATCGCCCGAGCGCGCGGCGCGCCTCGGTGGGCTCGGCGTGTTCGCGGTGGTCTTCGTCGAGGAGCTCTCGCAGCGCTTCGTGGCGACCCGCACCTTCGACCTCCTCGATCTCGGGGCGGACGCGTTCGGCATCGCGCTCGGAGCGCACCTCGCGTACCGCGTCCTGCGGCGAGTGCCGTCGGTGAGCGCCGTGCTGGTGTGAGCGCGAGAGCACGCGCTCCGGACGCGCGCGTCGGCGACGTCCGCGTCGACGTCGACCATGACGTCGCGACGTCGAGCTCCACGCTCCGCGCGTCGATCAACGACGACGGCGCGGCGGCGCGGCGGCCTCCGGGTTGCGGCCAAGGAGCGGGCCCGCGAGGTGCTCGCTCGGATCCATCAGTCCGTCCGGGCCGTGCAGCTCGAGGTGCAGGTGGGGCGCGGAGCTGATCATGCCGGTGCGACCGACCGTGCCGATGCGCTCGCCGCGGCGCACCTCTTGGCCCCAGCGGACCTCGACGTCTTCGAGGTGCATGTAGCAGGAGCGCAGCCAGGGCGCGGCGCCTTCGCCCGTCGGACGATGCAGGATGCACACGTATCGCCCGCCGTTGCCGAGCGATTGTCGCGGCACCTGCTCGATCTGCTCGGGCGTCATGTTCTCGTTGCTGCGTGAGCCCGGCAGGTCGACGCCCGCGAAGTTCACGCGACCGTCCGCGATCGCGCGCACCGGCTCGCCGAGCACGCTCTCGACGTCGATGCCGCGGTGGGAGCGACGACCGCCTTCGCGCTCCGCGCCGAGCCAACTGCTGATCACGCGCGGCTGTCCGTCGAGCGGTGAGCCGATCTCGAGCCCGAGGCGACGCAGCGGTGCCGGCTCGCGGAGCGCGCCGTAGTACTGAAGCAGCCGGCGACGATCGAGGAGGATCCGATCCTCCGCGCGATCGCTGAGCACACGATCGCCGTAGACGAAGTGCGAGACGTAGTGCCGGTGCGGGTGCTGCTCGAACGCGCCCTGCAGGCTCTCGTGCTGATCGCGCCAACCCTTGAGGAACGCGGCCGCGAAGTAGAGGTTCTCCTCCGGACGCTTCAGGCGCACGTCGTTGAAGGGAAAACGATCGACCGCGATCGTGCGCTCCGCCCAGCGCGCGCCATCCTTCACCCAGTAGCGATAGCGACCGCCGCGCACGTCCTCCCAATACATGCGCGAAGGGATGAGCGTGACGCCGACGCCTCCGAGCTCTTCCGCATCCGGCTGACACCGGCCCATGCGGTGGACCAGCGCGCCGAGCAGGAAGGGATCTTCGCCGTGCTCACGCGCGGCGGAGAGGATGTACCCGGTCCACGTCGCGGGTCGCTCGGGCGGCATCCAGCCGCAGAGCTCGCGGAGCGCGCGCGCGAAGCGCTCCGGATCGACCTCGCGCGGCGAGCTGGGCTCGGCCGGCCAGTCCTCGGGTGTGATCAGCGTGGCCGCGCGGCGGTTCGTCTGGATGTCGGGACGACGACGACGACGCCACGGCGGCGCGTCCGCCACCACGTCGATCGCGAGGCCGAGCAAGAGCACGGCGACGGCGGCGCGAACGAGCGCGGTGGGGCGGACCATGGGGCGACGGTACCGACGCGATCGGATCGGTCAAGAACTCCGCGGAGCTCCTCGGGAGCGATCGAGCCCCGCATGCGGGGGGCGTTCTCGTCGCGCCTCCGCGGTTCGTCGGCGTCCGTGGGCGAAGCTTCGAGTGTGAAGAAGATCGCGTCACGCTGGCGGGCTTCGCGTGCGAGCCGTAGGAAGCGTCGCCGTGGACAGCGTCACGCAGATCCTCCTCGGAGCCGCCGTCGCGGACGCCGGTTTCCGAAAGACCCTCGGCGGACGCGCCACGATCTACGGAGGCTTCTGCGGCCTCGTGCCTGACCTCGACATGGTCGCGGCGCTCGTCGATCCCTGGGCCGACCTCGTGCATCACCGCGCGTGGAGCCACGCGATCCCGATCCAGCTCGCGTGCGCGCCGCTCTTCGGCTGGCTCGGCCACCGCTTCGGCAAACGCGTCGGCACGGTGTGGCAGTGGACCCACCTCGCCGCCTGGTCGCTCGTCACGCACTCGATCCTCGATCTCTTCACCACCTACGGCACGCAGGTCGCGCTGCCCTTCACGAACGCACGTTACGCGTGGGACGGCGCGTCGATCGTCGACCTCGTGTACTCGGTGCCGCTGCTCGTGGCGCTGCTCGCGAGCTGGAGACGCGCGCGGCCGAAGCCGATGTGGGGCGTGCTCGCGTTCACGACCGCGTACCTGCTCTTCGGCACGTGGTCGATGACGCGCGCGCGCGATCGCGGCGTGGATGCGATGCGCGCGGAGGGCTTCTCGCCCGAGCACGTGCGTGCGCTGCCCGCGCTGCTCACGAACCAGCTCTTTCGTGTCGTGGGCAAACGCGGCGACGAATACCGCATCGTCTACGTCTCGCTCTTGAACGACGCGCCGCTCGAGGTGACGTCGTTGCGCTCGGACGTCGACGACGAGGTGCGCCGCGTGCGCGCGACGGAGCGCGGCGAGATCTTCGAGTGGTTCGCGGACGGTCTCGTGCTCGCGGAGCGCGACGAGGAAGGCGTGACGCTCACGGATCTACGCTTCGGCACGCCGGCCTCGCCGACCTCCAAGCTCTTCGCGGTCCGCAGCGAGGACGGGGGCGCGCTCGAACGTTTGCCGCGGCCGGAGATCGACACGCTGCGCGAGCGCCGCGCGCTGTGGGACACGCTCTTCGGGAGCGCGCGCTGAGCTCGCGATCCGCGGCAACGTGGGCTCGTCGAATCGCCCGTCAAACGCGGGCGATCGCGCGCGCGGACAGCTTCCAGAAGCGCCACGCGAGCAACACGCCGACGCTGGTGAGGCCGGCGGAGAGACCCCACCAGAAGCCGAGCGCGCCGAGGTCGAAGGCGAACGCCAGCACGAGGCCGAGCGGCAGGCCGACGAGGTAGTGGCCAGCGAGGTTCGCGAACATCGTGGTGCGGGTATCGCCCGCGCCGCGGAGCGCGCCCGCCGCGATCGCCTGCACGCCGTCGCCGAGCTGAAACGCGGACGCGACGTAGAGCAGCGGCACCGCGGCCGCGATCACGCCCGCTTCGTCGGTGAGGATGCCCGCGAGCTCGGCCGGGACGACGAAGAACGCGGCTGCCGCGACGAGGCTGAACGCGACGCCGGCACCGATCGCGAGCATGCCCGCGCGCCGCGTGGCGACGACGTCCGCGCGACCGATCGCGAGGCCCACGCGCACCGACGCCGCCGCACCGAGCGCGAGCGCGACCTGGAACGTGAGGCTCGCGAGCTGGAGCGCGACGTTGTGCGCAGCGAGCGCGCGGCTGCCGATGTAGCCGATGAGCACGGTGGCGAGCGTGAAGGCGCCGACCTCCGCGAAGAGCTGCATCGCGAGCGGGAAGCCCACGCGGGCTGCGCGCACCAGCACCGCGCGATCGAGGCGGCGCTCGTTCGGCTCCGGCGCGCCGTGCTCCGCGAGCAACTGCTGCACGGCGAGGAGCTCGACGATCATCATCGCGAAGGTCGCCGCGCTCGCCGCGATGCCGGCGCCGAGCGCGCCCCAGCCGAGCGTGATCACCGCGACGTGGGTGACCGGCACGTTGATCACGTTGGCGACGACGGCCGCGACCAGCAGCGGGCGGGTGCGGTCGTGGGCTTGCAGGTAGGTGCGCAGCGCGGCGCCGATCAGGAACGGAAAGATCGAGGGAACGCGCGCGAGCAGGTAGTCGCGCGTGAGCACCGCGGTCGCGTCGTCGAGCCCGACGTAGGGCAGCACGAGCGCGATCACGGTCTGGATCGTCGCGAGCGGGATGCCCGCCACGATCGCCATCCACACCGCCTGCCAGACGAGCGAGCGCGCGCGACGCTCGCCCGCGCCGACCGCTTGGGCGACCAAGGGATCGAAGCCGAGCACGAGCCCGAGGCCGATCACGGTGACGCCGAAGAAGAGCGTCATGCCGAGCCCGACCGCGGCCTGGGTCGCCTCGCTCACGCGCCCGGCGTATGCGGTGCCGACGGCGCCCACGCCGCTGTTCGCGAGCTGCAAGATCGCGAGCGGCGTCGCGAGCGCGAAGAGAGCGCGCAGCTCCTGGCGGACGGCGCCGGATCGGTCGTCGGATTGGGCCTCGACCTGCATGGGCGGCGGACCTTGGGCACGGGTTTCGCTCGGCGCCAGCGGGATCACGCGGCTCGGCGGTTCAGACCCACCTTTCCCCACGCACTGGATGTCCGATCGCCCGCAGATCACGTACGCTGAGGACGTTCATGACCGACTCTCTGTTTCCCTCCGAAGGACCCCCGGTCCTCCCGCTCCTGCCGCTCCGCAACTCGGTGCTCTTCCCGGCCTCCGTGGTGCCGGTGAACGTCGGGCGTCCGCGCTCGGTGCGCCTCGTCGAGGAGGTCGTCGGCGACGGCGCCGATCGTCCGCTCATCGGCGTGGTCGGCCAGCGTCGCCCCGAGGTCGAGGATCCGAGCTTCGAGGAGATCCACCACATCGGCACGGTGGCGCGCATCCTGAAAGTCATCCGCCTGAGCTCCGGCAACTACAGCGTGGTGCTCCAGGGCGTGTCGCGGATGCGCGTGCTCGATCAGGTCGCCAAACATCCGTGCCTGAAGGCGCACATCGAGCGCATCCGCGAGATCCCGTCGCCGGACGTCGAGATCGAGGCGCTCGCCGCGCACCTGCGCGAGTCGGCGCGGCGGTTGACCGCGGTGCTCCCGAACCAGCCGCGCGACGCGAGCTCGATCCTCGACAACGTGAAGGAAGCGGGCGCGCTCGCGGATCTCGTGGCGTCGAACCTCCCCGTCGGCAACGACGCCAAGCAGACGGTGCTCGAGACCCTCGACGTGCGCGAGCGGCTTCGCAAGGTGCTCGAGCTCGTGAACCGGCAGAGCGAGGTCTACCGGGTGAAGAAGGAGATCTCGACGATGGTGGAGGAGGAGATGTCGCGCACGCAGCGCGAGTACCTCCTCCGCCAGCAGCTCCGCACGATCAAGCGCGAGCTCGGCGAGCCGGAGGACGACGAGGACGAGCTCGAGGGGCTGCGTGAGAAGCTCGCGCGGCTCGACATCCCGCAGGAGGCGGAGCGCGCGGCGCGCAAGCAGCTCGGCCGCATGCGTACGATGAGCTCGGCGAGCTCCGAGTATCAGGTCGCGCGCTCGTACGTGGAGTGGATCACGGATCTGCCGTGGACGAAGACCACGCCCGATCGCCTCGACGTGGGCGAGGCGCGGCGCGTGCTCGACGAGGATCACCACGGGCTCGAGCAGGCGAAGAAGCGCATCACCGAGTACATCGCGGTGCGCAAGCTGCGGCACGACGTGCGCGGTCCGATCTTGTGCTTCGTCGGTCCGCCCGGCGTCGGCAAGACCTCGCTCGCGCGTTCGATCGCGCGCGCGACGGGGCGGCAGTTCGTGCGTGTCTCGCTCGGCGGCGTGCAGGACGAAGCGGAGATCCGCGGGCATCGCCGCACCTACGTGGGCGCGTTCCCGGGCCGCATCGTCGGCGCGCTGAAGAAAGCGGGCAGCCGCAACCCGGTCATGCTCCTCGACGAGATCGACAAGCTCGGCAGCGACTTCCGCGGCGACCCGAGCTCGGCGTTGCTCGAGGTGCTCGACCCCGAGCAGAACCACGCGTTCGCGGACCACTACCTCGACGTGCCGTTCGACCTGTCGAAGGTGATGTTCCTCGCGACGGCGAACGTGTTGTCGCAGATCCCCGAGCCGCTGCGCGACCGCATGGAGGTGCTCGAGATCCCCGGCTACCTGCTCGCCGAGAAGGTGCAGATCGCGCGGCGGTTCCTGCTGCCCAAGCAACTCGAGCGGCACGGTCTCGCCGGCAAGCACCTGTCGGTGGCGCCACCGGTGTGGCAGCACATCGTCGCCGAGCACACCCGCGAAGCCGGCGTGCGCGGGCTCGACAAGATCGTGCAACGCCTCTGCCGCAAGGTCGCGCGCAGCATCGCGGCCGGCGGCGACGGGCCTGGCCGATTGAGCCTCGTCGAGGCCGGCACGCTGCTCGGTCGGCCGCGTTTCCCGCCCGAGGAACGGCGCAAGCAGCGGCTGCCCGGCGTCGTGCAGGGACTCGCCTGGACGCCGGTCGGCGGCGACGTGCTCTACGTCGAGGCCGTCGCCAGCAAGGGCAAGGGGGCGCTCCAACTCACCGGCAGCCTCGGCGACGTGATGAGCGAGTCGGCGCGGCTCGCCCTCAGCTACCTGCGTGCGCACGCCGAGCGCTTCGGTCTCGACGTGGCGCGGCTCGACGCCACCGACCTGCACCTGCACTTCCCCGCCGGCGCGATCAAGAAGGACGGGCCATCGGCCGGCATCGCGATCGCGTGCGCCTTCCTGGGCGCGCTGCGCGGCGATCGGGCTCCCGGCGACCTGGCGATGACCGGCGAGCTGACCGTCGTCGGCGAAGTGCTGGCGATCGGCGGCGTGCGCGAGAAGGTGCTCGCCGCGAAGAACCTCGGCATCACGCGCGTGATCCTGCCGAAGGCCAACGAAGCCGAGGCGCGCGAACTGAAACGGGATCTGGTCGCCGGGCTGAAGTTCCTGTTCGTCGAGCGGTTCGACGACGTCGCGGCGATCGTGTTCGGGGGCCGCGCCACCAAGGCGGCGCGCCGCCGCAAGCGCTGAACGGGTCGGCATGGCAACGCGAGCGATCGTCCGCTGGGCGTCCACGATCGTGGGGCTCGCCGCGGCCCCGTGCGTCGAGGCCCCGGCACAATCCGCCGCCGCAGCGACCGTCGCCGCGTTCGCGCCGCACGACGTCGATGGCGACGGCCGCGCCGAAGTGCGCCAGCTGACCGTGCTCGACGAACGTGGCGCCGTCGGCGCGCCGGTGGTCGTCGTGCTGGTCGAGTCGCGGCTGCAGCCGCCGGCGACGCTGGTGCCGACGGCTCTCGCGGAACCGCTCGCGACCTTCGTCGCGGACATCGCCGCCGACGGTTTCCACGCGCTGCTGGTCAGCGCCGAAGTGCACGCCGGGCCGCCGCATCAGGATGGCCGCACGGTGCTCGGGTTGCGCCGGCTGTTCCAGCGGCTGCACGCGCAGGCACCGATGGCGGGGGCGGTGCTGGTCGGCCACTTCCCCGACGCGCTGCTGGTGCGCACCTGCAACTGGCGGCGGCAGGAGAAGCTGTCGTTGCCCGGGCCCGACGGCAAAGCGGTCGCGTTCGAGCCGGCGACGACGAATGTGCGGTGCGTGCCGGAGATCGTCGCGCACCGCTGCGACCTCGTGCTCGCCGATCTCGACGGCGACTGGGAGACGGTCTACGTGCCCGGGCCGACGAAGCTGCCGTCGGTGACGGTGGTGTTCGGTGAGCAGGTGCCCGACGCCGGCGGCAAGGCCGTCGCGTTGCAGACCGGTGAACTCGAGGTCACCGACGTGTTCCACGTCCGCGACGGCGCCGCGAACGTCGATGCCGCGGCGTTCACCGTGACTCTCGATCCCGCCGACCGCGACCACGAGTGCAGCGCCGCCGATCGGGCGCGCGGCAATCCGACGGCGCTTCCCGACATCGCGATCTCGCGCATCGACGCGCGCGGAGTCGCGCGCCGTCCGTTCGCGGGCGCCCTCGACGGCTCGGGGCGGCCGCGGGAGGTCGGCGTCGCCGAGGCGCCGACGGGCGTGCCCTGGCGCCACGATCCCGCGTTCGAACTCGATCTGCTCGTCGAGTGGTTCGCGCGCAACCACCGCTTCCGCAGCCAGCCGCTGCCCCCCGACGCGCGTCGCCCGGCGGCGATCAGCCACGAACTGGGGGCGGGCTTCGGCCAACTGCGCGCCGGCGACGCCGCGTGGCGCGACTTCGATCTGCCCGGCTACGCCGTGCACGAGGGCGCCGATCTCGTCGCGTACCTGCGCTGGCTGCGACAACCGGCGGTGCTGCGCACAGTGCGCGTGCACAGCGACCCGTGGGGTGGCGCCTTCGCTCCGACCGCGCCGTCGGCACTCGCCGACGCGTTGGGGGCCGCGCCGTGGCACTGGCGCCGCGAGGGGGAGCGATGGGTTCCGTCGTGGCAGGATCACGGCAACGGCCGCGCCGACTTCGCCTTCCACCACACCCTGTGGCAGCGGCGGATGCTGCCGGAGCAGCCGTTCCTGCTGATCCACACCGGCTGCGAAGCGCTCTCTCCGCCGCACGCCGCCAAACCGTACGACGACCCGGACTACGGCGAACGCGCGCACGCCGAGTCGATCCTCTTCTTCACGCCGTGCCTGGCGATCGTCGGCCGCGCCAAGGTCTTCTACGACGAGCCGCGCGAGTTCGCGGCGACGCTGGCTGCCGGCAAGACGTTCGGCGAAGCGTGGCAACGCTACTTCGAACTCGAGTCGCGGCATTCGCAGTGGGACGAGGTCGGCGGCGACATCGGGCGCAAGCGCGCCTACTTCTGGTCGATCGTCGGCGACTGGACGCTGCGCCTGCCGAAGGCACGGTGAACACGGTCGCGTCGCGGCGGCGCATGGCCTGGGAACTGCTCGCGGTGCTCGCGAGCGCGGCGCTGCACCTCCTGACCACGCTGCTCGCGGGCTGGCAGGCCGTCGACCAGATCGTGCTCGGCGGCGGCTGGTTGGCCTACGCCGTGGTGCGCGCGCGAACGCCCGGCGTTCTCGCCGGTTGGGGACTGCGTGCTGCCGGCGGTGCGGCCTGCCGGCGCGATGCCGTCGTCGTGCTGCTGGTCGGCCTCGCCGCGACGGCCGGCATCGGCGTGTGGCGTGGCACGTTCGTGCTCGACGGCAACCTGCTGCCGCTGCTGCTGCTCTACCCGCTGTGGGGGATCGTCCAGCAACTGCTCGTGCTCGGCATCGTCGTCGGCAACCTCGAACGACTCGGCGTCGCGCGGCCCGTTCTCGTCGCCGTGGCCGCCGTCGGCTTCGCCGCGGTCCACGTGCCCGACTGGTCGCTGTGCGCAGCGACGCTGGTGCTCGGCGCGACGTGCTCACTGCTGTTCCTGCGCCACCGCAACCTGTGGCCGCTCGGCGTGCTGCACGGCTGGCTCGGCGCGTGCTTCTACCGCTGGGTGCTCGCGCGCGATCCGTGGGCCGAACTGCTCGCGGCGCTGCGCGGGTAGCCCTTCGCGCCCTACCGCGGGCGGGCGCGGCGCCGCCGTTCGACCTGACGGCGTGCACCGCTCATCGCCCACGCGCAGATCGGACACTGCTCCGGGTCGTGCTTCACCGCCGGGCAGAACGTGCGCCCGAACCAGATCATCTGCAGGTGCAGGTCGTGCCACCGCTCGCGCGGGAACGTGCGCACGAGGTCGCGTTCGGTGTGTTCGACGCTGCGGCCCGAGGACAAGCCCCAGCGCCACGCCAGCCGGTGGATGTGGGTGTCGACCGGGAACGCCGGCACCGCGAAGGCCTGCGCCATGACGACGCTCGCGGTCTTGTGGCCGACGCCGGGCAGCGCTTCGAGCGCCGCGAGATCGCGCGGCACGACGCCGGCGTGATCGGCGACGAGCTGGCGCGACAGCGCGGCGATGGCCTTCGCCTTCTGTGGCGCGAGGCCGCACGAACGGATGCAGGCGTGGATCGTCCGGACCGGCAGGGCCGCCATCGCGGCCGGCGTCGCCGCTCGCGCGAACAGGGCCGGGGTCACGCGGTTGACGCGTTCGTCGGTGCACTGCGCCGACAGCACGACGGCGACCAGTAGCGTGAACGGGTCGTCGTGCGCGAGCGGGATCGCCGGCTTCGGGAAGTGCGCGTCGAGGATCGCCTGGATGCGCGCGGCGCGTTCGGAGCGCTTCACCGCAGCAGTCTCGCCGCGATGCGGCCACGGTGCGAGCGTGCGGCGTCGGCGCGTGGTAGCGTGTTCGCCCCCGATGTCCGAGCAGGCCTTTGCGCAGTGGTTCGAGTCCGTGTGGTCCGAGCGCGAGGACGACGTCTACCGGCGCGTGTTCGGCGACCTCGGCCAGGGCATCTTCGCGGCCGGGCCGCGCGTGTTCGCGCAGTACGGCAAGGAGCCGCATCCGGGCTGGCTGAACCACGGCGTGTTCGCCTGCCCGCCCGGTGCCCATCGCGAGTCGTGGCTCTACGCGACGTCCGGGCTCAGCAACCCGTGGAACCTCGACGCGCCGGGACGCGACCCGTCGGGCTTCTCCGGCCTCGGCTTCGAGCTCGTGGTCGAGAGCAAGGAGCCGGCGAGCTGGGCGGTGCCGCTGCTGCACAACCTGATGGCCTACGAACTGCTCGTCGCCGTCGGCACCTACGCGGACGCCGACCTGCTCGAGTACGGCAACCGCGTGCCGCTCGGCCGGTCGATCACGCCCGAGTTCGACAGCGCGATCCGCTGGCTGCTCGTCGAGCCGCCGCGGCACTACGCGGCGTCGTTCGAACTCGCGTCGGGGCGGGTCGACTTCTTCCACCTGGTGGGGGCGACCGACGCCGAAGTCGAACTCGCACGGCAGAGCGACCAGGACATGCTGGTGGCGCTGCTGCAGAAGGGTGGGGCGTGGCCGTGCACCGACGCGCGCCGCGCCAGCCTGCGATGAACGAACGCCCGCCGTTGCCGCCGCCGCCCGCATCGCCGTGCATCCTGGTGTGCCGCATGGACGCCGCCGACCGCTACTGCCTCGGCTGTGCGCGCACGCGCGACGAGATCTCGCGGTGGTGGGAGATGCCCGACGCCGAGAAGCGTTCGGTGCTGGCGATGCTGGCCTCGCGCCGCGGCGACCGGCCGCAGCGACCTGGTTGAGTCCGCCGATCGCCGGCGACCGCGTCGTGCTGGACCGGACCCGGCGCGCGCTGCACGATGCCGGCGACGCATGCCCGACCCGAATCCGCCGCCGCCGCGTCCCCTGCGCATCCGCCCGCTGGCCGAGCGCAAGAACCTCGTGCGCAAGGAGGACTTCGCGAAGGTGCTGCCGCCGGTCGCCGGGTTCCGGCAGTGGTTCGACGCGCTGCCCGACATCTACGGCAGCAAGGCGCTGAAGCAGGTCGTCGACCGCGTCGTGACGGCGCGCCAACACGGCCGCGAGGTCGGCGTGTCGCTCGGCGCGCACGTGCTCAAGGTCGGCCTGTCGCCGCTGCTGATCGACCTGATGCGCCGCGGCCTGATCACGCACGTCGCGACCAACGGCGCGTCGGCGATCCACGACTGGGAGACGGCCTACCAGGGCGCCACCAGCGAGGACGTCGCCGAGAACCTGCCCGACGGTTCGTTCGGCTTCTGGCGCGAGACGTTCACCGGCTTGAACGGCGCGACGAAGCGCGCGGGCGCGCGCGGCGAAGGGCTCGGCCTCGCGATCGGCCGGCAGATCCTCGACGACGATCTGCCCTACCGGCACCTGTCGGTGTTCGCCGAGGCCGCACGGCTGCAGATCCCGGCGACGGTGCACGTCGCGTTCGGCTGCGACATCACCCACATGGATCCCGACCTCGACGCCGCGGCCCTCGGTGCGGCGACACAGCGCGACTTCTGGTTGCTCGCCGACACCGTCGGCAAGCTGCAGCAGGGCGTGTGGCTCAACGTCGGCTCGGCGGTGATCATGCCCGAGGTGTTCCTGAAGGCGGTGTCGATCGCGCGCAACCGCGGGCAGCTCGGCGACGACTTCCTGACCGCGAACTTCGACATGCTGCAGCAGTACCGCGCGCTCACCAACGTCGTCCAACGGCCGCCGAAGGAGGGCAAGTCGATCCTGGCGATGCACGAGATCGTGCTGCCGCTGCTGCACCAGGCGCTGGTCTGCACGGCCGAGGCGCGCGGGTGCTTGAAGGAGCCTCGCTGATGAGCGCCCCGACCAACCGTCGCCTCGCCGAGATCCTGGCGGCCCTGCCGACGACGCGCGTGCTCGTGGTCGGCGACCTGATCCTCGATCGTTACGCCGACGGCAAGGCGAACCGCGTCTCGCCCGAGGCGCCGGTGCTGGTGTTCGAGTTCGGGGACGAACGCTACCTGCTCGGCGGCGCCTGCAACGTCGCCGCCAACCTGCGCGAGCTCGGTGCTTCGGCGTCGGTGCTCGGCGTGATCGGCGACGACGAGGGCGGGCGGCGTCTGCGGCAACTGCTGGTCGACGCCAACATCGACACGCAGGCGCTCGTCGTCGATCGTTCGCGGCCCACGACCCGCAAGACGCGCTACGTCGCCAAGACCCTGCAGGTGCTGCGCGTCGACGAGGAGAGCCGCGCGCCGGTCGGCGGCGACGCCGAACGGGCGATGCTGGCGATCCTCGAACAGCGGCCGTTCCCGTGGAAGAGCGTGCTGCTCAGCGACTACGGCAAGGGCGTGCTGACGCCGCGCGTGATCCGAGCCGCCGTCGCCGCAGCGAAGTCGCAGGGCGGCGTCACGGTCGTCGACCCGAAGGGCAAGGACTACTCGATCTACGCGGGTGTCGACCTGCTGACGCCCAACCGCGAGGAAGCGGAGGCCGCCACCGGCGTCGCGATCCGTTCGACCGCGGACCTGCATCGCGTGGCGCAGCGGCTGCGCGAGATCACCGGGACCCCGAACGCGGTGGTCACGCTCGGCAAGGACGGCATCTTCTTCGAGACCGGCGACGGTTCGCACCGGATCCTGCCGACCGAGGCGCGCGCGGTGTTCGACGTCACGGGTGCCGGCGACACGGTGGTCGCGTGCCTGACCTACTGCCGCGCCTGCGGCGTGCCGCTCGAGGAGAGCCTGCGTCTGGCCAACCACGCCGCCGGCATCACCGTCGGCAAGCTGGGAACGTGGGCACCGAGCCGCCGTGAGCTCCTGGCCCGGCTCGGCGACACCGCCCCCGGCGCCGACGGCAAGATCCTGACGCACGAACAGGCGATCGAAGTGGCGAGCCGCCTGCGCGCCGAGGGCAAGCGGCTGGTGTTCACCAACGGCTGCTTCGACATCCTGCACGCCGGCCACTGCGACTACCTGCAGCGCGCGCGCGCCTACGGCGACGCGCTGTTGGTCGGCGTCAACAGCGACGCGTCGGTGCAGCGGCAGCAGAAGGGGCCGGGCCGTCCGTTCAACACGCTCGCGGACCGCATGGCCGTGCTCGCGGCGCTGCAGGCGGTCGACTACGTGGTGCCGTTCGACGACGACACGCCGAGGGCCCTGGTCGAGGCGACGACGCCGCACGTGCTCGCGAAGGGCGAGGACTGGCGCGACAAGGGCGTGGTCGGTCGCGAGTGGGTCGAACAGCACGGCGGCCAGGTCGTGCTGGTGCCCCTGGTGGCGGGGCGCTCGACGACGAACGTCGTGCAGAAGATCCTGCAGTCGGGGAAGTGACGTCGGCCGGCGGCCGATCCCGCCGCGGCGTGCCGGTTCGTTCGCGCGATGCCGCCGATCGCGCTCAGCGCCGAGCCGCGCCGAGCGGAGCCTGCAGCACGCCCGCTTCCGCCATCAGCTTCTCGATCGCGTCGGGCGTGCTCGGCACGTCCTTGCTGAGCACTTCGTTGCCATCGGCGGTGACGAGGATCGTGTCCTCGATGCGGCAGCCCATGCCGACGTCGCGCAGGTAGGCGCCCGGCTCGACGGTGATCACCATGCCGGCGGCCAGGACGTCGACCGACGGATCGTGCACGGCGAGGCCGACGTGGTGGCACGGCCCGTGGTCGTTGCGGTAGCCGCGGGCGACGAGCATCTCGGCGCAGCGGCGACCGAGCACCGACAGCCGCGCGCCGGGCTTCACCTCGGCGATCAGCGCCTGCTGCACGTCGTACACGTCCTGCACGAGCTTGCGTTGCTCGGGCGAGAAGGTGCCCGATGCCGGGAACGTGCGCGTGACGTCGGTCGCGTAGCCGTGCAGCGTCGGCGCGTAGTCCATCACGATGAGATCGCTGGCCAGCAGTCGCCGTTCGCAGGTGTTGTAGTGGAGCACGCAGCCGTTCGGTCCGCCGCCGACGATCGCCGCGTAGGCGTCGGGCCCGGCACCCCGCAGCGTGAACACGAACCGCGCGGTGGCCGCGAGCTGGTACTCGAAGTGGCCCGGCTCGCAGCTGCGCATCGCCTCGGCGATGCCCTCGGCGGCGATCTCGGCGCAGCGCCGGATCACCGCGATCTCGGGAGCGGTCTTGGTCGGGCGCATGGCGTGCACGAACGGCTCGAGCGCGTCGAGTTGCACCCCGGGATGCGCCTTGGTGAGGGCCGAGGCGAACGCCTCTTCGCGCCCCGGGCGCCCGTCGAAACGGTCCTTGGCGACGCCATCGGCGGCTTCGGCCGCCTTGCGCGGCGTGCTGCCGGTGCGCGCTGCCGGTTGCAGCAGCGTGAACACGCGGGGCTTCGGCGCCGCTTGTTCGCCGCCGAGCAGTTCCCCGAGCGTCGTGTGCAGGCTGCGCACGTTGCCGGCCGTCGCGAAGCCGGTGCGTTCCGCCGTGGCGGTGCCCGGAGCGAGGAAGTTGCCGTCCCACGTCGCCGCGAACGGCGAATGCGGCGGCACCAGCAGTTCGTCGCGCTCGAGCGTGCCATCGGCAGCGAGGACCAGCAGCAACGCGAGGCCGGGTTCGCCGACGCCGGTCAGGTACAGGAAGTCCTGGTCCTGCACGAACGCACCAAAGTCGGCTTGCTTGGCCGCGCCGCGCACCACCACGATGGCGCGCTCCCCGGGATGGGCGGCGGCGATCCGTCCGGCCAGCGCAGCTCGTCGCGCCTGGAACTCGGTCACGGCGAGCGGTGGCGGTGGCGGCGGGAGGAGCGGGGCCTGGGCCGTTGCCGAGGCGGCGACGAGGACGAGCAGCGCGGCGCGACGGAGGTGCATTGGCCCACGATACGCGGCGCGACGAGCGGGTGCGAAGTGGCGCGCCGCGGTGTGTGGCCCATCGCGTCGCGTTCGTGGTTGGCGTGCGCGTCGACGGTGGGGGCTGTCGAGCCGCCGATCGCTGCAGTCGCCGTGCGTGGTCGGCGACAACGAGCCCGAACATGGCGCCCGGCGGTGCCGACACGAGCTTGGTCGCGGCGCGGCGCGGAGCGGCTGGCAAACAGCGACGGAACTGCCGTTGCCGCCGACACCTCCGCGTGGCATCCTTCCGCCAGACTTCTCCCCGCCGCACCTTCGGAGGCTCGTTTTGGCACTCGTCCCGCGCCGGCAGCGCAGCAAAGACAAAGTCGTCACCGACCGGAAGAGCCTCGCCGCGATCCTCGCGGCCCTGCGCGCCAGCGGCAAGGCGGTCGTCCTCACCAACGGTGTGTTCGACCTGCTGCACGTCGGGCACACGCGATGCCTCGAGGACGCCCGTTCTCGCGGGGACATCCTGGTGGTGGCGATCAACTCCGACGCGTCTGCCGAGGCGTTGAAGGGCAAGGGCCATCCGATCGTCCCGGCCGACGAACGCCTGGAGGTGCTCGCTGCGTTGTCGTTCGTCGACTACGTGACGACGTTCGACGAGCCGACCGCCGACGCCCTGCTGAACCAGCTCCGGCCGACGCTCTACGCCAAGGGCGCCGACTACAGCCTGAAGACGCTGCCCGAGAAGGACACGGTCAAGGCGCTGGACTGCAAGGCCGTGTTCGTCGGCGACAAGAAGACGCACTCGACGACGAAGCTGATCCAGCGCATCCAGAAGCTGAAGAAGAAGTGATCCGCCGCCCGTTCGCCGCCGTGCTGCTCGGCGCCGCGCTCGCCGCGACCGGCGCGGCGCAGTCGGCCACGGACATGCTCGTCGCCGACTACGAGAAGGCGCGCGCAGCGGAGTTGCTGGCCAGCGGCCAGCGCCACGTCGACCTCGGCTGGTCGATCCGCGACTCCGGGTTGATCCAGCAGGCCACCTGGCAGTTCGTGCGCGCCGTCGAGTTGTCCGAGGGCAAGCACCAGGGCGCGGTGATGGTCCTCGGCATCGTCCGCAACTACGGCGAGGCGTTCTGGAAGAAGCGCAAGAAGACGGCGAGCAAGGCGTCGCTGCAGAGCTACGAGAAGCGTGCGCTGGCGATCGAGCGCCAGGACCGCAAGGGCCAGATCGAGCTCGCCCGCGCCGCGCACCAGGCCCACCTCGTCGATCGTGCGCGCGAGCACTGGCTTGCGGCGTTGCAGATGGGCGCGGAGATCCAGCGCACCGACAAGGGGCTGCGCATCGACAGTGTCGTGGTGCCCGAGGAGCACGCCGCGTGGGTTGGCGAGCGCGTGCGCACGGTGAACGGCGCGGTTCCTCGCTTCGAGCCGGCCGGCACGAAGGTGCCGGCAGCAGCGGCGCTGCGCGAGGTGGGCAGCGGCCCGGTCGTCGTGCGCACCGACCTGCCCGGCGATGCCGCCGAGAAGCTGCATGCGCTGGCGGCGGCGCTGTTGCCGCACCTGCAGGAACGGCTCGACGGCACCTCGGTGCGGCCGCTGGTCCTGAACGTGATCGGCACGCGCGCCGACTACGACGCGTACCTCGCCGCCGTGGGGCATCGTGGTGCTCCTGGCCGCGGGCTCTGCGACTACGGCAGCTTGCGCGCGTTCGTCTGCGCCGAAGGACTCGGCGAGAACGAGATCCGCGGCCTCGTGCTGCACGAGTTGACGCACCTGTTCTTCTTCGCCAGCTCGCCAGTGGCGATGCCGGATTGGTATGCCGAAGGCCTGGCCGAGACCTACGGCGGCCAGGGCACGTTCACCTGGGACGGGCGGCGGCTCGTCGTCGGTGGTGCGATGAGCGGCGAGCGCTTGGCCGCGGTCAAGCAGGCGCCGCTGCCGTTGCGCGAGTTGCTCGCGGCGCGCGCCGAGCAGCAGCTGGGTGCCGGCCAGGAGCAAGGCCTGAAGTTCTACGCGCAGTGCCAGGCGTTCCTGCGGTGGATGCTGCAGCCTGGCAACCGGTACCGCGACCGCTTCCTGGCCTGGGAGGACGAGTGCCGCAGCGCGATGCCCGGCGTGTCGGCGACGTCGCGGTTCGGCGATACCGGGCCGGCGGCGGCTGCGTTCGATCGCGTCTTCGCGCGCGACTTGCCGGCGATGGAAGCGGCGTTCCTCGACTGGCTCGCGGGCCAGTAGGAAGCGCGCGCTGCTGGCCTACGGCCAGCGCAGGTTGCCGGCCACGCCGAGGCGGTCGCGCACTTCGTTCTCGATCGTGGCGAGCATCGCCGCCAACGTGCCCGCGGTCCGGCGTGACTCGACCGCGGTTGCGAGGTCGCCGAGGCCGAACGCGAACTGCTCGCGCAGGAAGGCGTCGGCGAGCGGTGCTGGCGGGACCGGGTCGCCGTTGCCGACGAGCGCAATCGCGGCCAGTGCCTGCATCGGCGCCGTGATGTCGCCCTCCAGCACGATGCCGCGGTCGCGTGAGTGCGCGCGCACGATCACTCCAGGCGTCGGTTCGGCGGCGAGCAGTGCGTGCAGCCGCGGCGATGCGTCACGGAACGTCGCCGGGCCGGCGGCGATTCCGGCGGCGAGCGCCCGCGCCACCACGCGGAGGTTGCCGTCCTCGAGCAGTTCCACCAGGCGCAGCCGGCTCGCGCCAGCGGTGGCCAAGTGCGCGAGCAGCTCGACAGCCTCCGGGCGCGCGTTCGCGGCCACCCGGTATCGCGGCAGGCCGAGGCAGGTCGCTTCGAACGCCTGCGGCAGGTGCTCCCACACCGCATCGCGCACGGCCGTGCCGCGCCGCGCGAGCCAGGCGCAGGCATGCGCGACGACGTCGGCGTCGTGATGCGGCAACCAGCCGAAGACCGAACACACGGCGTCGGGCGTGCATGCGTCCGCCGCTTCGATCGCGACAAGCAACTGGCCGACCGGTTCCGAGTCGTGCCACTGCGCGAGGTGCAGGACCTCGTGGATGCGTCGGCGACCCAACGCGCCGAGCGGTGTCGCCGGCAGGGTCGTCGCACGCCCCGCGAGCAGTTCGTCGAAGGCCGCAAGCCACGGAGCCTCGGCAGGCAGACCCGCCGTTGCCGCCGCGACGATCGTGGCGGCGGCGTCGTGGCAGTGCTTGCGAACCGCCAAGTCCTCGTGCGACTGGCAGAACGCGTGGAGGGGTGCTAGCGCGACGAGGCCCGCGTCGCCCCACGCCGCCAGCGCCTTGCAGGTCGCACGCACGACGTCGAAGTCGACGTCCCAGAGGCGCGCGACGAGGTCCGCGCGCTCGGCAACCGGCAGTCGGGCACCGTTCTCGTGCATCCACGCCACCGCTCGCAGCCGCTGGTCGGGGTCGGCGCTCGCCAGCAGGCCGCGCGCGGCGGCGCCATCGAGGGGTTCCGCCGAGAGCGCGAGCCAGGCCGTCGCGAGGTCCGGTGCCGCCCAACTGCCTGGCCCCGGTCCCACCCACGAGATCGCGGCGCGGGCCGTGACCTTGTGCAGCTCGGCCGCCAGCAGCGTGGTCAGTTCGCTGCGATCGTCGCGAAGGGCGCCGTCGGTCGCGACCAGCCAGCGGCACGTCGCCATGCGTTCGGCCTCCGCGGCTTCGCACAGGTACGCGCGTACGGTCGGCGTGCTGCCGTCGTCGGACAACAGCGTCGCGACCTCGAGCATGCGCACGGCAGCCCGATCGACGGTGCGTGCGATGGCAACCAGGTCGGCTCGCAGCGCAGCCCGCTGCTCGCGGGTCACGAACGGCGACAGCGCGGCGAGTGCGCGCACCGCGCCCTCGCCCGCCGGCGGTTCCTCGCGGATCCCATCACGCAACTCCGGGAAGGCGAGGATCGCCGGCCGGCCGATGCGACCGAGGATCTCCGCCATCCGTGCGGTGACCTCCGGGGCCTGCTCGCGGCGCGTGGGCCACGCCAGCCGTTCGCGCAGCTGCGGCACCGCCGCGGCGCCGAGGTTGACCAGTCGGCGCGTGGCGTCGCGGCACAAGGTGTCGACCGCAAGGTCGTCGAGCGCACGTTCGGCGATCTGCCGCGCGCGTTCGCCCTGCGCCATCGCCGCGCCGGCAAGCACCACCATGCTCGCGAGCGACGGAAGAAGGCTGCGTTTCCGCACGGGGCGCGATGGTATCAGGTTGGCCGGAGCATGGACCCGCTGATGCCCGCGAGCAGGAATCCGGCGCCCGCCACGCTGACGATCAGGCACACGTAGGCGAGCATCATCTCGCCGAAGCCCCCCAGGTAGGTGCCGCGCGTGCGTTCGACCTCGGCGAACCACCACAGCAGGGCCGCGAGCGGCAACGCCAGGCACAGGCACGCTCCGACGCGGCGCAACCAACCGTGAACGGCCGGGCGATCTGCCGAGCTGCGCGCGAGCAGCAGGCCGAGCCCGCTGCCGAACGCGGCGCCGAGCAGCCACGGGTCGACCGGCGAACTGCCGCGCAGGAGCTCGCCGACCACGGATGCGACGAGCACGCTGACGACCCCGGCGCCGACGATCCACCCCGCGAGGTACGTGAGGTACCAGCGAACACGGCGTGGTGGAGCCATGGCGCGGAATGATGACTGCTCGTGCGCGCGCCGAAAAGGGGGGGCCGCGGCCGGGGCTTGCGGGAGATGGGCGGTCTCGCCTGCCGCCGCACACGAGGCAGAAAACAGACGAGAATTCGTGGCCACTGCCTGCCGACCCCTGCGGCACTCAGTCGGCCGCGACGCCGAAGGACGCCCACCAGGCGTCCGCCCCTTCGGCCCGCAGCGTCGCGATGTCGCCATAGCCGAACAGGCAGCCGATCGTGGACAGCCCCGCTGCCTTGCCGGCGCGCAGATCCTGCACACCGTCGCCGACCATCACCGCGGATGCCGCGGCGATGCCGAGTTCGCGCAGCGCGGCGCGCAGCGGCTCGGGGGATGGCTTCCGCTGCGGCAGCGTGTCGCCGCCGACGATGGCGCCGAGCAGGTCGGCGACGCCGAGATGCGCCAGCAGCGGCCGCGCGAAGCGTTCGGGCTTGTTGGTGACGACGCCGAGCCGGCGGCCGGCCGCCCGTTCGCGCTCGAGGAACGGCAACACGCCGGGGAACAGGCGTGCGTGCACGGTGCACTGGGCGTGGTGGTGGTCGACGTACATCGCCAGTGCGTCGTCGAGCATCGCCTCGCGACGTGTCCCCGCCCCCGGCAGCGCGTCGTGCAGAGCGCGCGCCAACAACGCGCGAGCGCCGTCGCCCACGAACGCGCGCACCGCGGCGAGGTCGGCCGGCGGCAGGCCATGCCGCGAGCGCACGTGGTTGCAGCTCGCGGCGATGTCCGGCAGCGTCTCCGCGAGCGTGCCATCGAGGTCGAACAGGAAGGCGGCGGGCTGGCGCACGGCGCCGGTATACTCGCGCGGCCGATGCGAGCGCCTTGCCTGTGCGTCCTTCCCGTCCTGCTGGCCTCGTGCGGGCTCGTGCGCGACTGGCGCGAACTCCAGAGTGCGCCGATGACCCTCGGCGAGTGCTACGACGGGCTGGTGCACGTCGCCAACGGCGCCGGCTTCTCGGTCGATGGCAGCGCGAGCGACCGTGGCATGGGTCTGTGGCAGTCGCGATGGCGCTTCCGCACGCTGCCGCCGGTCGGCCGACCGGCGCGCTACCGGCTGCACGCCGAGATCCTGGTCGACGAAGGGTCCGCGAAGACCGGGTGGCCGATCCGCTTCGCGGTCGACCAGGAGCATGTCGACGATCTGCGGCGATCGATCGAACCGCGCGAACAGGACTGGTCGTCGATCGGCCAGGATCGCGAGACCGAGACGATCCTCGGCGAGGCGCTGGTGCGGAAACTGGCGCCGGCCTCGACGTCGCCGCGGCCCGCGACGAGGGTGCCCTGAACGTGGCAACGGCCGGTGCCATCGGCCCGGTCGCGTCCTGGTCCACGCGCGCGCGAACGGTTTGCCCAGAGCGGGTCCTTCCGCCGATCCCTTGCCGCAGATGACCACGGGTTCCGCGCGCAGCGAGGATGCCATCGGCGCGGCGCCGCACGCCGCGACGGGCGCCGCCGAACTGTCGGTGCTGATCGTGAACTACAACACCTGGCGCGAGTGCGCGCAGGCGGTCGCGACGCTGCGCGCACACGGCCCGACTCGTCCCGACGGCACGCCGATGCCGTTCGAGTGCATCGTCGTCGACAACTGCTCGCCGTGGCGCGATCCGCACGAGATCGCCGCCGTCGAACGCGAACTGCGCTTGCTGGCCGAGCAGCAGGGCGACCCGCTCGCGGGGCGGTTGCTGCTGCACCACGAGAACGGCGGCTACAGCAAGGGCATGAACCTCGCCGCCGCGAACGCGCGGGGCCGCTGGTTCCTGGTCAGCAACCCCGACGTGCTGTTCGGCCCGGGCCTGATCCCGGCCCTGCAGCGCCACCTCGAGAACGACCCGACCGCCGGGTGCGTGGTGCCGAAGGGCTTCTGGGAGCCGGAGTTCGCCGGCCGCCTGCCGCCGAACACGCTGCCGACGCTGCGCGAACTGCTGGCCACGACGCTCGGTCAGTTCGTGCCGCGCATCAGCCACTGGTGGGCGCGACGCCTGGCGCGCCGCTGGACGCGCGTCTGGAGCGCCGAGCAGCCGCTGGCGCTGCCGATGATGTCGGGCTGCATGTTCCTGATCGAGCGGGCCTTCTTCGACGAGATCGGCCGCTTCGACGAGCGTTACCCCCTCTACTACGAGGACACCGACCTGTCGCTGACGATCCGCAAGCGCGGGCGCACGGTCACGCAGGTGCCGGACGCGCGGCTCGTGCACTTCGTGAATCGATCGGGCATGAGCGACATGGAGTCGGCGTGGAAGCGTCACCACGTGAGTCGCCGGCTCTACTTCGCGAAGTGGTACGGGCGGCTCGGCACCTGGGCGCTGTCTGCCGCCGACTGGCTGCTGAACCGCAGCCCGCTGCGCAACCGCAAGCGCTTCCGGTACCCGATGCCGCTCGTCGACCTCGGCGCGTCCGACGGACCGCCGCGGCTCGAGTTCGGCCGCGACTGCGAGCGGTACGTCGTGCTGATGTCGCTCGACCCGAACTTCTATCTCTCGGCGGGCATGTTCGGCCGCGGGTCGTCGTGGACGCCGTCGCCGACGGCGTTCCGTCACTTCGTTCCCGCGGTCTTCTACTTCACCGCCTACGACCTCACCGGCGGGCGGTTCGAGCGGCTCGGCTGCTGGCGCTTCCAGTGCCTGTCGTACCTCGGCACGTCGATGGCGCCGAAGGCGGGAGTGTCGTGACCACGCCGGTGCTGTCGGTCGTCGTGTTGAGCTGGAACACGAAGGACCTGACGCTCGCGTGCCTGCGCGGTCTGTTCGCCGAGACGCCGCGGCACGACCGCGAAGTGATCGTCGTCGACAACGGCAGCCACGACGGCAGCGCCGACGCGATCGCCGCGGCGTTCCCGCAGGTCGTGCTGCTGCGCAACCCGGACAACCGGCTCTACGCCGCGGGCAACAACCAGGGGGCTGCGGCGGCGCGCGGTGCGTTCGTCTGCACGCTCAACAGCGACACCGAAGTGCGCCCCGGCGCGCTCGATCTCCTCGTCGACTGGCTGCGCGCGCATCCCGACTACGCCATCGCGGCGCCGCGGCTGTGCGATCCGGACGGCAGCGTGCAGCACGCCTGCCAGCGCTTCCCGACGCTCGCGACGGCGTTGTGCTTCGACTCGTGGTGGGGCACGTGGTGGCCCGGGTCGTGGGTGCAGCGCCGTTACCTGATGCGCGACTTCGACCACCTGCAGAGCCGCGACGTCGACCAGCCGCCGGCGGCGTGCTGGGTGCTGCGCACCGCGGAATGGCGGCAACTCGGCGGCTTCGACGAGACCCTGTCGCTGTTCTACAACGACGTCGACCTGTGCCGGCGTCTCGTGCGCGCCGGCCGCCGCATCCGCTACGTCGCCGAGGCCGAGGTGCTGCACCACCGCGGCGCATCGACGAAGAACTTCGCGAAGATGCTCGTGCTCTGGCACAAGAACCGGCGGCGCTACTACGAGAAGCACTGGGGGTGGTGCGGTCGCGCGTGGATCGCGGTCTGCGTGTGGCTGCGCATCCGCGAGGAGTGGCTGAAGATCAACGCGCGCACGAAGAACGACCCGGGCCGCCGCAAGGCCGAGCGAGAGCATCTCGCCAACGCGGTCAAGGAGCTGCGCGCGTCGTGAAGGTCTGCTTCGTCACCGGCAACTGGCCGCCCGAGGCGATCGGCGGCACCGAGCAGGTGGTCACCGCGCTGGCGCAAGAACTCCGCGCGCGCGGTGTGTCGGTGTTCGCGATCAGTGGCAGCGACCAGCGCCACGCCGGCGTCGACGTCGAGGCGCAGCAGCACGCCGACGTGCCGGTGTTCCGGGTGCGACGCCGCGACGACGAGTCGGACGTTCGTGGTCTCCTGCGTCCGCGCCTGCAGGCACTGGTGCGCGAGCTTCTGGTCCGCGAACGCCCCGACGTCGTGCACGTGCACAGCTTCGCGCACTTCGGCGGCGGCATCACGCCGCTCTGCCGCGAACTCGGCCTGCGAGTCGTCGCGACCTTCCACGACCTGTGGACCACCTGCGCCCGCTTCTTCCGCGTGCCGTACGGCGGCGTGCAGTGCCCGAGCGGGACCGACCGTGGGCCGTGCGTGATCTGCGTCAACGACGCGCTGCAGATCGACCCGGCTGCCGTGGCGCTGGGGCTGCGCGAACGCGATCGCGTGCTGCGCGCCGAAGTGGCCATGCTGCACGCGGCGACCGCGCCGAGCCGCAGTGCCGCCGCGTTCGTGCGTGACTGCCTGCCGATGCAGGCTCCGATCGAGGTGATCCCGCACGGGCTGCTGCGGCCGGTGCCGGCCGCGCACCGCGCCGCGCCGCCGACGCCCGGGCAACCGTTGCGCATCGGCACCTTCGGCGGCGTCGTGCCGGAGAAGGGCGTGCGCGAACTCGTCGAAGCGCTCCGCGGCCTGCCGGTCGAAGTGCACGTCGCGGGCCCCGGCTACGACGAGGCCTTCGAAGAGCAGCTGCGCGGGCTGGCCGCGCGTGACGGCACGCGCCTCGTGCGCCGCGGTCGCTTCACCGCCGCCGAACGCCATCCGGCGCGCGACCTGCACCTCGCGGTGTTCCCGAGCAAGTGCCAGGAGACCTACGGCCTCGTCGTCGACGAAGCACTGGCGCACGGCGTGCCGGCCGTCGTCTCGGATCAAGGCGCGCTCCGCGAACGCGATGGCACCGGCGGCGTCGTGGTCACGCCGCTGTCGGCCTTGGCTTCGGTGCTGCGCGAACTGGTAACCTCTCCGAACCGTCTCGCGGCGCTGCGCACCGCGATCCCGGCCACGCTGCCGACGATCGCGGCGTCGGCCGACCGCCACCTCGAACTCTACGCCCGCCTGCGATGAAGCACCTGTTCTCGCCGCTGCTGCCGAAGGATCCGCTGCACGGTCCGGTGCTGGTCCTCGCCGCGCACCCCGACGACGAAGTCATCGGTGCCGGCGGCATGCTGGCATGGCACGCCGAACGTGGCCATGCGATCACCGTCGTGCACGCGACCGACGGCGCCAAGGGCGACCCCGGCCAGCGCGAGCACGACATCCGCGCGGTGCGGCGCGCCGAGGGCAAGGAAGCGCTCGCGCGGCTCGGCATCGGCGAAGCGCGGCACTGGGATCTGCCCGACGGCGAACTGCCCGAGCACCTCGCGGCGCTGACGACCCGCATCGCCGAGGTGATGCGCGAAGTGAAGCCGCGCACGCTCTACAGCTTCCACGCCGGCGAGGCGCACCGCGACCACCGGGCGATCGCCGCCGCCACCGCCGCGGCTGCCGCGGCCCTGCCCGCCGATTGCCGGTGCCTTTGCTACGGCGTCAACTTCGTGCCGCCCGGCGGCACCCTGTTCGACACCACCGCGACCTACCCGCGTTGCTACCGGGCGCTGCAGGCCTACGGCAGCCAGAACGCCTACATCGACCTGCCCGGCATGAGCGAGCACCGTTGCCGCGCCGCGACGGTCAACCTCGACATTCCCGGCGTGCTCTACGGCGAGTTGTTCCTCGACCTGCGTCCAGCGGAACTCGCCGAGGCGCACGCGCTGCAGGATCGCCTGCACCGCTTCGTGCAGCGGGAGACGCCGTGACCGGCAAGCCGACGGTTTCGCTGGTCATCTCGGTCTGGAACCGCAAGGACGACCTGCGCGAGAACCTGCGCGCGATCGCCGCCCAGAGCGTGCCCGCCGACCAGGTGATCGTCGTCGACAATGCCAGCCACGACGGCACGCCGGAGATGGTGCTCGCCGAGTTCCCGTGGGTGCAGCTGATCCGCATGCCGCACAGCCGGTACGGTGCGTGCGAGACGTTCAACGTCGGCTTCGCGTCGGCGCGCGGCGAGTTCACCGGCATCCTCGACGACGACGTCGTGCTGCCGCCGACGTTCGTCGAGCAGATGCTGGCGAAGTTCGCGCAGGAACCGGCGACCACCGCGATCCTGTCGCCGAAGGTGCGCGAGCCGGAGATGCCCGAGTGGTACCTGACGTCGCCGGCGATCAACCGGGAGCGCTACCTGCCGACGTTCCGCGGCTGCGGCTCGATGGCGCGCACGCAGGCACTGCGCGAGGCGAACTGGTACGACATCCGCTTCTTCATCTTCGGCAACGAGCGCGACTTGACCACGCGCCTGCTCAACCTCGGCTACCGCGTGAAGATGGTGCCGAGCATCGAGGTCTTCCACAAAGCGCCGTTCGGCATGCGCCACGGCAAGCGGAGCCTCTACTACCACGTCCGCAACTTCTGGCTCTACGCGTTCAAGTACCTGCCGTGGAGCCAGGTGCTGGCGTTCCCGTTCCGCTTCCTCGGCAAGCGCCTCGGCGGCAAGAAGGAGGGGGCGGGCGGCGAGGTGGCCGACGCGGTCGGCACCATCGGGCTGTTCGAGAACATCAAGTCGGTGAAGTGGGGGTGGTGGGTCTGCGTGAAGGCGACCCTCGCGGCGCTGGGGTCGCTGCCCTACTGCCTGAAGCACCGGCAGGTCTGCCGGCACCCGGACTTCGAGCCGCCGCTGCGATAGCCCGACCCGACGAAAAAAAGTTCTCGGAATGGGTTGGCCGTTCGCGGCCCGACGGCGCCTTGGGCTCCGTGCGCAGCCGATTCGTCGGCGACGCACGCTTCCCGCCGGATCCGGTTCGACCAGAGCCGGGAGCGGCGGTGACCGAGAGATGTGCAAGGGAGGGTGGCTGCTCGCGGGCCACCCGTTTTTCTCGCGCGGTCACCTCGACTCGAGCCAACGACTTGGCGTGCTGCCGCGCCGCTGCCGATAGCATCGACCAACCTCCTCGTGGTCAGCGCGATCGTCGTCAACTGGAACGGCAGGGACTACCTGCCGGCGTGCCTCGACGCGCTGCTCGCCCAGGAACCGCCGCCCGCCGAAGTGCTCGTCGTCGACAACCACTCGACCGACGGCTCGCGGGAACTGGTCGCGGCCCGGTACCCGACCGTGCGCGTGATCGACACCGGCAGGAACGCCGGCCCGTGCCACGCCCGCAACGTCGGCGCCGAGGCTGCCGCGCACGAGCTGTGCCTGTTCGTCGACAACGACGTGGTGCTCCACCAAGGGGCGTTGCGCGAACTGCTCGCCTGCCTCGCGGCGGACCCGCGCGCGGCGATGGTTCAGGCGCGTTCGCTGTGCGGCGACGACGAGAACGTCGTGCACTACGACGGCGGCGATCTGCACTTCCTCGGCACGCTGGTGCTGCGCAACTGGTACCAGCCGCGCAGTGCCGCGGCGGACCCCGGCGGCCCGGTCGGCGCCGCGATCGCCCTGTGCTTCCTCTGCAAGCGCAGCGCCTACCGCGAAGTCGGCGGCTTCGACGAGAACCTGTTCATCCTCTACGAGGACAACGAGTTCTCGTGGAAGCTGCGCATGCGCGGCCACACGACCTGGGCGAGCCCGCGCGCGCTGTGCACGCATCACGGCGGCACCAAGGGCCTGTCGGTTCGGGGTGTTGGCGAGTACCCGGGGCGGCGCACGTTCCTGCACAGCCGGAACCGCTGGTACGTGCTGATCACCTGCATGCGCTGGCGGACGTTCCTGCTGACGATGCCGGCCCAACTGATCTACGGCATCGTCTACGCGGGCTTCGGCGTGCGGCGCGGGCACCTCCGCGACTGGCTGCGCGGCAAGTGGGAGTTGCTGAAGATGCTGCCGCAGGCGGTGCGCGCGCGTGGTCCCGCGCAGCGCGGCCGCACCGTGCCCGACCGCGAACTGCTGGTCGCCGCGCCCGTGACGCTCAACCCCGGCCTGGCCGAAAAGGGCGCCGCGGCGGCGCTGCGGCGCGGGCTGGATCGGTTCTTCGCCGGCTACTGGGCCGTGGTCCGGAGGCTCTGTGGCTGAGCCGCTGCCGCGTACCGGCGCCGTGGTGCTGAACTGGCGCCGCGCCGACCTCACCGAGCGGTGCCTGCAGGACCTGCTCGCGGTCGCCGACGTGCCGCTCGCGGTGCTGGTGATCGACAACGGGTCGGGCGACGCCGACGTCNNAGGCCTGGCTGCCCGGCCTCGCCTCCACCTTCGACGTGCTCGAGCTCCCCGTGCTCGAGGGTGACGAGCTGCGCGCCGCCGTCGCCGCGGCGAACGCGCGGGGGGGGATGCACACGGTCGAGCTCGCGGCCCTGCCCGAGAACCGCGGCTTCGCTGGCGGCATGAACCACGGCATCGGCTGGGCGGCGGCGGCGGGGCTGCCGTTCGTGCTGCTGCTCAACAACGACCTGCGGCTGCCCGCCGACTTCCTGCGGCCGCTGGTCGCGGCGCTGCAGAACGATCCGCGGATCGCAGCGATCGGGCCGACGGTGCTGTCGCCCGGCGGCCGCGTGTGGGCCGAAGGCGGGCGGCGCGCCTTCGTGCCGAACGGGCTCGTGCTGCAACGGGCCGGTCGTGCGCCCGCACCGCGCGAGCGTGGACCCGAGGCGGTGGGGTTCCTGCCGTGCGCGTGCGTCCTGTTCCGCACGGCGGCGGTGGCCGCGGCCGGCGCGTTCGACGACGGCTACTTCATGTACTGGGAGGACGTCGACCTGTGCGAACGCCTGCGCGCGCGCGGCAGCACGATCGTGTGGCTGCCGTGGGTGCGCGTCGAACATCTCGGCGGCCAGTCGGCGGGCGGCGGCCGGTCGCCGGCGCGCAAGTTCCTGATGGCGTGCAACGCGGTGCGCTTCCTGCGCGCGCGCGGCTCGTTCACGGCGTGGCTCGCCTGGGCGTGCTGCGACGTGCTGCTCTGGCCGCTGAGCCTGCTGGGCGGCGTGCGCGGGGCGTGGGCGAAAGCGTGCGGCACCTGGGCCGGGCTGCGTGGGCATCGCGCGTCGGCGGCGGATGTCGCCCGCTGGCACGCCTAGTCGCTCAGGGCTCGGCCACGAGCCGCGCCCGCACCGCCGCTGCCGCGGTGCGTTCGGCCGACGAACGCACGTCGTCCTCGGGTCGCGTGCGGGTCGCGAGCGCATCGAACGGCGCGGCCGCGCCGGCGTCGACGCGCCGCGCATCGACGACCACCTCGCTGTTGCCGCGGTTGGTGAACTCGGCGCGCAGCGCCTGATCGACGGCCGACTCGCGGCCGACACGCAGCACGCCGAGCACCGATAACGAACCGCCTTCGGCGCAAGCGCGCGCCGCGGCGAACATCCGCTTGCCGGGAAGGACCGCTTGGACGTCGAGTCCCGGGCACAGCCAGCGGCCGCTGGAAGGCGCCGCGCGTTGCGCCGCGTGGGCCAGCGCCGACAACGAGTCGACGAGCAGCAGCACGTCGTGGCCGGCTTCGACTTCGCGCTGGGCTGCGGCCAGCGTCAGGTCGGCGAGCGCCACGTGACGTTCGGGCGCGTCCCCGAACGTCGAACCGACGACGTCACAGCCGGCGATGCCCGCAAGCGCGGATCGCATGGCCTCGAGATCCTCGGGGCGCTGGTCGAGCAGGCACACGAACGTGCGCAGCGCTCCATCGCAGGCGTGCAGCGCGCCGACGAGCCGTGCGAACAGGGCGCCAGCGGCCCAGGCCGGCGGGGCGGTCCACAACACCCGATGCCCGCGCCACCACGGCGCCAGCGTCGCCAACGTTGCCAACGCCGGGTCGTCGGCGAGCAGTTCCAGCGGCCGCGTCGCTACGATCGGCGTGCGCGCCGCGAACGCGAGCCGGCCGGCGAGCTGGTCTCCAGCGGCACCGTTCACCGTGTCGACGTGCACGAGGGCGAAGAACCGTTCGTTGCCGCGCGGCGCCCGCAGCCTCCCGCGCACGCGGTGCCCGGACTTGAGGTTGAGCGCGCGGACCTGACTCGGACTGATGAACGGGTCGTGCGGTCCGGCGGCGAAGTCGTGGTGCGGCGACCGCAGGAAGCCGAAGCCCTCCGGCAGCAGTTCGAGCACGCCTTCGGCGGTGACCGTCTGTCCGCGCTCGAGGCGGTGCGCGTAGAGCGCCGCGAGCAGTTCGGCGCGCGACAGGTTGGGGGCGGCCTGGCTGCCCTCGGCCAGCATCAGCGCCGACAGTTCGGCGCCCGAACACCGCACGAGATCGAGGCCGGTGGTGGCGTCGGACGGCGAAGCGGGGTCGGCGGACGTCATGGCGAGATCGCCTGCAGCACGGCGGCGACGGCGGCGCGCATCGTCGCCAGATCGGCATCGTTGTCGACGGTGAAGGCGGCACGCCGGCGTTTCTCGGCGAGCGGCGCCTGCGCCGCCTCGCGCCGCGCCAGTTCGTCCGGGCTCCAGCCGCGGGCCGCTGCCCGGGCGCGTCGCGTCGCGTCGGCGGCGTGCACGAACACCACGTGGTCGCACTCGGCGATCAGCCCGTTCTCGAGCAGCAGCGGGACGTCGAGCAGCACCGAATCGCCGCGCGCCTTGGCGGCGGCCAGGCCCGCCAGGATCCGGGCGCGGATCGGCGGGTGCAGGATCGCCTCCAGGCGGGCACGCGCCGCCGGGTCGCGGAACACCACCGCCGCCATGGCCGGTCGATCGAGCGCGCCCCCGCGCACGACGGCAGGCCCGAACGCCGCGGCGATCGACTGCAGCACGGGCGCTTCCGAGCTGACGGTGCGCGCCACCTCGTCGGCGTCGATCCGGCACAGGCCGTAGGCCGCGAACGTGGCCGCGACCGTCGACTTGCCCGCCGCGACCCCGCCGAGCAGGCCCAGCACGACCGGCACCGCCGGGCGGAACGGCCTGGCTTCTGGCGGAGTTGCGGGGTCGCCCGGCATCGCCGCATCGTGGACCTCGCCATCCCCGCCATCAAGCTGCACCGGCCGCGCCTTGACCTTCGCGCGCCCGCCTTTCTAAGATCCGCGCCCTCGCGTCCCGGCCTGTTGTGCTCCCCGCACTTCGGGCTGCCCGCTCGTGCCCTCGAGCGGTGCGTGTTCTCTCGTCCCTGCGGCCCGTCGCAGGGCACTTTCGTCCCGCCGGCCAGCCGGCGGTCGCCCTCTCGCCTACAGACCCCTCGGAGTCAGTCCCAATGCTCAATCGCCAGCGCGGTGCGGCCCACGTGCCGATGATGTTCTTCCTGCTGCTCCTGGTCATGTTCCTCGGCGCGGTGGCGTTCGCGTTCGCGGCGAACACCAAGAACGGCGAGCTCACCAAGCAGCGCAACGATGCGGTCAACGACCTCGACGTGCGGAAGCGCCGCGACCTGCTGGTCGAGCACTACATCGAGGACTTCGGCAAGGTCATCGCCAAGGCCGGCAAGTACGAGGGCCGCAAGAACCAAGGCGGCGTGTACGGCGACGCGGTGATGAACCAGGTCGGCGTGATGAACCCGACCGAGGTCCAGGCCGCCCTCGACGCCGCCCTTGCCAACGCCGGACTCGGCGCGGCCAGCGGGCTCGAGAACGTCCTCGGCAGCCTGGTCACCAAGATCAGCCAGCAGGCGCAGCGCGTGCGCGACATCGAAGCCGAGCGCGACAAGGCGCTGGCCGAGAAGGGCGAGGTCGATCGCCGCTTCCAGTCGGCCACGGCCGACGCGTCGGCCAAGGCGCGCGAGTTCTCGCAGAACCTCGACCAGGTGCGCAGCGACTTCGACACGGCCAAGCAGGACAAGGACAACAGCATCGCCCAGGCGGTCAACGGCCTGCGCGCGAAGAACGAGGAGCTCGCCGCCGAGAAGGACCGCGCCACGGCGAAGGAGAAGGAGCTCAACTTCGAGATCGCCAAGCGCGACATGCACGCGTCGGCGTTGATCGCCCGCGACGCCATGCGCAAGCCGGCCGACGTCGCCGACGGCAAGATCCTGGTCGCCAAGAACGGCATCCCGACCGCGTTCATCAACCTCGGTCGCAAGGACATGCTGCTGCCCGGCACGATCTTCCGCGTCAAGAACAACAACAGCGCGGCGGTGAAGGGCTACGCGACCGTCACGCGCGTCGAGGAAGAGCGCGCCGAAGTGGCGCTGTCGGGCTTCGTCGACCCGGTCGGCGACTTCGCTCGCGCCGGCGACCTGCTCTACAACGACCTGTTCACCCCGCGCGTCACCCGCACGATCTACCTGATGGGTCGCTTCCAAGCGCCCGCGAAGCCCGAGCTCGCGACGCTGCTGCGCAACCTGGGCAACCGGGTGGTCGACAAGATGGCGCCCGGTGTCGACACCGTGATCCTCGGCAACGACCCGATCAACGAGGCCGGCGACGGCTTCGCGTCGGTGCAGGACTCGGCCGAGTTCAAGCAGGCGAGCGAGCTGCGCGTCGAGTTCGCCTACCTGGCGACGATCCGGGATCTCATCAAGCTGTGAGCTGGCGCCGCAGGCGCCAGCGACAGCTTGATGCGATGAGTTTCCCGTCGCGCCTGCCGAAGCACGTTGTAGCGAGGGAACGCAACGGGCGGCTACGTCGCGACGGAGGGCGCCGCTGCGCGGCGCCGTCCGTTGTGGGGCGCTAGCCGGTCGGGGTGTCGGCTTCACCGAACGGGTGCGTCGACCGCGCTTCGTTTCCCAGGGCGCGCTGTCCGTGATTCTGCGCCGCGGTAGGCTCTGCCGCGCCGATGACGCTGGACGACCCGAAGGTGCGCGAGGCACTCGATGGCGGCGAGATGCCGCGCATGTCGTTCGGTGACCACCTCGACGAGCTGCGGTCGCGCCTGATCAAGGCGATGCTGGCGATCGTCGTCGCGGTGCTCGGCGTGCTGCCGTGGAAGCAGGGGGTGCAGGACATCATCATCGAGCCGTACCGCGTGCAGTGGCGGCTTGGCTTCCAGGACCACGTCGAGGGGCTGCGCGGCAAGATCGCCGCAGCCGAGGCGCAGACCGCGCCGTCGCCTGCGCAGGCCGAACAGCTGACCGAGTACCGCGACTTCCTCGCCTACTCGCTGCTGCACTACGACGCGATCCTGTCCGGGGCCAAGGACTTCACGTTCCTGCTGCCGTCGAAGACCGGCTACCACGTGCCGTACCACCTGGTGTCGATCAACGTGCTCGAGGACTCGCTGTCGTTCCTCTGGGCCTCGTTGGTGTTCGCGCTGGTGCTCGCGAGCCCGGTCGTGATCTGGCAGGCGTGGGCCTTCGTCGCGGCGGGCCTCTACCCGCGCGAACGCTCCCTCTTCTACCGCTACTTCCCGTTCATGATCGTGCTGATGGCCACTGGCGTGGCCTTCGGCTACTTCGTGGTGCTGCCGTACAGCGTCGGCTTCCTGATCCGCTGGATGCAGCCCGACCAGGTCGGCGCGATGCTCGGCATCGGCCAGTTCCTGACGCTCGAGTTCGCGTTGACCGGGGCGATGGGTCTCGTGTTCCAGCTGCCGCTGGTGATGCTTGCGCTGCAGAAGATCGGCCTCGTCACNNCGTCGCCGCCGTGGTGACGCCGCCGGAGCCGGTGTCGATGCTGCTGATGGCCGCGCCGATGATCCTGCTCTATGGGCTCGGTCTCGTGCTGACCTGGTTCTCTCGTGGGCGTGACGCGGTGGTGACGCCGTGACGGTCGTCGGCGAGATCCTCGCGATCGGCGACGAACTGGTCCACGGCGCCATGCTGGACACCAACAGCAAGTGGCTCGCCGGTGAACTCGAACGGATCGGCGTCGTGGTGCACCGCTTCACGGTGACCAGCGACGATCCCGTCGAACTGCGCACGGCGATCGCCGACTGCTGCGCGCGAGCCGACGTCGTCGTGGCGACCGGCGGGCTCGGGCCGACGCTCGACGACCGCACCCGCGACGTCGTCGCCGAGCTGCGCGGCGGCCCGTTGGTGTTCGATCCGGTCGCGTGGCAGCAGGTGCAGGACTGGCTGCAGAGTCGTCGCCGGCCGGTGCCCGAGAGCAACCGCCGGCAGGCGATGCTGCCGCCGGGCGCGACCTCGATCCCGAACGGCAACGGCACCGCGCCGGGCTTCGAAGTTCAGCTCGGCCGCGGCCGCTTCTTCGCGCTGCCGGGCGTGCCGCGCGAGATGCAGGTGATGCTGCGCGAGCACGTGCTGCCGGTCGTGCAGGCGATGCCCGGCCTGCTGCCGACGGCGCAGCGCTGGCTGCGCGTGCTCGGTCCGTCGGAGGCCGCGCTCGGGGAGCGCATCGAGCCGTTCATGGTCGCAGGCCGCCAGCCGGCCGTGGGCATCACGGCTTCGGGCGGCCTGCTGACCGTGCGCGTCGTCGGCACCGGCACGTCGACGGCGGCGGCCGGCGCGGCGTGCGACGCGACCGTCGCCGAACTGCGGCCGTTGCTCGGCGATTGGCTGTTCGCCGAGGGGGAAGTCGACCTGCCGCAGTTCGTGCTGGAGCACCTGCGGCGGGCGGGCCACACGCTGGCGTGCGCGGAATCGTGCACCGGCGGGTTGCTGCTGGCGCGGCTGACCGACGTGCCCGGCAGTTCCGACGTGCTGCGCGGCGGCGTCGTCGCCTACGCCGACGACGCCAAGCGGGAACTGCTCGGCGTGCCCGCCGAACTGCTGGCCGCGCACGGCGCGGTCAGCGAACCGGTCGCTGCGGCCATGGCCCAGGGCGCACGGGCGCGGTTCGCCGCCGATGTCGCGATCGCGACGACCGGGATCGCCGGCCCCGGCGGCGGCAGTGCCGACAAGCCGGTCGGTACCGTCTGCTTCGCGCTCGCCCGCGCCGACGGCGTGCGCACCTGGATGCTGCGCATCGCCGACCTCGGCCGCGCGTTCGTGCGCGACCGGGCGGTGTTCGAATGTTGGAAGGCGTTGTCGGGCCGGTGACATCGGGCGCGCCGTCCCGACCCGTCGCGACTATCATGCGTTGCCGCGTGGCCCCGCGCGGTCGACCCCTGGGCGAACTCGTGACGACGTGAAGATCTGCCTGTCGTGCGAAGGCGTGACCGACGCTTCGGCGAGTCGCTGCGGGCACTGCGGCGCCTGGCTCCTGCCGACCGACGTCGTGCACTACCCGGTGCGGCGAGGCGAGAGCGACGCCGGCAACCCGCTGCTCGGCACCGTCGTCGACGGCAAGTACCGGCTGCAGGGCGTGCTCGGGCGCGGCGGGCTCGGCACCGTGTTCCGAGCGCAACACATCGGCTCGTTGGTTCCGGTCGCGCTGAAGCTGATGCACCCGCGGTTCGCCGAACGGCCCGAGTACCGGCGCGCGTTGTTGCCCGAGGCGCGACGCGCGGCGACGGTCGTGCACGAACGCTGCGCGCGGTTGCTGGACGCCGGCGAGACCGAGGACGGCGTCGCCTGGCTGGCGATGGAACTCGTCGAAGGCGAGACGCTCGACGTCGTCGTGCGCCGTGGTGCGTTGGCGCCGTCGCATGCCGTCGATGTGCTGCTGCAGGTCGCGCAGGCGCTCGAGGCGATCCACGGTGTGGGGCTCGTGCACTGCGATCTGTCGCCGCGCAACGTGATGGTCAGCCCGCACGCCGAGGGCCTGCGCGTGAAGGTGCTCGACTTCGGCATCGCGCGGTCGGTGTCGTTGGCCGGGCCGGCGCGCGAGGCGGGCGACCTGCAGGGGTTCGTGAATCCGGCGTTCGCGGCGCCCGAACTGCTCGCGGGACGCTCCGTCGACGCACGCACGGACCTGTGGTCGTTCGGCGTGCTGGCGTGGCTGCTGCTGACCGGCGGCATGCCGGTCGACGATCGCGACCAGAAGCGCATGGTGGCCGCGATCACCGCCGGCGAACTGCGGCCGTGGCCGCCGGGCGTGCGTGTCGGGCGCCGCCTCGTGCGGCTCGTGCGGCGCTGCCTCGCGCTCGATCCGAAGCACCGCCCGCAGGCGGCGGCGGCGGTGGGGCGCGAACTCGCGATCGTGCGCGGCGCGCGGCGGCCGCTCTTCGCCCGCGCGGCGTCGGCGCTGTTCGGGCTCGGCCTCGTCGTGACCATCGCCGGCGGCCCGGACGCGCCGCCGCCGTTCCTGGAACCGCTGTCGGGCTCGCAGCTCGAGTGGGTCCGGGGTTCGTTGCCGCGTACGCAGCCGGTCGGCGTGATGCCGAGCCGTCGCCTCACCACGCTCGGCTTCGACTTCGGCGGGTTCGCACCGCGCGAACTGCGCGCCGATCTGGTGCGCGACGGCCAGGTCCTGCTGCACACCTGGCTCGTGCCCGAGCGCGGCGTCGCCGAGGGCACGCTGCTGCTGTCCACCTTGCAGCCGGACTGGCTCGCCGTGGTGCAGGGTCTGCAGCGTGCCAGCGCCGAAGCGCCGGTGGATCTCGTGTTCGTTGTGCCGGGCGCAGCGCCGCTCGGGGCGATGCGACTGCGCCTCGACGACGCGCCGCCGACGCTGCAAGCGCGCTTCGTCGGCGAGCCGGTGGTGCGGGCGGACACGCGCCTCGCGATAGCCGTCAGCGACGACATCGGGCTGCACGAGGTCGTCCTGCGCTGCCAGCTGGCGGACGGACGGCGGTGGGAACTGCCCGTGCCGCCAGGCGGCGGGGAATGGTCGCTCGGCGCAGCGCTGGCCGGCGTCGTCGGTGATGCCGGCGAACTCGGCGCCGGCGAACTGCACGTGCGCGCGGTCGATCGCGCCGGCAACGAGCGCGCGCTGCCGCCGCTGCCGTTCTCGTCGTGCGACGTCGCGGCGCCGCACGTCGTCGAGGTCGCCGGGCCGCTCGGCGAGCCGTTCGTGCCGGCTGCCGCCGGCGCGGCCAAGGTGCGCGTGCGGACCTCGCACGTCGAGGCCGGGTGTCGGCTGCGGATCACCGCCGATCGTGGGTCGGCGTTCGACGCGCCGCTCGGCGACGCGAGCACGCTGCACGCGCTGGCGTTCGGGTTCGGTGACGAGGTGCGCAGCGGCACCTGGCAGTTCGAGGTCCTCGACCCGCGCGGCAACCGGACCGTCCGTGAGCTGCCGATCCAGGTGCGCGACCGCGGCACCCGGATCGCGTTCGCGCCCGGCCCCGGTGCCTGCCGCCAGCTCGGCGACGAACTCGTGATCGCCGCGCGACCGACGAACGTCGTCGCGGACATCGGCCCGAACTGGACCGTCGCCGGCGTGCGCGTCGACGTCGCGGTCGGCGCGCGCGGCCCGGCTGGCGATGGCGCGATCGTGTGGTCGCTGCTGCCGCCGAGCGGCGTGCAGTTGCAGCTGCCCGAATTGCCGGCCGGCGTGCACGTGCTGCGGCTCGACCTCGAGGAAGCGGCGCCGGCGGGGGAGCGGGGCCTCGCGACGACCGTCGCCATGCCGCTGCGCGTGTTGCCGGCCGTCATCGAGATGCGCGTGCCGTCGCCGCCGTCGCGGTTCCTGCCGGCGCAACTGCAGGGGCGCCTGCTGTTGGCGCGCGGGAACGGCTTCGTCGACGGTCCAGCCTGGGGCCTCGATCCGGCGCTGCGACCGTACGTGCGCGGCCGGTTCTGGGTCGGCGACGGCCGCGACGTCGCCCGCGAGATCGTGCCCGCGGCCGCCGGCGAACCGCTGCTGCCCGTGTGCATGCCGGTGCCGGGCCGCAACCGGATCGCGATCGAACTCGTCGACGTGCTCGACCGCCCGGTGCGCGTGCTGGCCGGCGGTGCGCCGCAGACGCCGCTCGGCAGCGACCAGGCGCCAACCGTTGTCGCCGACTTCTGGTGGCATGACGGTGCGCCAGCTCTCGTCGGCGAGGAGCTGCTGCTCGAGTACGGCCAGCAGGCGCGGATCGAACTGCGGTGTCCCTTGCCGTACGGCCCGACCGACGCGGCCGACCTGCGCCTGGGCATCCTGCAGAACGAGCTGGCGGCGGCGGCGGTGGTCACCACCGGCGGCACGTCGCTGGTGCGCTTCGAGCTGCCGTTCCTGGTCTGGCGCGTCGCCGCCAACCTCGCCGACGCGACGCGCGACGACTTCGCCGGCCAGATCGAGCGGCGTGTCGACGCCTACGTGGTGACGCCGATCGGCCGCACGGAGCTGCCGCTGCGGCTGCGCACGACGCGCAGCACGCTGGTGCCCCTGACCCTGGCCGAACTCGGTGCCCTGCCGCCGGAACTGGCCGGGATGCGGTTGCTGCCGGTGTTGGCGCCGTCCGGACCGTTCGCCGAGCCGGTGCCGCCCGACGCGCCGCCGCGCGCGACGTTCCGTCCGCAGCTGGCCACCGCCGTGCGCAACCTCGGCGACATCCTGCTGCAGGACAGCGAGTTCACGTGCGGGCAGGCACGTGCGGTGGCGCGATTGGCCGCGCAGCTGGCGCCGGATGTGCTGGCGCGATGCGTGCACCACGCCGATCCGCTCGGTCGCGAACGCACGCAGGCGAAGAACCTGCTGCCGGCGGCGATGGCCGATGCTCCGCCGGACCGCACGCTGACCGAGGTGACCTTCTTCCAGGCCTGGACGTTCAGCCGCCTGCTCGGCGCGCTCGTCGTCGGCGATGTCGCGGCCTTCCGGCTGCCGCTCGGCTGCGAACTCGAACTGGCGGCGTTCGGTGCCCGACCGGCCCGCGCCTGCCACGGCGCTGGTTCGGCGGGCGGCCGCGTCGCGATGGCCGCGTTCCTGGCCGCCGGCGAAGCCGCCGCGATGCCGAGTGCCGCCGCCGCGCGTGATGCCGGCGACGTGGTGCCGACCGCGTTCGGCGATCCGTTCGTGGCGCTCGACTTCGGCGTGTGCGAGTGGGTGCTCGACCTGCCGCACGTCGCCGGCGCCGAGCTGCTGCTCGGCGAGTGGATCGGCGATCGGGCCGTGCACCTCGAGCGGGTGATGGAACTCGCGGCCGGCGATCCACTGCCGATTCCGGGCGTCGTACTGCAGCAGTTCGGCGTCGTGCGCGGACTTGCTGCCGGCCAGCGCGCGGGCCTGCTCGACGGACAGGGCCGGCCGCTCGGCGTGCGCGGTCTCGCGGCGCTGCCGCATTCGGTGCCGGGCGTGTTGCGCACCGAGCAGCTCCGCCGTGACGGATCGCATCTGCTCGGCGACACGGTCGATCCACGGCTGCGCACGACCGGGTTCCGCGTCGTCGCCGAGCCCGAACGGCTCGCCGCAGCCCGGGGGCGGCGATGAACCTCCTGCGTGTCACGGGCATCGCGGGGGTGCTGTTCACCGGCGGTTGCGCCGCCACCGGCGACGAACTGCGCGGACTCGCCGAGCAACCGCCGCTCGACTGCGCCGTGCTGCTCACGGGCGGTGCGTTCCTGGCCGGTGCTGGTGGTCCCGACGCGACGTTCGGCAGCGGCGCCAGCGGCGTCGAGGTGATTCCGATCGACGTGGTGCTCGACGTGCTGGCACGCGCTCGCGTGTTCCACCGCATCGACGTCGACGACGACGCCGCGCACCGCGCGCGCACCGGGCGCATGTTGCTCGCGCGCGCGCCCGACGAGTCGTTCCCGGCGTCGCTCGCACGGGCCCGAGCCGCGGGCTACGACTACCTGCTCGTCGTCGAACAGCTCCAGGACGGTGCGATCGAGCAGCTGGGCACCAACGGCACCTGGCCGGTGACGTTCGCGACGTGGATCCTGCTCGGTGTTGGCGCCCTGATCCCGGATCGCACGTTCGAGTCGCGGGCGACCTTGCGCGTGACGCTGCGCGAACTGCAGACCGGCCGCGCCGTGCACGACCCGCTGCTGATCGCCGGGCCGGTCGACCTGTCGCTGGTCGAGCGCACGGACTTCCTCGGGCTCGTGATGTCGATCGTCGTGCCGCCGTTCTGGGTCGGCGACGATCCAGAAGCCGTGCGCGGCGTCGTCGCGAGGACGACGCAGCGGCGCCTGCTGCTGTCGCTGGCGCGCAACCTGAAGAGCGAGGTCGCGCGGCAGAACCTGCGCGACAACCTGCCCGCGCAGTTGTCGCTCGCGTCGACGCCAAGCGGATATCGCGTCAGCGTGCGCAGCAGCGAGGCCCTGAGTGTGGCTCGCTTGCGCGCCGACCACGTGCCGGCGGCCGAGGCGGCGGCGTTCGCGGCCGAACTGCTCGCCTCGGTGCAGGCGGCGGACGGCCGCTGGAGCTACGAAGCGACGCTGCCGGCGACGGCCACCGGTCGCCCCCTGCAGGTGCTGGTCGGCACGCTGCGCGGCGACGTCGCGACGGCGACGTTCGTGCCCGGAGGCACGCCGTGAAGCTGCCCGCGAACCTGCGGCTCGGCGTCTGCTCGCACACCGGTCTCGTGCGCACCAACAACGAGGACGACTACCTGCTCGGCGCGCTGCTGGCGCCCGGGACCCTGTTCGCCGGCGTCGCCGACGGCATGGGCGGCATGGCGGGTGGTGCGGAGGCCAGCCGCACGGCGCTGCGCGCCGCGGCCCAGGGCGTGCTCGACGGGCAGGGACGGCAGAATCTCGCGCAGCGTCTGCGCGACGGGTTCTCGCTCGCCGCGCGGCGCGTGCACGAGGCGAGCCTCGCGCTGCCGGCCCTGCGCGAGATGGGCACGACGATGACCGCCATCGGCATCGCCGACGGCACCGTCGAGGTCGCGCACATCGGCGACACGCGCCTCTACCGGCGGCGCCACGGGCGTTGCGAGCAGCTCACCGTCGACCATGCGGTGCGCGAACCGGACAACCTGCTGACGCGCTGCATCGGTGCCGGCCAGGCCACCGCCGAGCCCGACGTGGCGTCGTTCGCCGCGACGCCGGGCGACCGTCTGCTGCTGGTGAGCGATGGCGTCTGGAGCGTGCTTTCGCCGGCCGGGCTGCTGCGGGCCGTCGAAGCCGCCGACGCGCAGCGCTGCGCCGAGGACCTGGTCGCGGCCGCCCTCGCCGCCGGTGGTCCCGACAACGCCACGGCGGTGGTCGTCGATGTGCTGGCGGCGACCGGCGAGGGCACCGTCGAGCAGGAGCTGCCGCGCGACGAACGCACGAACGCCCGCGGGGGGTGGCCACGGGCAGTGTCGTTGCGGCCGCCGTTGTGGCCGTGGCTGCTGGCGGCGGCCGGGGCGCTGCTGCTCGTCCATGGCAGCCTGCGATGGGCCGGGGTCGTGAACGGCCTGGCGGTGCTCTGGCGCGGCTGACGCGCTGGGTCGCCAACAACGGCCGGCTCGGCGCCCAGGTGTCCGGCCCGTGGCTCGTGCTCGAAGCCGGTGCGAACGGGCCGACGGGCTCGACCACACGCGCCATGCGCACCCTCGACGTGCCGGAAGCGGCGATGTACGTCCGGCGGCCCTGCAGAACGACCCCGGGCGTTGCCCTCCTGCACCGCTCGCGCAACGATGCGGGTGCCCCTCCGAGACGCGATGCCAAAGAAGCTGCAGCGGAAGATTCCCGTTCCCCAGGCGGTCGCCGCCGGACCCGTCGCGACCGCGCCAGCCGGCGGCGGTGGTGGCGGTGGCGGACTGTTCGCGCGCAACCGCGTCACCGCGCGCGTGCTCGCCGAGTTCACGAGCCAGCTCGCGGTGCTGCTGAACGCCGGCATCCCGATCACCAAGTCGCTGCGCATCCTCGAGGGGCAGATGCCGCCGGGGCCGATGAAGCGCATCGCGCACGGTCTCGTCGAGGACGTCGAAGGCGGCACCGCCCTGTCGGAGGCGATGACCAAGCACCCGGCCGTGTTCGATGCGCTCTACACCAACATGGTGCGCGCCGGCGAAGCGGGCGGTGTGCAGGAGGAGATCCTCAACCGCTTGAGCGGCTTCCTGACCACGAGCGAAGCGATCAAGTCGCGCGTGAAGGGCGCACTCGCCTACCCGGTGGCGATCCTGATCGTGGCGCTGCTGGTGCTGTTGCTGGTGTTCGCGTTCGTGATCCCGAAGTTCAAGGCGGTGTTCGAAGCGACCGGCAAGGGCGCGATGCACTGGACGACGCAGTTCGTGATCGACGTCGGCGAGCACCTGAAGGTCTGGTGGTGGACCTACCTGGTCGGAGCGTTGCTGGTGGTCGTCGTGCACCGCCTGCTGATGGCGCGCGTGTTCGGCTACCGCTCGTTCATGCACCGCCAGGCGCTGCGCATGCCGTTGTTCGGCAAGCTCGTGCACAAGAGCCTGGTCGCGCGGTTCGCGCGCACGTTCGGCACGCTGATCCAGAGCGGCGTGCCGCACCTCGATGCGCTCGACATCCTGGGCGCTTCGACCAACAACGTGCACATGAAGCGGGCCGTCGGCGACGTGCAGGGGTCGATCCGCGAGGGCGCGGGCTTCGCGGTGCCGATGGGCGAGAGCGGCATGTTCGACGACATCGTCGTCAACATGGTCGACGTCGGCGAACAGACCGGCGAACTCGACCGCATGCTGTCGAAGGTCGCCGACCGCTACGAGGTCGAGGTCGATCGCACGATCGAGACGACGTTCAAGCTGATCGAGCCGATCCTGCTGGTGTTCCTGGCCGTTGCAGTCGGGTTCATCGTGTTCGCGCTGTTCATGCCGCTGCTGACGATGATGCAGACCATGGGCAAGCGGTGAGACGATGGCGGCGTCGGCCGAGGTCGCGGAGAACTGAGTGTCGCTCGCCTGGCGCATCCTGCTGCTCGCGCTGCTGCTGAACGCGGCCACCGTCGGCAGTGTGCAGGTCGCCGTGCACCTCGCGCAGCGCTCGTGGATGGCCAACCGCGACGAAGCGCTGCGCGCCGCGGTGCAGGGGTCGTTCGACGAGATCGAACGCATCTACTCCCCGGAGGCGTTGCGCAGCGCTGCTGCCGACGGCGCGGTGGTGCGGCGGCTGCTGTCGGCGCCGTCGCTGCGCGAACTGTACGAGGACGTGATCGTCACCAGCGGCCGGCCGCCGTACGCCGGCGTCTACCTCAACCCGCTCGGCGCCGTGCACCGCGACCCGGACACGTTCCCCGAGGCGGTGATCACGACCGGCATGATCGAAGCGCGCGGCGTCGACGGCATCCTGCCCGTTGCCGGCGGCTACTGCTACGCGCTGCGCCCGGAGCTGGGAGCCGCGGGCGCCGAGGCCGGCGGGGTCGCGGGCTACCTGTGGTTCCGGCCGCGCCACACGCCGGTCCTGCTGCCGGCCGCGCTGCCGCTGTGGATCTCGCTGGGCGGCGTCGTCGCCTCGTCGGTGTCGTTCGGCATCGTGCTGTTCTGGGTCACGCGCCGCACGATCCGCCGGCCGCTGCAGGCGATCGGTGCTGCGGCCGTCGCGGTGGGTCGCGGCCGCTACGACGTGCGCGTGCCCGCGCGCGGCGTGCCCGAACTCGATCCGCTGGTGTCGACGTTCAACCAGATGGCATCGCGCGTCGCCGACCACACGCGCGCGCTCGAGGCGGCGGTGCGCGAGGCGGTCGAACATGCCAAGCAGAAGGAACGGGCGCTGGTCCTGAGTTCGCGCCTGGCGAGCATCGGCACGCTGGCGGCCGGCGTCGCGCACGAGATCAACAACCCGATCGGCGGCATGCAGAACGCGGTCAACCGGTTGCTCCAGCAGCCGGGGCTCGCCGACAAGCAGCGCACCTACCTGCAGCTCGTGCAGGAGGGTCTCGCACGCATCGCCCGCACGGCGGCGCGCCTGCTCGACTTCGCGCCGCGCCCCGCAGCACCCGGCCAGTTCCCGTTGGCGCGAGCGGTCGAGGGGGCGCGCGCGCTGGTCGAGCACCGGTTGCAACGCGACGGCGTGCAACTCGACGTGGCGCTGCCGGCCGACCTGCCGCCGGTCTTCGGCGATCCGCACGAGATCCAGCAGGTGATGCTGAACCTGTTCCTGAACTCGCTCGACGCGCTCGGTGGCCAGCCGGGCGGGCGCATCGACGTGCGCGCGGTGCGCGCCGACACCCACGTGAGGGTCACGGTCGACGACAACGGGCCCGGCATCGCCAGCGAACTGCTGCCGCGCGTGTTCGATCCGTTCTTCAGCAAGAAGGACCGGCCCGACGCGAGCGGGCTCGGCTTGTTCATCTGCTACTCGATCGTCCAGAACCACGGCGGCGAGATCGCCGTCGACTCGCGACCGGGCGAGGGCTTCCACGTCACGCTGCGGCTGCCGATGTCCGCGGCAGCAACGCCGCCGGCGGCCGGCGGCACGCGGTAGGTCCCGCCTCGCGATCGGCGGCGCCGCTCAGCCGGAGCCGGTGGCTCCGAGGGGCTCGTCGGTGCCCGGCCAGAGCCAGACCTGGTTCTTGCCGCGGCGCTTGGCTTCCTGCAGCGCGCGGTTGGCGTTGCGTCGGAGCTGGTCGATGCTGCTGGCCGCGCGGCCGTCGTAGCTGTCGACGCCGATCGACACCGTCACCGTGCGTTGGTAGCTGCCCTTCTGCACGGGCATCGCGGCGATCCGCTGCTTGATGCGCATCGCCGTCTGCACTGCTTCGCCCGGGCTCGTCTGCGGCAGCAGCACGCAGAACTCGTCGCCGCCGAAACGCGCCGCGAAGTCCGTCTCGCGCACGTTCGTGCGCAGCGACTCGGCGACGCGGCGCAGCACTTCGTCGCCGAACGCGTACTCCGTCGAGTCGTTGACTCCCTTGAAGTTGTCGACGTCGATCAGCAGCAGCGACAGCGGATTCTGGTAACGCTGGGCGCGCTTCCATTCGCGGTCGAGCAGCGTGCGCATGTGCCGCTCGGACAGCAGGCCGGTCTTGAAGTCGACGGTGACCTGGCTCTCGAGCGCGCGGGCGCGCTGGTGCAGGTGCCGCAGGTTGGTCCGCGTCTGCAGCGCCAGTTCGGCGCGGTAGACGCACTCCGGCGGCGCGCAGGGCTTGAGCACGAAGTCGCGGAACGGCAGGCGCAGGCGCCGGGCCTCCGCCAGCGCCTGCAGGTCGTCGACCAGCAGGATCACCGGCACCGGGTCGTCCTCGCGCTGCAGCGCGACCAGCCACTCGGCCTCGACGCCGTCGGCGCTGAGCACCAGCGGGTTCAGGATCACCAGGTCGGGGCGCATCGACGCCAGCAGGCGGTGGCTCTGCGCCAGGCTGTCGGCGACGTGCACCTGGTAGCCGCTGCGGGCGAGTGCTCCGGCGAGGTCGCCGAGCGCATCGCGGTCGTGGTTCATGACCATCACGATCGGCGCGGCCGCGGCGTCGGCGCCGGCGGCAGGGCCGGTCGGATGGAGGGGGGGCGAGGGCCGGTCGGGCTGGCCCTCCGCGGAGGTCTCGGGCATTGCGGCCACGGCTGAGTTCTGGGGGGGCCGCGAGAGCGACTCGCGGGGCCAGGAAGCAAAGTTGCGGCCGCAGTCTAGCCAGCCCCGAGGTCGTGGGAAGGGGCTCCCGTGACGATCCGCGCGGCGACGAGGACGTGGTCCGGACGTGCGCGTCGCGCACGGCCCCGCGCGCGCCGGCACCCGCGCCACGTTCAACTTGACGCGGGGGGCTCGCTCCCTAGACTCTCCGCCCCTCATTCCCGCGGGTGTGCGGCATCGACGTCGCGCCCCGCTTCGCATCCGCAGAGAGAACCGGCCCACGAGGCCCAACCATCGCAGGCAAGGAGCCGTCCAGAACGTGCCGCTCGTAACCGCCCAAGAACTGATCGACGCCGGCGTCCACTACGGCCACCAGGCCAGCCGTTGGAACCCGAAGATGAAGCCGTTCATCCACGGCAAGCGGCACAAGATCCACGTGATCAACCTGGAGGAGACGATTCGCGGGCTGTACCGCGCGACGCACTTCCTTCGACACCTCGCCGCGACGGGCGCGCAGATCATGTTCCTCGGCACGAAGAAGCAGATCCGCCCCGTGGTGGACGCCGAGGCGAAGAAGTGCGGCATGCCGCCGGTGACCGAGCGCTGGATCGGCGGCACCTTGACCAACTTCGCGACCGTGCGCGAGCGCCTCGCCCGCCTGATCGAGCTCGAAGGCCTCGAGACCAGCGGCGGCATCGAGAAGTACAAGAAGAAGGACCAGTCGACGATGCGCCGCGAGATGAAGCGCATCCGGCGCAACCTCGAAGGCGTGCGCGAACTGCACGGCCTGCCGGGCGCGCTGATCGTGGTCGATCCGCGCCGCGAGGACAACGCGATGCGCGAAGCCAAGCGCATGAACGTGCCGGTCGTCTGCGTGCTCGACACCGACTGCGACCCGACGCTCGCCGACATCGTGATTCCCGCCAACGACGACGCGATGAGCTCGGTCCAGCTGGTGCTGGGCAAGCTGTCGGAGGCGATCATGGAAGGCCGCAAGCAGTGCGACGAGTCGACGCTGCGCGACGCCCAGAAGACGGCCTCCGACGACGTGCGCAACCGCCAGGCCCAGGGCCGGCGCAGCACCGAAGGCCGCGATGGCGGCGGTCGCGGCGGTCGCGACGGCGGTCGCCGTGGACCGGGCGGGCCGGGTGGCCGGCGCGGCGGTCCGGGCGGCGGCGGCGGCGGTGGTGGTGGCGTGCGGTTCACCGGCGGCGGCCATGCCGACTCGGTGTCGATCGGTTCGGATCGCGCGGAACCGGCTGCTCCTGCCGCCACGCCGGCGGAAGGCTGAGCCCAGTTCGCCACGCCCGTTCGTCGGCGGCGCCATCGCGATCGTCGCGGGCGCCGTCTGCACAACTACGTAGAGGAATGCCATGAGCGACTTCGATCTCAACACCGTGAAGCGCCTGCACGAGATGACCGGCGCATCGATGGCGGACTGCGAGTCCGCGCTCGAACAGTGCAACGGCGACATGGAGCAGGCCCGCAACCTCCTGAAGAAGCAGGGCAAGGTCACCGCCGTCGACATCGATGCGAAGACGGTGATGCGTCTGCGCGAGATCACCGGCGCGCCGATGATGGACTGCAAGCAGGCGCTGAAGGAGAACGCCGGCGACACCGAGAAGGCCAAGGAGTGGCTGCGCAAGAAGGGCAAGCAGATGGCCGACAAGGCCGCCAGCCGCGAGATCAAGGAAGGCCTGGTGTTCGCCTACCAGCACCACAACGGCAAGGTGGGTGTGCTGGTGGAGGTGGCGTGCGAGACCGACTTCGTCGCCAAGAACGAGGACTTCCGCGCCTTCTGCAAGGGCGTTGCACTGACGATCGCCGCCTACTCGCCGGCGTTCCTCGACAAGGCGACGGTGCCGGCCGAGGCGATCGCCAAGGAGAAGCAGATCGTCACCGAGATGACGCTCGAGTCGATGAAGGGCAAGCCGCAGGCCGCGATCGACAAGGCGGTCGAAGGTCGCATGGAGAAGTTCTTCGCCGAGAAGTGCCTGATGGCGAAGCAGTACGTGCCCGACGACAGCAAGACCGTCGAGCAGGTGCGCACCGAACTCGTCGGCAAGATCGGCGAGAACATCCAGGTGCGTCGCTTCGTGCGCATGGAACTCGGCGCCTGATCGCGGGTCGGCGCGAGTCGCCTCTCGCCGCGCCGCCGGCCGGGCCCTACTGTCCCGGCACCTCGACCATGCCCGACAGCACGCCGCCCGCCCTGCACCCGCCGCAGAAGATCCAGCGCATCCTGCTCAAGATCAGCGGCGAGAGCCTGGGCGACGACGGTGCTGGCGTCGCGCCGGCGGTCGTCGCCACCGT
>DDSQ01000184.1:0-106817 GCA_002343845.1 Planctomycetes bacterium UBA2386 | reverse complement strand
AACTCGGCACCAACCGCGCGACCGCGGACCACATGGGCATGCTGGCGACCGCGATCAACGCGTTGGCGTTGCAGGACGCGCTCGAGCGCGCCGGCGTCGAGACGCGGGCCGCGTGCGCGGTCGAGATGAAGACGATGATGGAGCCGTACATCCGGCGCCGGGTGATCCGTCACCTCGAGAAGGGCCGCGTCGTCGTGCTCGCCGGCGGCACCGGCAATCCGTACTTCACGACCGACACCGCCGCTGCGCTGCGGGCGACGGAGCTCGGGGTCGACGCGATCTTCAAGGCGACCAAGGTCGACGGCGTCTACACGGCGGATCCGAACAAGGACAAGTCGGCCCGCAAGTTCGCGCGGCTGTCGTTCCAGGAAGCGCTCGCCCGCGATCTGCGGGTCATGGACCGCACGGCGTTCACGCTCTGCATGGAGAACCGCATGCCGATCATGGTGTTCGACATGTTCGTCGAGGGGAACATGGAGCGCGCGGTGCGCGGCGACGACATCGGCACCTGGGTGTGCTGACGATGCGCTGCTGACCGGGCCCGGCGACGGCGGTAGAGTCTGTCGCGGCGGCGATGCCGTCGTGTACCGACATGGAACCCCACGCCTCGATCCTGACCGACCTGAAGCAGAAGACCGACAAGACGCTCAAGCACCTGAAGGAGCAGCTCGGCGGCATTCGCACCGGCCGCGCTTCGCCGACGCTCGTCGACACGATCCGCGTCGACTACTACGGCACGATGACGCCGCTCAACCAGATCGCGCACATCTCGGTGCCCGATCCGCGGCAGCTGATGATCAAGCCGTTCGACGGCTCGCCGCAGGTGGTCAAGGACATCGAGAAGGCGATCCAGAAGTCGGACCTCGGCCTGAACCCCCAGTCCGACGGCAAGCAGTTGCGGTTGTCGATGCCGCCGCTGTCCGGCGAGCAGCGGCACAAGCTGGTCGCGAAGATCAAGGACCTGGTGGAGCAGAACCACGTCGCCCTGCGCAACGAGCGCCGTGACGCCAACCGGCTGGCCGACGGCATGAAGAAGGACGGCAAGCTCACCGAGGACCAGTGCAAGAAGGCCCACGATGCGATCGACAAGGAGCTGAAGGCGGTCGAGCAGAAGCTCAACGAGATGCTGCGGATGAAGTCGAAGGAGATCCTCGAGGAGTGAGGGCCTGGCGCGCTGGCGCAGGGCGCGTTCGCCTCGCCGAGGCCCCGGAAGCGCTGGCGCCCTTGCGCGGGCTCGTCCGGCGCGGTTTCATCCTTGCCCCGCCGAGCGGGGGCGTAGCTCAGCCGGTAGAGCAGCGGCCTTTTAAGCCGTAGGTCGCAGGTTCGAGCCCTGCCGCCCTCACATCCGCCGGCCCGCCACCGCCTTCCTCCCGATGATCGACGCCGAGTTCTTGCGCCTGCTCGTCTGTCCGTCCACCCGGCAACCGTTGCGCGTCGCCGATGCCACCGAACTGGCGTCGGCCAACGCGCGGATCGGCAAGGGCGACCTGAAGAACCGCGGCGGAGCCGCCGTCACCGGCGTCTGGACCGAGGCGCTCGCCACCGCCGATGGCGCCTGGCTCTACCCGGTCCAGGACGGCATCCCGATCCTGCTGGCAGCCGAGGCCGTGCCGACGGCCCGCTGACCCCACGTTTCCGCGGCGCGCCGGTCGTCAGGATCGGGGGCCGCTCTGTATCCTGCCCGACTTCCCCATGGCGCCGAATCCCGCAGTACCGCCCACCAAGCCGTCCGCCGCTGATGACTACGATCTGCACAGCGGTGTCTACGGCTTCTTCCGCCGTCACCAGAAGAAGCTGCTCTACACGGCCGGCTTGTTCGTGCTGCTGACGTTCTCGATCACCGGCCCGATGATGCAACTCGTCGGCGAGCTGTTCGGCAGCGTGCGCCCGGCATCGACGATCCTCGTCAACGGCAAGCGCGTCGAGGTCACCGCGGAGGACGAGGTCTACGGCCAGATGGTGGCCAACAGCCCGATGGCCATCCCGCCTGGCGTGATCCCGTGGCCCCGGTTCGACGACGAGGACAGCAGCCAGCGCACGCAGATCTTCGCCTTGATGCGCCGCGCCGCGATCGAAGAAGGGGTTGGCGTGTCGATGGTCGAAGTCGACCGCGCGATCGAGACCCTGCGCGACCTGGTCAAGTCCGACTCCGCCGCGAAGCTCGCCCGCGACATCGGGATGGGTTCGCTCGCTCGCTACCGCACCGTGGTCGCCGAGGCGATGCGCATCGGCACGTGGCTCCGGCTGCAGACCCTGGCGATCGACACGACCGACGCTCGCGTCATGGCCAAGCTGACGAAGGGCAAGGAGAAGATCACGCTGCGCGTCGCCTCGCTCGACGAGAAGCAGCTCGAGGTGACGATGAAGGCGGCGGCGCCGATCGCCGACGCGGATCTCGATGCGTGGTTCGCCGGCAAGAGCGACCCGGAGAAGATGCAGATGCAGGCGTTCGATCTGCCGCGCGTCGAGCTGCGGTTCGGCGCGCTGCTGTTCGGCGAAGGCCAGTTCGACGCCACCCAGTGGCAGGACGCCTGGCTCAAGGACTTCACGGTCACCGACGAGCAGCTGCAGAAGTACTACGCCGCCGAGCGCGACACGCGATTCAAGCTCGAGGGCGACAACCAGTGGAAGCCGTTCGACGACGCGGCGGTGAAGGCCGAACTGACGGCCCTGGCGCAGGCCGAGCACGTGATGAACCAGTTGCTCGGCGAAGTGAGGGGCAAGCTGGCCGAGACGTTGAAGCCGCTCGACGAGGAGCTCACGCGCACCCAGCAGGCGGTGGCCGCGGCGGAAACCGGCGTCGGCGAAGCCATGGCCAAGGTCGCCACGCACGAGATCGACCTCAAGAAGAAGCAGGATGAGTTGGCGGCGAAGCCCGACGACCAGGCCCTGAAGGACGCGGTCGCGAAGGCGCAGACCGATCACGACGCCGCGAAGAACGAGGCCCAGGCGGCCAAGGACAAGCTGCCGCCGCTGACGGCCGCCGTGGAGGCGGCCAAACAGGCCCAGAAGGACGCGCGCGCCAACTTCGACTTCCCCGCCGCCTTCACGGCGCTGACCGCGGGCAAGTCCGGCTTCGTGCAGAAGGCGATCTCGGGCACCAAGACCGCCGAGGAACTGAAGGACCTCGACAAGCTCGGCACCGAACTCGGCATGTGGCCGCTGTCGGCGCAAGGCGCGCAGCTGGCAGGCAAGGGCGACCTGTGCCAGGTGGTCGGCCGCACGTCGAAGGCCGTGATCCTCTACCAGGCGACCGCCGCCGAGCCGCGGCCGCTGAAGCCGAAGGAGCAGCTCCAGCCGCTGGTCTCCGGCGCCTACTGGACCGAGAAGGCGCGCGCCGAGGCGCAGGAACGCAAGAAGAAGATGGAAGAGGCGCTGCTGCGTCTGGCCAAGGAGAAGATGGCCGACAAGGTCGCGGAGATCGAGGGCAAGCTGCAGTCGCGCGTCGACGAGAAGCTCGCCGAATGGGAGAAGAAGACCAACGACGCGATCGCGGCCGCGCAGGCGACGATCGCGACGCTGCAGCCGGGCACGCAGGCTCGTTCGAGCTGGGAGGGCGAACTGGCGGTGAAGCAGGCCGAGCTGGCGCGGCGGGATGCGACCAAGCAGCGCTTCGAGACCGAGATCAAGCGGGAGATCGACAGCGAAATCGCCGTCGCGGCGAAGGAGCACCACGCTGCCGTGATCGACGCTGCCGCCGCCGAGGCGGGCTTCACGGTCGCCGAGTTCGGCCCGTTGTCGCGTGAAGTCGCCCAGGAGCCGCGCTTCGACAAGAACTACGACCTGACGGTCGTCCACCTGATGCGCGTGTCGCAGAACCTGAAGGCAGGGGAGTCGACCGCGGTGACGCAGGACTTCGCGAACCGGCGCTGGCACTTCGCGATCTGCACCAAGGTCGATCCGCTGCAGCCGGCCGACGTGTCGCGCCGGCGGTTCGAGCAGGAGCGCTCGGGCGGCGGCTTCAGCTCCTTCGCGGCGCAGCAGGCTGCCGAGGCGTTGCGGCAGTCGTTCACGTTGAAGGCGCTCGAGGCGCGCTACGAGCTGCAGCGCCCGGTGGGCGAGCAGCGCGAGAACACCTGATCCGGGCCGCGCCCGGATCCCGAGCGCAGCGGTGCGGGTCGGCTGCTCAGCCGGCTGGGCGGGGCGTCGCGACGACGATCATCTCGTCGTGCGGGTTCACGTAGACGGCAGCGCCCCGCAGCAAGCCCAGCGGCCGCGCCAGCCAGCCGGCGACCTTGCCGAGCCGCTGCGCGCGTTCGGCGAGGAAGCCGAACGAGACGTACTTGCCGGCATAGGCAGCGCCGATCGTCGCGACGTCGAAGCCGCAGTCGTCGAGCAGCCTCGTGATGGTCGCCGGTGTGAAGTGGTAGAGGTGTTCGTCGTGCTTGAAGTGGTGCCAGCGACGGCCGAGCAGGCGCGCCCATCGCGACGCGATGTTCTGCGTCTCGAGCAGCAGTTTGCCGCCCGGCCGCAGCAGCCCACGGATCGTCCGTAGCGTCGCTTGGGGATCGGGCACGTGTTCGATCACGTCCCACAGGGTCACGAGGTCGAAGGAGCCAGCGGCGTGCCCCTTCTCGCGCACGGCGTCGTCGAGCGTGCCGACGTGCACCGCGGCCGCACCGAGCGAACGCACCGCCTCGCCGGCGATCGCCGCGGACATCTCGACGCCGTGCACTTCGTGGCCGGCCTCGCGGACGACGCGCAGGAAGTAGCCGGCGGCGCAGCCGACGTCGAGCACGCGGGCCTTCGCCGGCAGGTGCTTCCCGACGAGTGCCATGCGCTTTTGGAACGTCTTCAGGTAGAGCGCAGCCTCGCGAGCGTAGTCGGCGTAGCCGCGCGACTTGGGGTCGTCGCTCCGCCAGTAGCCGGCGTCGTAGACGTCGGCCAGCGCCTGGCCCTGCAGCCGTGGCGTCACGTAGACGAGGCCGCACCGTCGGCAGCACAGCACGCGGAACGGGCCGTCGGTGAACTTGACGTCGGCCTCGCCGCTGCCGCAGAGCTGGCAGCTGGTGACTTCGGCCGAACGCGGCGCGGGCGGCTGCGAGGGTGGGCTCACCGAAGGGGACATCGTCGTTCAGGCCCCCGCGGCGTTGTGCGGCGCCGAGCGTTCGAGAAAGCGCTTGCGGCAGATCGTGCGGAACATCTTCCACGCGGTGCGCGCCTGCCGACCGAAGGTGTCCGAGTGCTTCGATTCGCCGCCCATGCGCGGCGAGTAGGTGACCGGCACTTCGATGATGCGGCAGCGTTCCTGCAGGGCGGCGCACATCATCTCCGGCGAGAACGCCGGACCGGTCTGCCGCAGCCGCGGCCGGATCTTCTCGAACGTCGCGCGGGTCAGCGCGCGGAAGGTGCAGCCGACGTCGGTGAACCGCGGCTCGGCCGGCCGCAGCCAGCAGAGCTGCAGGAACTTGGCCATGAACACGTTGCCCCACCGCAGCAGGAATCGCATGTTCGCGCCCTGCTCGACCATCTGCCGCGTCGTGCGCGTGCCCATGACCATGCCGGCGTCGTCGAGATAGACGAGCAGCTTCACCACATCGCGCGCGCGGAAACTGCCGTCGGCCTCGACTAGCACCAGGATGTCGCCCTTCGCGGCGGACATGCCCGCGAGCAGTGCCGAGCCGTAGCCGGGCCGGCTCTCGGCGACGACCCGAGCACCAGCGGCCGCCGCGATCGCGGCGGTGCGATCGCGGCAGTTGTTGTCGACGACGACGATCTCGTCGAGATGCGGCTCCTGGCGGAACTCTTCCACGACCTGCCCGATCGTCGCCTCCTCGTCGTACGCGGGGATCACCAGCGAGACCGTTCGATCGCGGAACATGCGCAGCCGCAGGATACCCCCGTGGCGAGGTGTTGCTATTCGCCTTGCTCGGGTCGAGACCGTTCGGGCGACGTCCTGAGGCCCGCCATACCGCGTGAACCGCGCCGGGACCTTTCCGTTTGGCCGGCCGTCCGGACGCACCTAACCTGCCGCCCACGTCATGAACAGGATCCTGCTCGGCGTTCTCGCCTCCTGCCTGTCCGCCGCGTGCACCGCGGCCCATTGCGGCCCGCGCGTCGACGCCGACGTGCAGAGCGCTGGGCAGTTGCCGACCCGGAAGAAGGGCACGATCTTCAAGGACGAGGTCGACGGCTTGATCGACGTGTTGACCGACCGCGCGCGTGCCGCCAAGGCGCCGCTGGGCGGCGACTCGGCGCTGGCCACGGCGAAGGTGCTCGCGGCGATGGCGCGCTGCCACCGTCGTTACTACTACCCGGGTGACGTGCCGGCGGTGACGTCGTCCACCGGTGGCTTGCTGCGAGCCCGCCGGCAGGACGGCAGCTTCGGCGACGCCGCGACGACGGCGTGGGTCGCCGACGCGCTGGCGGCGCTGCCGCTCGAACCGGTGTTCGCCGAGGAAGTGCGCGCGGCGCGCGAGTGGCTGCGGCAGCAGGGCGATGCGACGCCGGTCTTCGACGCGCTGGTCGCCGGGGTGCTGGCCGACGTCCGCGCCGACCGGTTCCCGCAGCATCTCGCGGGCGACGCCGCCGCGAAGGCCAAGGCCTGGCAGGCGTCGGCCGACGGGCTGATCCACGACGAAGCCGCCGATGCGCTGGTCCAGCTGGTCGCCTGCCAGGCCGCGAACCGCGCCCTCGATCGCGCCCAGGATCCCCAGGCGGACTCGCCCGCGGCCGTGTGGTCGCCAGCGCAGCAGAAGGCGTACGCCTGGTTGGCGAGCCAGCAGAAGGACGGCGTGTTCTCGCTGACGATGGGCGGCAAGACGTTCCCCGACCCGGCGTTCACCGGCTTCGGCCTGCTCGCGCTGCAGACCAAGCCGAAGGCCCTGCGCACGGCCGACGAGCAGACGACGATCGACAAGGGCATGCGCTGGCTGCTCGCCGGGCAGAACGAGGACGGCACCTTCGGGCAGCAGGTCCAGAACTACACGACCTGCGTGGTCGTCGGTGCGTTGACCAAGTGGGGCGATGCGACGATCCAGCCGGCGCTGCAGAAGGCGCAGCGCGCGATCCTCGGCTTCCAGAACAGCGAGGCCACCGGCTACCAACGCAGCGATCGCGACTACGGCTCGATCGGCTACGGCAACTCGCAGCGCGGCGACCTCAGCAACCTGCACTTCTCGCTCGAGGCGCTCCGGGCGACCGGGCTGCCCGCCGACCACGAGGCGTTCGGCAAGGCGTTGGTGTTCCTGCAGCGCACGCAGAACCTGAAGTCGGTGAACGACTTCTCCGGCAAGGTGTCGGACCCCGATCGCGTCGGCGTCGTGCTCGACGCGACCTCGGGCGACGACGGCGGNNCCGCGCAGCTACGGCTCGATGACCTACGCGCTGCTGAAGTCGTACCTGCTCGCCGGGATCCCGGGCGACGATCCGCGCGTGCAGGCTGCGGTGCAGTGGATCCGCCAGAACTGGACCCTCGCGGTCAATCCGGGTGCGGACCCCGCACTCGGCGAGAAGGTCCAGCACCAGGGCCTCTACTACTACTACCTCGTGCTCGCGCAGGCGCTCGACGCCGCGAAGGTCGCGACGGTCGACGTCACCCGCAAGGACGACAAGGGCGTCGAGACGGTCGAGCCGATCGAATGGCGCAAGGCGCTGCGCGCGCATCTCGAAGGCGCCCAGCAGGCCGACGGCACCTGGGTCAACGGCAAGAACGACCGCTGGATGGAAGGGCTGCCGCTGCTGTGCACCTGCTACGCGATGGCGGCGCTGGAGCTCTGCCGGTGAGCGTCGTGCAGCCGCTGGTGCTCCCCGCGGTGCCGGCGTGGTTCCGTTTTGCGCACGGCGGCGGTGCGCACACGGGCGCCGTCGAGCCGGGCGGGCGCTTCTTCGATCTCGGCCCGCTCGACGTGCACGCACTGCTCGCGCGCGGCGAACTGCGAGCCGCCGACCTGCGCGCACGCATCGCGAAGGCCCCGTCGATGCCGGCACCAGCCCGCGTGCTGAAGCCGCTGCTGCCGGGCAAGACCCTGTGCCTCGCCAAGAACTTCGTGGCGCACGCCAAGGAGTTCGGCGCCGACGTGCCGAAGGAACCGATCTTCTTCGCCAAGCTGCCCGACACGCTGGCGGCGCACGGCGACGACGTGGTGATCCCGCGCTGGCTCGACACCCGCGTCGACCACGAGGCGGAACTGGCGCTGGTGCTCGGCTTCGCCGACCCGGACGGCCGCGGCCGCCGCAACGTCGAGGGCGCCGCGGCGCGCGCGCTGGTCGCCGGCTACACGCTGCTCAACGACGTGACGGCGCGCAAGCTGCAGGGCCAGGACCGCGACCAGAAGTACCCGTGGCTGCGCAGCAAGGCGCTCGACACGTTCGGCCCGTTCGGCCCGTTCGTCGTGCCGGTCGATGCGCTCGACGCCAGCGACCTGCAGATCACGATGCGCGTGAACGGCGTCGAGAAGCAGCGCGCGCGCACGTCGGACATGGTGTTCGGCATCGAGCCGGCGCTCGCGGCGATGGCGCGCGTCACCACGCTGCGGCCCGGCGACTTGATCGCGATGGGCACGCCCGAGGGTGTCGGGCCGGTGGTGCCCGGCGACGTGATGGAGGTCGAGATCGAGCGGCTCGGCGTGCTGCGCAATCGGGTGGTCGCCGAAGCGTCCTGAGACGAGCCGCTCGGCCGCGGCTCACTGGAAGCGCAGCGTCTCGATCGTCGTCACCGTCGTCGATGCACCCTGGCCGCCGAGCAGCACCATGGTGTTGTCGGGCAGCAGCGCCGCCGCGTGGCTCGCGCGCGGCGCCAGCAGTGGCGCCGCCGGCGCCCAGGTGTTGGTGCCCGGGGAGAACACGTGCACGTCGGCGATCGACGTCGGCGCGAGCAGCGTGCCCTGCGCTCCGCCGGTCACCACCACGCGGGCGTCGCTGAGGCGCACGGCGCCGTGCAGGGCGCGCGCCGTTCCCATGTTGCCGGCCACCCAGGTGTTGGTGATCGGGTTGTAGATGTCGGCGTTGGCGATCGGCGCCGCGGACGTGGCGTTCAGCAGGTTCGGCAGGTTGACGCCGCCCGTCATCAGCACGCGGCCATCGAGCAGCGTGACCTGGTTGTAGTGATGGCCGGCACGCGCGGCCGGCATGGCGGCGCCCGAACCCCACGTGCCCGTCGCCGGATTCCAGCGCTGCACGGTCGTCACGCTGTTCGCCGAAAAGGGAACGCCGAGGAACGTCGTCACCGCGACGCCGCCCGAGACCATCACCTGGTTGGTGGTCGGCAGCAAGGTCAGCGCCGGCGCCAGCCGGTAGCCGCCGAGGTTCGCCGTGCCGGTCCAGGTGCCGGTCGCCGGATTCCAGATCTCGCACGAGTTCAGCGTGCCGTTCAGGGCGGCGACCACGTCGGGCTGCAGCGTCGAGGTGCCGCCGGCAACCATCACGCGGCCGTCGGCGAGACGGCAAGCGGCGTGCAGCGTGCGTGGCGTCGCCATGCTGCCGGTGGGCGAGAAGCTGTTCGTCGTCGGGTCGTAGATCTCGCACGTCGCGAGCGCGACGCCGGTCGAGTTGACGCCGCCGATGATCAGCACGCGGTTGTCGGTCAATGGCACGGCGAGGTGCAGCGCGCGCGCGGTGCCCATGCTGGCCGCTGGCTCGGCGCTCATGCGGCGGAAGTCCCACCGCTCGCTCGACGGCAACCCGGTCGCGGCCGTCAGCGTGCCGGTGCCGCCGCCGGCGATGATGAGGTCGCCGGCTCCGGCGTTGTTGTCGCGATCGAAGAAGGCCACGCTGAACGCGCGCGCGAACGACAAGGCGTCGGGGGCGGCGACGCTGGCGTTCTGCAGGCCGATCTGCGTCACGACGGAGTTGCCCAGCTCGCCGAAGAACGGCGTGCCGAGCAGCACCTCGACCGTCTGCCAGTGCAGCAGGATGCCGCTCAGTCCGGCGTTCGGGGGCAGGCTCAGCGACAGCGTGTTGCTGCCGGCACCGTCGGTCAGCTGGGCCACCGCCGCGCTGATCAGGTCGATGCCGACTTCCATCACGCGCGGATCGAACGGATCGACGAGGTTGAGCGGCGTCGGGCCGGCCGTCGTCGACGGCACCCACAGGATCGGTTGGTTCGGCGGAGCGCCGGTCACCTGCATCGTCAGCGGTCCGCCGACGCGGCCCGAAGTGATCTTGTCGAGGTCGTAGTCGTTCTGGGCGGCGGCGGTGGCGCCGACGAGCACAGCGAGGAGGGTGGCGTGGGTGTGCATGCGTTCGCGGGGGTAGGCGCCGTGGCTTGGCGCGGGAGTGGCGCAGTCTAGCCGGTGGCCCGCGGCGGGGACGGCGCTGGGCGGATCGCTCGTTCGGCTGACCGTGTCGTCGCGTCAGCCGCCGTCGATCTCGGCGGGGTCCTCGATGCAGACGTCTTCGTCGCGGGCCTCGAGGAAGCCGGGCGGCAGCGACACCACCTGCGTGCTCGCGTCCTTGCAGCGGCGCGCACGCAGCGCGATCTCGGGATAGGGCACGTCGCGCGGCAACTCGGCGACCAGCGCCTCGAACTGCTCGAGCGTCGTGACCTGGTGCATCGCCGGCAGCAGCCGCTTGGTGTGCGGGAAGCCCTTCAGGTACCAGCCGGTGAACTTGCGCAGCTGCTGCATGCCGTTCTTCTCGCCGAAGAACTCCGCCAGCAACCGCGCGTGCTCGCGCATCGTGTCGACGACGGTGCCGAGGTCGGGCGGCGGCGGCGGCTCGTTGCCCGACAGCACGGCGCACAGTTCGCCGAACAACCAAGGCCGGCCGAGGCATCCGCGGCCGACGACGACGCCATCACAGCCGGTCTGCCGCAGCATGCGCAACGCGTCCCAGCACTCGAACACGTCGCCGTTGCCCAGCACCGGGATCGTGCGCACGTGCTGCTTCAGCGTCGCGATCGCCTGCCAGTCGGCCTCGCCCGAGTAGAGCTGGGCGGCCGTGCGCGCGTGCAGCGCCACGGCACGAGCGCCCTCGCCCTCGCCGATGCGCCCCGCGTCGAGGTAGGTGAGCAACGACTCGTCGATGCCCTTCCGGAACTTGATCGTCACCGGCACCGTGCCCGCGCTGGCGACGACGCTGCGCACGATCTTCTGCAGCAGCTTCGGCCGCAGCGGGATCGCCGCGCCGCCTCCCGACGCGGTGACCTTGCGCACCGGGCAGCCGAAGTTCATGTCGATGTGGTGCACGCCCAGCTCATTCACCAGCATCCGCGTCGCGGCGGCGAGCGTGTCGGGGTGGGTGCCGTAGAGCTGGATGCTCTTGCGCGTGGTCTCGTCGGCGCCGAACGAAGCGAGCTGCAGCGTTCGCACGTGCCGCTCGATCAGCGCGCGCGCCGTGATCATCTCGCTGACGTAGAGGCAGCGGTCGGCGGAGAAGCGCCGGCAGAGGGTGCGGAACGGCGCGTTGGTGATGCCGGCCATCGGCGCGAGCACGACCGGCGGGTCGACGCGGATGCTGCCGATGTCGAGCGGCGGGAACTCGCCCGGCGCCGCGACCGCGACGTCACGGTTCAACGGGGTGCGAGTGGTCACGGATCGCGTCGAGGACTCGGGGACGGGCGCGGCGGCCGTTCGCGCGGGCCGGCGGCGGGCCCGCGATCGCGCCTCGGCGGTGCGGCCGGCCCGCGCCGCAAGAAGACTGGTGCCCAGGAGAGGACTTGAACCTCCATGGGATGTTACTCCCGCTAGGACCTGAACCTAGTGCGTCTGCCAATTCCGCCACCTGGGCAACAAGTGGGGGACGGGGAAGGTAGCGAGCGCGCGTGGTCATGCAAGCCAGCGATCGCCTTTCCGCCGCGGCCGGCGCTTGCGCGCCGCGAGTGGATGCCGTAGCGAACGGCGCACGATGCCGAAGGGCGCTAGCAAGCAGGACGCCGCGGCCAAGGCGGCGACGACCGACACGCTGGTCGGCGACAACAAGAAGGCGCGCTTCCACTACGAGATCCTCGAACGTTACGAGGCCGGGCTCGTGCTGCAGGGCACCGAGGTCAAGGTGCTGCGGCAGGGCCAGATCAGCCTGGACGAGTCGTACGCGCGGTTCGAAGGCGACGAGTTGTGGTTGCTCGGCGCGACGATTCCGGAGTACTCGCACGGCAACCTGCAGAACCACGAGCCCAAGCGCCGCCGCAAGTGCCTGCTGCATGCGCGCGAACTGGCGAAGCTGAAAGCCAAGTCGCAGATCAAGGGGCTGACGATCGTGCCGCTGCGCGTCTACTTCGGCGGGCGCGGGTTCGCCAAGGTCACGCTCGGCGTCGGCAAGGGGCGCAAGCTGCACGACAAGCGCGAGCACCTGAAGGCGAAGGAAGCGAAGCGGGAGATGCGGCAGGCGTAGCGGCGTCGGCGGGCGCGACCGATGATCGCGCCATGGCTGCAGCACCCGTCTTGTTCGTCGTCGGCGACGATTACGAGGATCTCGAACTGCACTACCCGCGGCTGCGCCTGCTCGAAGCGGGGCACGCGGTGGTGGTGGCCGGGGCGAGCGCGCGCACGACCTGGCGCGGCAAGCACGGCTATCCGGCGCGCAGCGATGCGGCGCTCGCCGACTGCCGTGCCGAGCAGTTCGCCGGCATCGTGCTGCCGGGCGGCTGGATGCCCGACAAGCTGCGCCGCGACGCGCACCTGCTCGAGCTCGTGCAGGCGTTCGATCGCGCGCACAAGCCCGTCGCGAGCATCTGCCACGGCCCGTGGATCGCGATCTCGGCCGGCGTCGTGCGCGGCCGGCGCTACACCGGTTCGCTCGGCATCAAGGACGACCTCGTGAACGCCGGGGCAACGTGGGTCGACGACGCGGTCGTCGTCGACGGCCATCACGTGTCGTCGCGCAAGCCGGACGACTTGCCGGCGTTCGCCCGCGCCTTGCTCGCCGCCCTGCCGCCGCAGCCTTGAGTCGCGCGTCGACGATCGTCTCCCCGTGTGTCCGTTCGCACCGGCGGGTCCAGCGGCGGTGATGGCCCGATCGCCGCGGGCGGTATGTGCGCTTCGATAGGTGCGCGGCGCGATGAGGAGCAACACGCCGATCCGGCTGGCCGTGGTCGTCTGCCTGGCGATGGCAGCGGGCGTCGTCGTCATGCGCGGTGGAGTCGCCGCGCCGCCGCCGGCGATGCAGGTTCACGACGGGGGAGCGGTCGACGGCCCCGGCGCGAGTCGCGCGGACCTCGTCGTCACCGCCGCGGCCGCGCCGGTCGTGGCGACCTCCAGGGACGTCGTCGCGGCGCCGACCACGGTCCGCCTCGCCGCCGCTCCGGCCGGCGGCACGTTCCTGGTCAGCCGTGGCGCCAGCGCGAACTTCGACGTCGAACTGACGGCGGCGCTCGTCGCGTGCCACCCGCAACTCGGCGCGCCATTGCCGCCGTGCGCGGAGCGCGAGGCCGTGCAACTGGTGCAACTCGGTCGCGTGCCGTTCGCGGTGATCGCCGGCGACCTGACGGCGCGGGATCGGCACGCCGGGCTGCGCGCCACCCCGCTAGCCGCCGGCGACGGAGGGGAGCTGCGGCTCGTCAGTAGCGGCCGCCCGAGCGGTGCTGCCGCCGACTTCGTCGCCTTCGCGACGTCGCCGGTGGGGCGGCTCCTGCTCGCTCGGCCGCGGCACGCTGGCGGGTCCGCGCCGGAACCGCGCGCTCAGTCGTCCGTGTCGCGAGTCGGCACGCCGCCGACGTAGCGCGGCGCTCCGACGACGTTCGGCTTGCCGCCGATCGCCGGATCGCGGTACGGGGCGGCGGTCGGTGCCGAGATCGGCGTGCCGTCGATGTCGAAGCCGCGCGCGGCGTAGACCGCCTGCGGATCGCCGACTTCGACCATGAACTGCTCGCCCTCGAGCTGCTTGATCTTGTAGCTGTTCCCGCCGGCTTCGAGCACCGTGCCGGTCGGGATGTTCAGCCGCGGCTGCCACCAGCCGTTCTCGCCTTGTTCGTGCGGGATGCCCTGCAGATTGGTGCCGTCCCACTCGAGGTAGAACGTGCGACCGTCGAACGGCGAGCCAGGCTCCTCGTGCACGTAGGTCAGGCGCAGCGGCGGATCGAACTCCACGAAGTCGCCCTGCTGGTCGCGAAGCGCCCGCAGTTGGTTCCACAGGTTGCCGCCGATGCTCCAGTCGTAGGTGACGTTCTGCGACTGGGCGTCGGAGAACGACGCCAACGCGGTCGCGAACAGCGGCCCGCAGCCGAGCCCGAACATGCCCGGGCCCTGCGTGATCGAGACGCCGGGCAGCAGCGTCACGGGATTGCCCCCGAGCGTCAGCAGCAGCGTGTCGCGATCGAACACGTAGGTCTGGTTGCCGTTGTTCACTGCCGTCGCGTTCGGCAGGTACGGCGACTCCGCGTTGGCGAAGTTCGCCTGGTTCGACGTGATGTTCGCGCGCAGCAGGTTGAAGTATCCGTGCAGCGTCAGGTCGCCGGCCGCGAGTTCCGGCGACGACGCGGTCACGGTCTCGTGCGACCACACGAACACCGACACGTTCGCGGCCAGCGCGACCGGCCAGACGAACTCGACGGCGCCGCGGTCACGGCTCCAGAAGTGGCACCACTGGCCGCTGGTGAACGAGTTGGCGATGCTGACCGGCGGTTCCACGGGCTGCCATTCGCCGCCGTTGCGCAACGCGACGCGCACGAGGTCGGTGCCGGTGAAGCGCACCCGCTGTTCGCCACCGCCCATCGGGCTCCAGTACTCGAGGTCCTCGCCCACGAGGTCGCCGATCGTCAGCGCCGAACGGGTGCGGCGTTGCAGCTTGCCGGGCGCGAGGAACAGGGTGTAGGGCGTCGTCGTGTTGGACTGCCAGCTGCGCCGGAACAGCGTCTGGCCGTTGGTCAGCGTCACGCCCTCGGGGAACCAGATGCCGTGGAAGCCGGCCCAACCGTGATTGCCGTTCTGGTCCTCGACCGGGAAGCCCGACAGGCGGTCGATGCGGCTCTCGGTCGCCGCGTCGTAGACGCCATAACGGTGCACGCGCGTCGCGAAGTCGTTGCGGTCGAGCACCGACAGCGCGTTGCCGTTGCGAAGGTCCTGGCGCGCGACGTAGTCGGCGTCGAACTGCAGCTGGTACTCGCCGCGTTCCGACCACGAGTTGACGCCTTGGTTCTGCATGTACACCTGCTCGGTGTAGGCGCGGCCCGCCTCGGTCGCGGGGTCCCCGATCACGTGCACGCGTTCGCGTTGCGCCCGCTGGTTCGGCCCGAGCGGGGCGTCGACGTTGCCGTGCGACATGAAGAACTCGACCTCGCTCTTGCCGTCGGTGCGCGCGACGGTGCGCATGTAGCCCTCGAACATCGTCGCCGTGCTCGACGCGTCGGCGGTCGCCTCCAGGTTCTTGAAGTAGAGCGTGAACTGCCCGAGCGGCTGGCTGGCAGTGGGCTCGGCGGTCACCAGGAGCTTGCCGTAGATCGTCGACGGGATCTCTTCGCCCATCGATTCGTCCTGTGCGATCCAGAACGCGACCACCTGCGGGGCGCTGCGGTTCGCACGCGTCGAATCGACGATCCACTCCTCGTACTGCGGGCCGGAGTTGCCGCGGTCGCCGTTCTCGCGATCGTCCATCTCGACCAGGGCGCGGTACGGACCGGCGTTGGTCTGCTCCCAGTAGCGCGTCTGCGCCAGGCTCGACAGGATCATGTTGACGGTGTCGAGCGCACGCATCGAGTCGTCGCGAACCCAGAAGCGCGTGCGGTCCGTCTCGTAGTCGCTGCCGGTGATGCCGCGCACGCTGGCGGGCAGACGCAGCGCCGCCGTCGAGCCGCTCGACTCGACGATCGCGACCTGTTCGGGCGCACGGAGGCCGGCGATGGCGCCGCCTTCATCGGCGTCGCCGCCGCCGCATGCCGTCAAGGAGAGAGCGAAGAGCAAAGCGAGGGCGGTCTTGTGCATGAGTGATGATTCCGGGCGGGCGAGACGGGCCGGCCGGTCTGGCGATCGGCAACGGGAGGCCGCGTGGTTGAGGCCGCCGCCGATGTGGGCACGGGTCCGGTGTCGGGTTCTTCGACACCGCCGACGCCGCGCTTGCCTGCCGCCGGGGGATCGCGAGCATCTGCGGCGTCCTGCCCAGCCCCGGAGCACCGATGCCTCTCGAACTCGTCGTGAACGGCAAGCCCGTCGTGGTCGACTGCGACCCGACCACGCCGTTGTTGTGGGTCCTGCGCGAGAACCTGAACCTGACCGGCGCCAAGTTCGGCTGCGGCGTCGCGCAGTGTGGCACGTGCACCGTGCACCTCGACGGCGAACCCGTGCGCTCGTGCGTGCTGCCGGTGGTCGCCGTCGGCAAGCGTGCCGTGACGACGATCGAAGGACTGACTGGCAAGGAAGCCGATGCGCTGCGCGCGGCGTGGATCGGCCTCGAAGTGCCGCAGTGCGGCTACTGCCAGACGGGACAGCTGATGAGTGCCTGCGCGCTGCTGCGCGAACGGCCGCGGCCGAGCGACGCCGACATCGATGCCGGCATGACGGGCAACGCGTGCCGCTGCGTCACCTACGTGCGCATCCGCGCCGCGATCCACCGTGCCGCCGAGGCGCTCGGAGGCGGCCGATGAACGCTCCAGACCTCGTGGTGTCGCGCCGTTCGTTCCTGCGGGTCGCTGCCGCGGCCGGCGGGGGCATGCTGATGGCGCTGCGGCTGCCGGGAGCCGACGCGCCGCCGGCGACGGCGGCCGGGATGACGCCGGCGGCCGAGTTCGCGCCGAACGCATTCGTGCGGATCGCCGCCGACGGCGGGGTGCGCGTGATCGTCAACAAGTCGGAGATGGGGCAGGGCGTCGCCACGTCGTTGTCGATGGCGCTCGCCGAGGACCTCGATGCCGACTGGACGCGCATCGCCGTCGAGTTCGCGCCCGCGCACCCCGACTACGCGCATCCGGGCTATCCGATCCAGTTCACCGGCGGCAGCACCAGCACGCTCGGCATGACCGAGCCGATGCGGCAGGCGGGTGCGGTGGCGCGCGCGATGCTCGTCGCCGCGGCCGCACAGCAGTGGGGCGTGCCGGTGGGCGAGTGCCGCACCGAGAACGGCGCCGTGCTGCACCCGGGATCGTCGCGGCGGGCCGGCTACGGCGAACTGGTCGCGCTCGCGGCGACGCTGCCGGTGCCCGCCGACGTGCCGCTCAAGGCTCCGGCGGATTTCCGCATCCTCGGCAAGCCGATGCCGCGGCTCGACACGCCGGCGAAGGTCGCCGGCACGGCGCGCTTTGGCATCGACGTTCGCGTCGATGGCTTGCGCACGGCGCTCGTGCTCCATCCGCCGACGTTCGGCGGCAAGGCGAAGACGATCGATGGGGCGCGCGCGCGCGCGGTGCCGGGCGTCGTCGACGTGTTCGACGTCGGCAGTGGCGTGGCCGTCGTCGCCGAGTCGTTCTGGGCCGCAAAACGTGGCCGCGATGCGCTCGTGGTCGAATGGGATCTCGGCCCGGCGGCGTCGTTGTCGACCGACGAGCTGCGGACCCGCTACCGCGAGTTGAGCCGCACGCCGGGACTCGTCGCCCGCGCCGATGGCGATGCGGCGAAGGCACTCGCCGCGGGCGCGCGCACGATCGAGGCCGACTACGAGCTGCCGTACCTCGCGCACGCGCCGATGGAGCCGCTGAACTGCACCGTCGTGCCCGGCGACGGCAAGGTCGAGATGTGGCTCGGCACGCAGTTCCAGACCGTCGACCAGGGTGCGGCCGCGGCGGTGTTCGGCATCCCGCCCGCGAACGTGACGCTGCACACGACGTTCCTCGGCGCGGGCTTCGGCCGGCGCGCGAATCCTGCCGCCGACTACGTGACCGAGGCGTGCAAGATCGCCAAGGCGGCGCGTTGCCCCATCAAGCTGGTCTGGACGCGCGAGGATGATTTGCGCGGCGGCTACTACCGCCCGCTGTGGCACAGCCACCTGGCGGCTGCCCTCGACGCATCGGGCGCGATCACCGGCTGGCGCCACCGCATCGTCGGCCAGTCGATCCTCGCCGGCACGCCGTTCGAAGCGCTGATGGTGCAGGATGGCATCGACAGCACGTCGGTCGAAGGCGCCAACGACTGCCCCTACGCGATCCCGAACCTGCAGGTCGAACTGCACACCACGACCGTCGCGGTGCCGACCCTGTGGTGGCGTTCGGTCGGCCACTCGCACACGGCGTTCGTCGTCGAGAGCTTTCTCGACGAGCTCGCGCACGCCACCGGCAAGGACCCGTTGGCGCTGCGTCGCGAACTGCTCGTCGGCAAGGACCGGCATCTCGGCGTGCTCAACCTCGCCGCCGAGAAGGCGCGCTACGGGCAGCCGCTGCCGGCCGGTCGCGCGCACGGGATCGCGGTGCACTTCTCGTTCGCGAGTTGGGTGGCGATGGTCGCCGAGGTGTCGCTGCAGGGCGGCTGGCCGAAGGTGCATCGCGTGACGGTCGCCGTCGATTGCGGGCGCACGATCAACCCGGACACCGTGCGCGCCCAGCTCGAGGGTGGCGCGGGCTTCGCGCTCGGCACGATGCTCTACGACGCGATCACGATCGCCGATGGCCGCGTGGAGCAGACGAACTTCCACGACTACCGGTTGCTGCGCATCGGCGAGATGCCCGCGGTCGACGTGCACGTGGTGCCGAGCAACGAGCCGTCGACCGGCGTCGGCGAACCGGGCGTGCCGCCGCTGGCACCCGCCGTCGCCAACGCGCTGTTCCGACTCACCGGCAAGCGCATCCGCAGGCTGCCGGTGCGCGCGGAAGACCTCCGCTGAAGCACGGCCGCTGGCCGGCGACGGAGGGTCCCACTTCCGGGTTGGTCACCGACTCCAGGGAGGCCGCTCGGCCTTGCCCCTGGAGTCGCTGAAGTGGTGGAGGCGGCGGGAATCGAACCCGCGTCCCGAGATGCTCCGTCCTGGGTCTCTACGCGCGTAGTCCGTCGTTTGGTGTCGCCAGCGGAGCTCCGACGAACAGGATCGCCGCTGGCCAGCTCGACTGTTTCTCACCGCGAACGGGCCGAGCAGCCGTTCGCGACCAGCCTGCTGTGTGTCGCCTCGGCCCCCCGCAGGCGAAGGGACCTCGGCGCTCACGTACCTAGTTCTTAGGCAGCGAGGGAGTAGTGCGTGTTGGCACTTGGTTGTTTCCGGTCGGATTTACGAGGTGCCCGGCCCTCGGCGCGCCACCGCAGGTCGAGTCGGCATCCGGTCGAAGCCGATCGCCCCCGTGTCGTGCGCCCCTTATCGGCGAACGGGCCGCCCTGGGCAAGCCACGGTGCCGCCGGGCTCCATGACGCGGAACCGAAGACAATCTTAAGAAGCGACCTTAAGAAGCGGCCCGCGCCGCGGGTACGGGGAGTGGGGTCGTGCTGCGGCGGTGGCAGGCGTCCCGGGCGCGTCCCTGCCCGCGCGTCCGGGCGCGATGGTTGCCGTCCTCGGCCTGCCGAGCTGCACCACCCGTCGAGCACCCATGAACCCGATGCCGATCGCCGCCGTCCGGTCCCTCGAAGCCCTGCAGGACGTCCTCGCCGTCGAGGAGTCGTTCGGCTTCAGGACGGTGGCCCTGTGGGCATCGAGCCGGGCCGACACGCCGAACTTTGCCGCCTTCCGGCTGGCGGAAGCCGAGGAGCGGCGGCCGACCCGCGACACGCTCGTGCTCGAACGGGTCGCGGATCCACGGCAACTCGGTGGGCTCGTCGAGGCCCGCGCCGCAAGCGGTTGGGTGCTCTCGCTCTACGCGATGGTCTCGATCGCGGGTTCGCCCGTGGGCGTGGCGCTGTTCCACCGCCGGCCGAAGGCGACCTGAGCCCGCCCTCGCCCGCTGCCGGGCGCGAGCGTGCCCGCCCGCGCGGCACGGCGTCGTCCTGCGCGCGCGGATTCCCGGTATCGTGCCTTACGCCCTCGGCATCCGAGCCCTCCCTGCGCCGCATGCGTCGAACGTTCCTCTTCGCCAGCCTGGCCACTGCCTTGGTCGTCGCAGCTCCCGCGCAGAAGGTCGCGGAGGGCAGTCCCGAGCAGCAGGCGTCGGTGGCGACCGCGATCCGCGAGTGGGTGGCCGACTTCGAGCAGGGGCGCCTCGGCAGCAAGGGGTTGTTGCGGCGCGGTGGTCACCTGCAGCCACGCTACGTCGCCCCGGCGCGCAAGGCGCAGCGGCTCGACGACGTCGACGAAGAACGCATCACGCACCTCGACGCGCTGCAGAAGCTGCTGTTCTACGCCGAGCAGCACGGCACGCCCGACCTGGCCGACGCGGTGCTCGGCGTCGCGGCGATCGGCCTCGAGGGTCGGTTCCTCGACCACGACGCGCTGCAGGTGCGCGAACTCGGCCACTGGTCGCTGCATCGCATCGACACGCAGCCGGCGTGGTTCCTGGTGCTGCGCGCGGCGGCGGGTGAACGGGTGCCGGTGCTGTCGACGCTGCGAGCCGGCAACGACAGCGGTCCCGATGCGCAGGGCCTCGTGGTCGGACCGGCGCGCCGCGTCGCGGCCCTGCACCTGATCGGCCGCAAGAACTGGCCGGTGTTCCGCAGCACGCTCGAGGCAGCCCTCGCCGACGCCGAGCCGCGCGTGCGACTTGCCGCGGCCGAGGCCATGGCCCCGCCGTGGCGTACCGACGGCGTGTTGCGCGCCGCCCAGGCGCTGGCACACGAACGGCATCCGGTGGTGTCGCAAGCGTTGGTGCGGCTGCTGCTGCGCATGCTGCAGCAACCACCGGAGGATCTCGACGCCGAGCGGCGCGAGATCCTGGTCGCCGGCGCGATGCAGCAGTTCGGCCGCTGCGGCTGGCGCACCGACATGGACCTGCTCGATCTCGTCGAGCGCTTCCCGCAGAAGGCGGCGGTGCCGGCACTGATTGCCGCGCTCGACCTCGAACTGCACACGCCGGACGCGCTGGTCACGGCGATCAACAAGCGCGCGTCGCCGATGCTGCGCGACCGCGCCGGCAGCCTGCTGCGGGCGATGACCGGGGCGCTGATCGCCGTCGACGACGCTCCGGCATGGCGCGAGTTCTGGGCGCGCGAACAGGGCCGCATCGTCGTGCCCGAGCGGCTGGCGACCCTGCGCGAGCATGCCACGCGGGCGCAGTTCTTCGGCGTCCCGGTGACCGGCGGCTCGATCGCGTTCCTGATCGATACCAGCGGCAGCATGGACGAAGCGCCAGGCGGCGGCCCGACCACCGGGCCGCGCGGCCGCAGCGATGCCAAGACGCGGCTCGACGCGGCCAAGGAGCAGATCGTGCTGGCGGTGCAGGCGATGCTCGCGGAGTCGCAGTACCAGGTCCTGACGTTCGCCAGCGAGGCGCGCGCCTGGACGAGCACGCCCGTCAAACCCTCGAGCAACTCCACGCGGTCGTTGACCGAACTGCTCGGCCGCCTGCGCGCCCACGGCGGCACCAACCTGTTCGAAGGGCTGGCGACCGCGCTGCAGTTCGAGCAGCGACGCTACGGCGACGCGTCGTCGTCGACGATCGACGAGCTGTTCGTGCTCAGCGACGGCGAGCCGACTGCCGGCGCCGTGCAGCAGGCGGACGACCTCCTGCGGCTGGTGCGCGAGGCGAACCAGTACACGAAGGTGCGCATCCACTGCGTGTTCACCGGCACCGGCAAGGGCGCCGACTTGCTGCGCAGCCTGGCCGAGCAGAACGGCGGCGTGTTCGTGCAGCGATAGCTTCCGGGCGCGCCGATCGGCACGATGCGGCCGTGGCGTCGCCTGCCGCTCCAGGCTCTCCGGTACTGCGTGCGTGGCTCGCCCTCGCCGGCTTCTACGCGAGTTCGTTCGCGGTGCTCGGCGCCTACATGCAGTACTTCCCGGGCTGGCTGCGCAGCGCGGGTCGCCTCGACGAGGCGCAGGTGTCGATCGTGCTCGCGGCGCAGACGGTGGCCCGCACGCTCGCCGGGCCGGCCTGGGCGCAGCGCGTCGATCGCGCCGGTGATGCGCGCGGCGTGCTGTTCGGGCTGTCGATCGCCAGCGTTCTCGCCTTCGCGCTGTTCCAGTTCGGCGCGAGCGTGCCGTGGCTGATGGTGTCGGCGTTTTCGTTCGGCGCGATGTACTCGCCGATGTACCCGATTCTCGATGCCGCGGCGTTGCAGCAAGGGCATCGCTTCGGCTTCGGCTTCGGCCGGTTGCGCATGGTCGGGTCGATTTCGTTCCTGGTCGTGATCCTGGCCGTCGGCGGTTGCCTCGACGCGTTCGGCGGCGATCTGGTGTTCCCGATCGTGCTGGTCGGTCTGGTGGCGATGGTCGCGTGCGCGTTCGTGCTGCCGCGCGGCTTCGCTGGCACGACGGCACAGGAACGCGCGCCCGAACCGTGGTGGCGGCCGCTGCGTTCGCGGCCGTTCGTGCTGCTGCTCGTCGCGTCGGCGGCGATCCAGGGCAGCCACGCGACCTTCTACAACCTGTCGACGATGCACTGGAGCGACCACGGCATCAGCAAGACGGTCGCCGGCGTGTTGTGGGCCGAGGGCATCCTCGCCGAGATCGTGTTGTTCTTCGCGGCGCGGCGCACGGTCGAACGGCTGCGGCCGACCACGCTGCTGATGCTCGGTGGTGCGGCTGCGGTCGTGCGCTGGATCGTCGTCGGCGCATCGACGTCGCCTTGGGTTCTCGCCTCGGTCGGCTGGCTGCACGCCGCGAGTTTCGGCTGCACCTACCTCGGGTCGCTGCGCGCGCTCGAACGTCGCGTGCCGATCGCGCAGCGGGCGACGGCGCAGGGCCTGCTCGGCTCGGCGACGTCGGGTGTCGGCATGGTCGTCTGCGGACTGGTCGGCGGCGTCGTCTACCGCCGTTTCGAAGGGGTCGCCTTCCTGGTGATGGCGGCCTTCGCGGCCGTCGGCGTCGGCCTCGCCTTCTGCCTGCGCCGCCAGGCCGACCACGAATCGAAGCAGGCGAACACGACCGCCAGCAGCAGTCCGGTGTAGTACCAGGCCGGCGGATGCCACGGTGCGGGCGCGAGGGTCTCCATGGCGGGAGCTGCAGGCGGGGTGCTCGCGACGTTCGTCTGCAGTGCCGGGATCGCGAGCGCGAGCATGGCGGCCGCCGCGAGCCAGTTCTTGAACCGCAGGATGCCGAGCCGTCGCCAAGTCGTCAGCAGCAACGGCAGCCCGACCAGCGTCGCGGTCAGCGGCCATTCGCGGTGGGGGACTCGCGCTCCGAACGCGGGCAGCAGCGGGGCGGCGGCGACGGCGATCGCGAGCAACCAGGGCAGCGCCGTGCGGCGCCGCAGCGGCAGGTCGAGGAAATCGTCGAGCCCCGCGGCTGCGAGCACGCACATCGCGAACAACGTGCACCACCATGCCGCGGCCTGCAGGGTGGTCGCCGCAGCACCAGGGGGCGCGATCGCCTCGAAGGCGTCGATCGCGCCGAGCAGCGTCGGCACGCTGCCGGCGGCCGCCAAGGCCCACCAGGTGGAGGCGTCGACGTGCTTCTGGCGGCGCAGGAGGCCGAGCAGGGCGAACGCGAGCAGCGCCGATCCCGGCACGCGCAGCATCGCCGCGAGGTCGAGGCCCAGCGCGTGTGGGCGGTGCGCCGTCAGCACGTCGGCGACGGTCGGCGGCCTCGGCGCGCCGAGCCAGGCGGCCAGCGGGTCGAGCCACAGCAGGTTGCCAGCGACGAACGCCGCCATGCAGAGGGCGCGCACGAGCGCTGCCGACGATGGCGTTCCCGAGTTCTGGTCGCCGCACAACATCGTGCGCGCGAGCGACAGCAGGGCGAGTCCGCCGACGAAGGCCCCGACGACGGTGACGCCGGCGACGAACGGCAGCGCCAGGCAGATCCCGGCCCACGGCAACCACGCGTCGCGGTCGTCGGGCCGGTCGCAGCGGCACGCTGCTTCGAGTGCCAGCGGGGCAAGCGCCGCCGCGAGTTGTTCGCGCGGGGCCACGCCGATCGCGATCAGCCATGGCGACAGGCCGTAGGCCGCGCCGACGAGGAACGCCGCGAAGCGGCTGCGTCGCTGCGCGCGCAGGAAGCGGTAGCACAGCATGCCGCCGAGCGCGGGCAGGCAGGCGCTGCACAGCGCGGCCAGCATGGTCGCGTCGGCGCCGACTCCGCCGCCGAGCGCGTGCATGGTGAGGACGATCGCGGCGATCAACGCGACGGCGCCGATGCCTTCGCTGCGACCGGTGCCGTAGAGGCTCACGGTTTGCCTCGACGGCGATCGCGGCGACGCAACGGGACGGCGGGCACGTCCGAGTTTCGACGCGCCGTCAGGGTGCGCTTGAGGCGGCGACCGGCGTCACGGCAGCGCGCACGCGCGGGCGTGTCGCGAAAACCGACAGCAGGATGCCGAGCAGGCCGAGGGCCGCGAGCCAGAGGCCCACGCCGAGACCGGGCGCTTCATAGCGAAACACGACTCGGCAAGCCTGCGGCGGCAGGCGCAGCAGCCGGAACGCGTGGTCGCCGCGCACGATCGGGACCGCCCCGCCGTCGATCGTCGCCGTCCATCCGGGCAGCCAGGAATCGACGAGCAGCAGCCAGGGCTGCGCGCCCGCGCCGACGTCGAGCTCGACGCGCGTCGGCAGGTCGATGGCGAACGCGACGTCGCGTCGCGCGGCGGCGGGGTCCGCTGCGGTCGGCNNGCAGGTCGGCCGCGAGCGCGTGCGCCACGCGCCGCGGCGCGAAGTCCGGGGCGAGCATCGCGCGCACGACCGCGTCGTCGTTCGCCGCGGCCTGCACGGCGTCGACCGCGAACGCGCGCGGCAGCGCCGTGGTCCGTTCCTGCACGACGAAGCCGGCAGGCCCACCGGGGACCACGACGGGCGTGCCGGCGTGCGCCAGCGGCGCACTGCCGACCGACAGCACGTAGCGCACCCCGAGCAGGTCGAACAGCGGGTGCGCGAACAGCCCCGGCAGTTCGACGGTGCCCGGCGGACCGGCGGGCAACGAACGTTCGAGGTAGCCCTTGGCGGCGAACGCGTCGCCAACCGCGCCGAGCAAGGCGCGCAGCGGCTGCAGCGAACGGCCGTCGTAGTGCGTGTAGAAGTGCAGGTCGCGCAGCCCTGGTGTGAGCAACTGGCCCGGCGGCAGCTGGGCCGGCAGTTCGGGGGCGACGCTGCCGCGCGCGACCATGAACCCGCCCTCGCGCGCCCTCGCGGCCGCGGCCGCGCGAAGGAACGTGTGCACGGCGGTCTCCGTCGACGTGGCGCCGAGGCTGCCCCGCGTCACGGATGCACCGTGCAGCCCGAGTTGCACGACGCTGGCGAGACCGGCCGCGACCCCGAGCGTGGTGCGCAGGCGGCTGGTTCGCAGCGCCGCGAACGCGGCGAGCAGCGCCCCGGCGCCGAGCAGCCACAGCCCACCTGTACGTCCTTCGTCGCGCAGTCGCTCCAGCGCGAACCGGAAGCGATCGAACGGCACCGGCGGCACGCCGAGCACGTGGTTCTTCACGTCGGCTTCGCTGCACTGGTACTTCGCCGCGAGCGCCTGCAGGGGCCAGTCCGGTCGCTCGTCGAGGTCGGCGGCTGGCGACGCGGTGAACACGACCAACGCCAGCGCCGCCGCCGCGGTGGCGCCACCGAGTGCGAGCGGCAGCGTGCGCCCGGCCGCGAGCAGGCGTTGCAGGCCGAGGGCGGCGAGCCAGGCGACGAAGATCGTCGCCGGCGGCAGCCAGCGCATCGGGATCACGTTCTGCACGAGCGGCAGGTGGAACCCGAGGCGCACGATCGGCACGAGCAGCGAAGCACCGAGGCACAGCGCCCAGGCGGCGATCGCAAAGCCGCGATGGCGGCCGGCGCCGAGCACCGCGCCGAGCAGCGCCAGCACGATGCCGAGGCTGCCGACGAACACCGCGTACTCCGTGTAGTTGAAGTTCGGCAGGGCGGGCTTGCCGTCCGGCTGGCAGCGGGTCGACCACAGCAGGCCGGCGACGTTCTGCGGTCCGTACGGCACTTCGGCGGTCGCACTCGGATGGCCGAGCGCGTCGGGCGCCACGTAGCCGAGCAGGCCCGGGACCTCGAAGGCGCCTTGTCCCACCTCGGCGAACGTTGCCGTCGTCGGGCGCGCACTCTGCGGGAAGAACGCGGCGGACGGCAGGACTTGTGGCGCGGCGAGGCAGCCGCCGAGTGCGAAGCCGGCCGCGAGCCGCAGTGCTGCGCCGCCGGCAGCACGGCGACCGTCGGCGCGCCAGCGCGCGACGACGAGCCAGCCCGCGAACGCCACTCCGAGCGTCGACGTCGTGATCGCGAACGGCGGGAAGCCGCCGAGCCATGCGAGCGCGAACGTCGCCGCCAGCGCGGCGAGCGGTCCACGGCGCCAGCGATCGCCAGCGGCGGTGGCCAGCACCGCCCAGAGCACGCCCGGCAGCCAGAGAAAGCTCGCCAGCCGCATCCAGAAGAACGCGTTCGTGGCCATCGGCGCGGCGAGCTGGAACAGCACTGCACCAAACCACGCCGGCAGCGTCGGCAAGGCCAAGGCGCGCAGCAGGCCGAACGCGAGCAGGCCCGCGATCGCGAGGTTGACCCAGGCGACGAAGACCAGGCCGTCGGCCGGATCGGCGGCCGCCAGCGCCAGCCAGTTCGGCGGGTAGAGGAGACCGATCAGTCCGTGGGCGTGCAGCGGGGCGCCGTTGCGCGCGTGTGGGTTCCACGTCGGCAACCGGCCGGCCGCGAGCTCGGCGCGCGCGAGGCGGAGTTCGGGCAGGAACCACACGGGCACTTCGGTGACGTCGCTGTTGGCGCCGTCGCGCGCGGCCGCCTGCTGCTCCGCGGTCGCACCGAGGCTCACCGGCGGGAACTGCGCGGTGTCGTACGGCACGAACGTGCGGCCTCCGAACACCGACGGCCACAGCCACAGCAGCGGCAGCAGCAGCAGCGACAGCACGGCGAGCCGCGTCCCGTTCACGCGCGCCTCCGGCCGCGCCACAGCAGCCAGGCGACGATGGCGTAGCCGAGCAGCGAGAGCCGCAACGGCCACGTGGCGCGGGCGCCGTCGTAGGTGAACACGACTTCGTGCTCGCCCGGCGGCACGTGCACGGCGCGCAGGTAGTGGTCGGCGACGAAGATCGGCGCCGCGACGCCGTCGAGCGTGGCCCGCCAACCGGCGTCCCACGGATCGGCGAGCCGCAGGTAGCCGGCCGCCTCGGTGCGCACGCGCACGACGACGCGTTCGTCGCGGCGTTCGACGATGGTCGCGCTCGCGTTCGCCGGCCGCCCGGCATCGACGATCGGCGCGTGCGGATCCTCGAGCACCACGCGATGGGCGACGTCGCGGTCGGTGGCGCGAAGCGCCGCCAGGCGCGCGTCGCGGTCGGCGATCACGTCGACGTGCTGCACGAACGTCGCGCGCGGCAGCGTCGTCGTGCGTTCGTAGAGCTTGAACGGGCCGGTGCCGGGCGGCGTGACGTCGGCGAGCGACGCGATCTCGGGCACCGGCTCGCGCGTCAGCAGGAAGCGCATGCCGTAGAGATCGCACAGCGGGTGCGTGAGCACGCGCGCATCGTGGAAGGCGGTGACGCCCGCACCGCCGAGCACCGCACTCGGATCGATCGCCGCGACGAACTGCTCGTAGCGCGCCGGCGGCAGCGGGTTGTAGGCCGAGCTGTCCTCGAGCCGCAGGAAGCCGGCGAGGTTGGGCGGCCACAGCGTGTCCGGCGATGCACCGGGTGCGGCGAGCCGGCACAGGCGCGGCCGGTCGCCGTTTTCCGCCGCGGCGGTCGCGGCAGCAAGCGGCCCCAACACCGCGGGCATCCGGGTGACCCGTTCGGCCGGCACGGTCACCACGGCTCCGTGGCCGGCGTGCAGCAGTTCGGCGATCGTGAGCGCGATCCATACCGGCGCGCGCCAGCGCAGCCGCAACCACAACGACACCAGCGCGAGCGCGGCGACGACCAACGCTCGCACGGCCGTGGCCGTCTGCATCGCCTGGTTGTGCTCGGCCTCGCCAGGCTTCGCCGCGCCACCGATCGCCGCCGCGATCGTGGCTGCGTTGCCGCCGAGTGCCACGACCTGCGGATGGTCGGTGTCGGCGGCGATCAGTTCGGCGGTGCCCTGCACGAACGACGGCGCGTCGTTGTGCTGTCCGAGCCACAGCAGTGCCGCCAGCGCCGCGGCGGCGATCGCCGCGAGCACACCGGCCAGCACGACGCGGCGGGCGCCGCGCAGCAGCACGTCGCTGCCGAGCGCGCCCAGCACGATCGCGGCGATCACCGTGGTGAACAGCAGGCGCCGCAGGTCACCAGCACCGAGTCCGGGCAGCACCTGCGACAGCGGCAGGAACGGGCGCTGGGCCGTCGCGAGGCCGAAGGCGAACAGGCCGACCGCGCCGAGCCCGAGCACGAGGCCGCGTCGCGCGCGGTCGCCGAACGCGGCCGCGGCGGCGGCCATCGGCAAGAGCCCGATGCCGCACGCCGTCTCGACCCAGCTGTGGTGGGCGGTGCCTTCGCGCAGCGGCTGCGCGAGCAGCACCAACTGGCTCCACGGCATGCCGGTCGCGGTGGCGAGCGGCGGCCCTTCGCCGGGTGGCACGTAGAAGCGGTCCGCGGGCCAGGCCAGCAGGTCGGGCCAGAAGAAGCCGAGCAGGTGGTCCCACTCGAGGCCGCTGGTCGCCAGCACCTCGGTGCTCCACTTGCCGGCGCGCGCCGACTCCGCCGACGCCAGCAGGATCGGCAGCATGTTCGCCGCGCACACGAGTGCGCCGAGGCCGAGGCCGAGACCGAGCGGCACCAGGCGGCGCAGCCGGTCGCCGGCGGGAGCGCTGGCGACGAACAGCAGCCCCAGCGCGCCGGTCAGGTAGGTCGCTTGCAGCGCGATCGGCACGAAGCCCGTGGACCAGGCGAGGCCGGACCACAGGCCGAGCCACCCGACTGCGAACGTCCGCGCCGCGCCACGCGCGCCGACGGCGACCAGTTCGTGAGCCGCCGCGAGCATCGGCCACACCGACAGGGCCGCGGTCAGGATCACGTTGTGCCCGAGCTTGCACTGCGTCCACATGCCGAGCACGGCGGCGACCAGGCCGAGCAGCGCAGCGCCGTGCGTGCAGCCGAGCCGCCACAGGAACCGCCACGCGAAGACGCCGAACAGCACCTGGTGCACCAGGTACCACCAGCCGTACCACTGCTCGCTCGGCAGTACCAACAGCAGCAGGTTGATCGGTTGCCAGGGCTGCGCCATCTGCGGCACGAACGGCGCACCACCGCCGATGTCGTTGGTCCAGCGCGGCAGTTCGCCGGCGCGCAACCGGTCCTGCATCACGCGGTCCCAGCACAACGACTGCAGGTACTTGTCGCGCATCGCGACGCTGCCGCGGAACGCATCCGCGGCGTCGAACGTGCCGGCGGCGTGCGCTTCGGCCATCACCACGTCCAACTGCTCGGGCGGGTGCGGCACCAACGCGCGCCCGGGCAGCAGCGCACTGCCGAGGAACAGCACGGCGCAGAGCAACGCGAGCGCCACGGCCTCGAACTGTTGGCGCGCGGTCGGCGGCGGCGGGGCGGCGAGCACGGCGCAACGATGCAGCGCCGGGCGCGCGTCGGCAATGGCGTGGCCATCGGACCTTGCCACCGTGCCGACGCGACGGCACGTCGAGCGACGGTCCGTCAGCGCCCGATCACGCGCGCCGGGAGGTTGCGGGAGCGCACGCGCAGAGCCTCGGCATTGCCGAAGTCGCGACGAAGCACCTCGTCGGCGTCGCGCACGGCGCCCGGCAGTTAGTTTGGTCGGCCCGTGGGGTGTGAGCCGGGTCGAGGGGGGCACAGTTGTGTCACACCGGCGTCGCTTCGACATTCCGTGCTGCGCGGACGTCGCCTCGGCGGCATCGTCCGCAGTGCTGGAGGAACCATGCGCTGCAGCCTGATGCCGTTGTTCTTGTTCGCGGTCGGTGGGTTCGTGAGCGACGTCGTCGCGATGCCACAGGGGCCGGTGGTGCCTGGCCCTCGCTACGCGCAGTCGATGGCCTACGACTCGGCACGTCAGCGCGTGGTCATGTTCGGGGGCAACAGCCAATTGCAGTGGCCGGGTGGCGTGCTCGGTGATACCTGGGAGTGGGACGGGTGGTCGTGGGAGCAGAGGACGTCCCCGACGTCGCCGGCTCCTCGTGGGCATGCCGTCCTTGCCTACGACAGCGTACGCGGCGTGTGCGTGTTGTTCGGCGGCTGCCAGGGCCCCGCAGGGATGTCGGACACCTGGGAATGGGATGGCGTGAACTGGACCCAGCGAACGCCGGCTGTCGCCCCGAGCCCGCGCTACCACCACGCGATGACGTTCGATGCCGCGCGCGGCAAGGTCGTGCTGTTCGGGGGCTGGACGGCGTTCGCGGACTTGGGGGAGACGTGGGAATGGGACGGTGTGACCTGGCAACTGCTCTCGCCGCCGGTGTCACCATCGGCGCGGCATGGGTGTCCCATGGTGTTCGAGACCGGCCGCGGCGTCGTCACGATGTTCGGCGGCCGCAGTGGAGGGGCCTACTTGGCGGAGACTTGGGAATGGAACGGCAGCGCATGGACGCAGCGCGCACTGACACTCTCGCCGCCCGGTCGCTACGCGCACGGGCTGGTGTACGACTCATTGCGTCAGCGAGCTGTGTTGCATGGCGGGTTCAACGGCGGCGAGTTCGGTGACACATGGGAGTGGAACGGAAGCGCGTGGGCGCAGGTGGCTGCGTCTACGAGTCCCGGGCCGCGCGTCTGGTGCGACGGAGCCATGATCTTCGATGGCTCGCGGGGCGCGACGTTCCTCTTCGGCGGCCTGAGCGCTGGTTCCGTCTTCGGCAACCAATGGAAGTTCAACGGCACGAACTGGAGGGCCGCACTCAACTACGTCACATCGCCGGTGAACGGACACCGGTACGCGTTGACCGCGCCGATGACCTGGCAGCAGGCCGAGGCTGTTGCGATCGAGGAAGGGGGACACCTTGCGACGATTCGCAGTTCTCAGGAGAACGCCTGGGCGGGGGGCCTCGCTGCCAACACGCACATGTGGATCGGACTCAACGACGCGGCCGTCGAAGGGTCGTTCGTCTGGAGCAGCGGCGAGACCGCTTCCTTCACCGCTTGGTTGCCAGGGGAACCGAACAATGCCGGGGATGAGGACTACGTCGACTTGAACACGGCCGGATGGAGGGACACGAACGGTCTGGCGCAGCTTGCCGGCCTCGTCGAGCACCCGGGTACTTCGAGCCCACCGATTGCCGCGACGCCGATCCCGACCGTCGCCACGCCATCACCCCTGACCGGGCACACCCTCGCCGCGCTCCCGAACAACGCCGGAATGCTGCTCTTCGGCGGCCAGCACGCATCGTCCCCGCAGCCGTTCACGTACGTCCTCAACGCCACCACCTGGTCGAAGCAGTTCTCCCTTCTCAACCCGATGGTGCGCAGCGACCACTCGCTCACGCTCGACCCGATCCGCCAGAACAACGTGCTCTTCGGCGGCCGCAACCCGATTGCACTCGCCGACACCTGGACCTGGCAGAACGGCCAGTGGTCGTACCTCCCGCTCGCGATCGCACCGTCGCCGCGCTCGCACCATCGCATGGCGTTCGATCGTGCCGCTGGCCACGCGCTGCTCTTCGGTGGCAAGGACGCGGCTGGCCAGGCGCTCGGCGACTTCTGGTCTTGGAACGGCACGTCGTGGGCGCAACTCACGCCGCCTCTCCTGCCGCCGGCACGTTACGCCCACGGCCTCGCCTACGACGAACTGCGCCAACGCACCGTGCTCGTCGCTGGCACGAACGGCGCCACGCGCCTCGCCGACGTCTGGCAATGGGACGGAGCTACATGGGCCCAGGCCGCGACAACCGCAGTCGGCCCGACGGCGCGCGAGAGCTTCGCATTCGCCTACGATCCACGCGCCGAACGCGTGGTCCTGCACGGTGGTGAGAGTGGCGGTTGCGTCGCCGACACCTGGTCATGGGGCGGTGCGTCGTGGACGGCCCACTACGCCGCTTCCCTGTTCCCTTCGGCGCGAACGGGCCACGCCTTGGTGCACGACCCGAGTGCCAATCGCCTCGTGCTCTTTGGCGGCGGCTGCGGCGGTAACCTGACGAACGTCGTCTGGGAGTTGAAGCTGCCCGTGTTCTGGCGGCACGCCACCTACGGCCAAGGCTGCGTCGGCACGAACGGCACCCCGACGCTGGCGATGGCCTCGGGCTCCACTTCGGTCATCGGCACGACGATGCAGTTCGAAGTGGCGAATGTGGGATGGGTGGTTTCGTTCGGGTTCGTCGGCTACCAACGCGAGACTCTGCTCGGCATGCCGCTCCCGTTGCCGCTCGACATCTTCGGGCTGCCAGGCTGCCAGGCGTTGAACTCAGCGGATCTCTCCGCTGCGCTGCCGGTGCCGAATGCGCAGTTCGTCTCGACGTGGGCAGTGCCGCTGCCGAACCAGACGCATCTGCTCGGCGCCGAACTCAGCTTCCAGGCCCTCTGCTTTGAACCGCCGGGCTATCCGCGGTGGGCGTCGGTGAGCAACGGCCTCTACGTCCGCTGCGGCAGCCAGTGAGATCGCAACCGGTGGCCGAGTCGCCGGGCGTTGGTCGACACCAACCCGTGGTGGCGACCTGGGCGCAGCGCGAAGCGACGCTGCCACCGCGTCTCGTGCTGGCCTGGACAGACACCATCGCCGGCGAGCTTCGACTCGCCACGATCCGACCGCCGCACCGTCGTTGATGCCGTCGCCGTGGCGATGGGCTGGGTCGCTGCGCCTCGTTATGGTGCGGGTGTGACGATCGGTCGCGTGATCCCCGCTGCGCAGCCGGCCCCTGCCGTGCCCTCGCCATGGACGCCCGGAGCGCTGGGCGGCCTCGTCGCGATCACGTTCGTGGCGGCGGTGCTGCGCGCGCACTCGCTCGGCGCGTGGTCGTTCGGCGAACGCGAGGCCGCGACCTGGCGCGCGATCACGATGCCGCTGGGCGACGACGCGGCGGGCGGTCTGCGGACCTGGGCGCCGCTCGTGCACTTCCTCCAGCGTTGGCTCGTCGACAGCGGTTGGCTGCCGAGCCACGGCGAAGGCTGGCTGCGGCTGCCGTTCGCCGCCGCGGGCATCGCCTGCGTGCCGTTGCTCGCGTTCGCGGCGCGGCCGTGGTTCGGCTTGCGCGCGGCGTTGCTCGGCAGCGCCCTGCTCGCCGTGCATCCGCTGGCCATGGTGGCGAGCCAGACGATGCAGCCGGCGGTGATGGTCGGCCTGCTGGCGACCGCGGCGTTCGCGGCCGCGATGCCGGGCCGTGGCGCGTTCGCCGCCGCGGCGCTGGGGGTGGCGTTGTTGGCCGCGCCCGCAGGTTGGGTTCTGGCGGCGGCCGGGGCCGCGACGCGGCTGCCCGCGCGCGTCGTCCGGCGCGTGACGCCCGTGGTCTTGGCGCTGGCCGTGCCCAGCCTCGCCGTGCACGGCGACGACTGGTCGTGGCCGATCGTGGCACTCGCGGTGGTGGGTGCGGTCGGTGCGTCGGGTTCGATCGCGACGCTGCGGCTGCCGCTCGGCGTGCTCGTCGTCGGCTTCGCCGCGGCGGACCTGGTCGGCCTCGTGGAACCGCTCGACGCCGTGATCGCGCTGCCGCTGCTGGTGCTGTTCGCCGCGGCGGGGGCGGTCGATCTGCTGTTCCGCGCGCGCGGCATGTTGCCGGGCTCGCCGGCGATCGCGCGCGTCGTCGCGGGATTGCCGTTCGCGCTCGCCGGCACCTGGCTCGGCGTCGACACGTTCCTGTACGCGACGGTCTACCACGGTCGTCGGGCGCCGTGGCGCGCGGCGGCGGAGATCGTGCTGAGCGCGCGTGATCGGGTCGGTGCGTGCACGATCGGGGCAGACGCCGGGTTGTTGCCGCTGCTGTTCTACCTGCGGCCGAACCACTGGCGCGAACGGGGCCGCGACGCCCATGCGGCGATCGAGGTGGTCGCGCTCGAAGCGGCCGCGGGCACTGCCGGCATCGAACGGCTCGCCGCGTCGGGCCGGCCGCAGGCCTTCGTCGTGTTGCGCGACGACGAACTGCGCGCTCTCGACGCCGCAACGGCGACGGCGTTCGCCAGGCACTTCGTGCTCACGGCCGCGCTGCCGAGTCCGCAGCCCCACGGCAGCGACACGCTGCACGTGTTCCAGCGCGGGCCGGTTCGCTAACCGCGCGGATGCAGGCGCCGGTGCACGGCGCGCAGCCGTTCGTGGTCGACGTGCGTGTAGACCTGCGTCGTCTGCAGCGAGGCGTGGCCGAGCATCTCCTGCACGCTGCGCAGGTCGGCACCGCCGGCGACGAGGTGGGTCGCGAACGAGTGCCGCAGCGCGTGCGGGGAACAGGCGGCGGCGAGCCCCGCGCGGGCGCAGGCCGCGCGCACGATCTGCCACAGCCGCGCCCGGTCGAGCGGGCGGCCACTGCGCGACAGGAACAGCACGTCGCCCGGGTCGCGGCGCGCGCGCGCGCGCAGGGTGGGGCGCACTTCGGCGAGGTAGCGCTGCAGGTGCGCGAGGGCGGCATCGGCGATCGGCACCAGCCGTTCCTTGTTGCCCTTGCCGAAGGCGCGCACCAGCCGGTGTTCGCCGACGACGCTGGTCGTGCGCAGCCCGATCACCTCGCCGACCCGGCAGCCGGTCGCGTAGAGAACGTGCAGGATCGCGAGGTCGCGCACGCCGAGGGCGCCGTCGTGCGGGCTCGCGAGCAGGCGCGCGACCGCGGCCCGCGACAGCGCCTTCGGCAGTTTGCGTTCGAGCTTGGGCCCGAGCAGGCCTTCGGCGGCGTCGGTGTCGGCGTGCCCCTCGGCGACGAGGAAGCGGCAGAAGCCGCGGATCGCGGCGGCCGCGCGCGCGACCGACGCCGGTGCGTGGTCGGCGTAGAGGCCGGCGAGGTGGCGGTCGATCGCCGCCCGGTCGGGCAGGGTCGTTCGCCCGCGCAGCAGTTGCTGCAGGTCGCTGCGGTAGGCCGCGACGGTGTTCGGCGACACCTGCAGTTCCACGCCGAGGTAGACGAGGAAGTCGGCCAGGTGCTGTTGGCAGGCGGAGGTGGCAACCATCGCCGGCGGAACGCTACCCGGGACCGGGCTCGCCCGGCAGCTACTTGCCGGGGAGCTGGCGCTTCAGGAACGCCATGTCGGCGGCGAACTGCGACAGCGCTTCCTTGTCGGCGTCGCTGATCTTCTTGAACTTCGCCGTCACGCGGATGCCACCGTCGGCGGTCGGCTCGACCGATTCGACGGTCGTCACCAGTTCGAAGAAGCTCTTCTTGATCATCTTCACCTGGAACTTCAGGGCGACCTCGCCGCCGGTGAAGAACAGCTGCTTGCCCTGTTCGACGCCGATGCCGGCCTTCTTGCCGTTCCAGACGAACTGGGCCTTGTTGCCGTCGACGTTCGCCATCTGGCCGACCAGCGTCTTCTTGCCGCCGATCATCTTGTTGCGGATCTCGTCCGCGAACGAGATCAGCACCTTCTCGTGATCGACCGGCGCGTCGCCCGCGAGTTCCTTCTGGTTGAGGTGCTTGATGATCGCCTTGACCGCGTCGGCTTCGGAGTCGTGCAGCGTGATGAGCTTGTCGATGCCGACCTTGCTCATGACGTCGCGCACGAACGGCGACGGCTGGGCGACGAAGAGGTCGCCGCCCTCGGCGCGACAGCGCTTGTGCGCCTTGATCACGGCACCGAGCGCGGTCGAGTTGATGAACTTGACCAGCCGCATGTCGAGGATCAGCAGGTTGAGTCCACGCTCGACCAGCGACTCGACTTCCTGCATCAGCGCCGGGCAATAGAACGTGTCGAACTCGCCCTTCAGGGTGAGGGTCGCGTAGTCGTCGTGCAGGGACTTGTCGATCTTCATGGGAGAGGGCCGGGCGGGGAGTGGCTTCGAGCGGGGACGCGCGCGGCGGATTCTGGCCGAGCCGCGCGCCGTTCGCAACGAGGGATCCGGGGTCGTGACCGGACCTCGCGCGGCGCTCGCACCCGCCGGCGTGCGTCGTGCCGTGCTGCTGGCTAGAGTCTGCGCGCCCATGAAGTGGACCTGGCCCTGGAAGCGCGACGAAGCGAAGCCGCCGCCCCTGCCAGCCCGAGCGCCCGCTGCGAACGACCGCGAGACGTCGACGATCCTGACCGGTGACACCACCGAGGACTCGCGTTCGCTGCAGATCCTGCTCGACACGATCGCCGCGGTGACCGCGAACATCGACCTCGACACCGTGCTGCGCGACATCGTCGAACGCTCGCTGCAGGTGACGCGCGCCGAACGCGCGATCCTGCTGCTCGGCGACGGGTCGGACGCCCTGACCGTGCGGGTGTCGCTGGACCGCGAGGGTCGCGCGCTGAGCGGCGACCTGCAGTGGAGCAAGAGCCTCGTGCGCCGCTGCCTGGAGGAAGGCGTCGCCGTGCGTTCCGTGGTGCAGAGCGACCAGGAAGCGCTCGAGCTCGGGCAGTCGGTCTACGACCTCAAGCTGCGCGCCGTGATGTGCGCGCCGATGCGCGCGCGCAACCGCACCGTCGGCGTGATCTACGTCGACTCGCGCGCGGTGCGGCGCGAGTTCAGCTCGCGCGACCTGGCGTTGTTCGGCGCCATCTCGGCGCAACTCGCGATCTCGGTCGAGAACGCGCGGCTGCACGCCGATTCGCTCGACAAGGTGCGGCTGCAGAAGGACGTCGAAATCGCGCGGCGCATCCAGCAGCACCTGCTGCCGCCGGTGCCCAAGGAACTCGCCGGGCTGCAGGTCGCGTTGCGCTACGTCGCCGCCGAGCATGCGTCCGGCGACACCTACGACATGGTGCCGATGCCGCGCGGCCGCTTTGCGGTGATGATCGGCGACGTCACCGGCCATGGTGTCGGCGCGGCGTTGTTGACGCACGCCGTGCAGGCCGCGTTGCGCAGCTACCTCGAGCTCATCGACGACCTCGCGACGATCGTCACGCGCGTCAACCAGCGCCTGGTCGCCGGCGTCGAGACCGGCAACTTCATGTCGTTGTTGCTCGTGGTCGTCGATCCGGCGGCGCGCACGCTGCAGTACGTGAACGCCGGCCATCCCGGCCTCGTCCTGTGCCGCCGAGACGGCGTCGAGGTGCTCGAGAAGACCGGAATGGTGCTCGGCGTCGTCGGCGATCAGGTCTACCACGCGAGCCAACTCATCCCGCTTGCGCCGGGGGACCTGCTGTTCCTGCACACCGACGGCGTCGACGAGGCGATCGGGCCCGACCGCGCGGTGTTCGGTGCCGAACGGCTGCACGCAGTGCTCGCCGGCGCACGCGGCGGAACGGCCGAAGAGGTGGTGACCCGGGTCGGCGCGGCCCTCGCCGCGCACGTCGGCGACGCCGGCTTCGAGGACGACTACACGATGATCGCCGTCCAACTGCCGTGATCATCGCCTCCCGTCGATCCGCGTTCCGGAAGCCCGCCGTGCTGGTGCCCTTGGCCCTGCTCGCGCTGGCGGGTGCTGGGTGGTGGGTCGCGAGCCTGTTCGCAGCGGGGGAGGTGGCGGACGCGCGCGCGCGCCTGCTCGCCGACGTCGATGCGACGTTGGCGTCGCGCCCGGTCGCCGTCGGCGAGCTGTCGCGTCTCGTCGCGGCGCTGCGCAAGCTGCCGGACCACGACGTCGCGGACGATCTGCTCGCGGCGCAGGCCCGCATCGAACTCGAGCGCGACCGGCCCGACAGCGCGCAGAAGCTGTTCCTCGCGATCGCCACGCGTCCCGGTGCGACCAGCGACCAACAACGCCTCGGGGCGCGGATCCTGCTGCGACTGCAGGAGGCCGGCGGCGGCGATCCTTCCGCGGCGATCGGCTGGTTGACCCAGGTCGCCGATCTGGCCGAAGCCGCGGCCCGGGCGAACGGTACGGCCGACGATCTGCTGCGCGCCTGGCAGGCCGCCGAACGTTCGGGCCAGCACGAACGCGCGCGCGCCTTCGCGCGGCAGCTCGCCGAGCAGCATGCGGGCCGGCCCGAAGCGGCGTTCGTGGCGCTGACCGCGGCCTTTGGTGCGGCGACGTCGGTGGACGTCGTCGACCAGGCCGTCGTCGACCTGGATCCGCCGCCGGTCGAAGCGCTGGCGCTGCGTGCCTTCGCCCAGCTGCAGGGCAAGGACCTGCAGGCCGCCGTGGCCACGGCCGAGCAGGCGCTGCTGCGTGCGCCCGGCGTCTTCGTCGTGCGCTGGGCGGCGGCGGTCGTGTTCCATGCGTGCGCCAGCGGCCACGAGGCCGGCGGCGCGGAACGCGCTCGCTGGGTGGCGCGGCGGGATGCGCAGCTCGACTGGGTGTCGGCGTGGCCGAGCGTCAGCGAGCCGCTGCGCAAGCAAGCCGCGGCGATGCGCGAACTGCGCTGACCGCGCGGCGCAGCTCAGGTGAGCAGCGCGATCGCGGCGTAGGCCAGCACCGCGAACAGCGGCGCAATGGCGAGGCGCGGCACGCCGACGTTCATCGCGACATGCGTGAGGTGGCGCCGGTCGCCGACCCACGGCGGGTGCCGCAACCAGAGTCGCACCGCGACGACCTGCGTGAAGTCGAGCAGTGGGATCGCGGCGAATGCCAGCGCACGCGCATCGAACGGGGCCGCGCAACCGATCGCGATCGCCAGCGCGATGCCCAGCGCGTACGCGCCGGCATCGCCGAGGAACAGCCGGCTCCGCGGCCAGTTCCACGGCACGAAGGCCAGCGCCGCGAACCCCGCTGCGCCCGACCAGCCTTGGCCGCCGTCGATGGCGATCAGGCCGACGGCGGCGAGGGTCGCGGCCACGCCGTCCGTGTTGTCGAGGAAGTTCACGGCGTTGGCCAAGACGAAGGCGATCAGCGCGCGCAGCAGCCACGAGTCGGGTTCGGCGAGCGGGTCGACGCACGCCGTTGCCGCCAGCCCGCTCGCGAGCAGCAGGCCGATGGCCTTCCATCGCCAGTCGAGGTCGCGCCCGCGCTCCTTGCCGCGGTCGTCGACGAAGCCGACGATCGCGGCGACGACCACCGCGGCGGCCACGAAACGGCCGGCCGTCCAGGCCGGATCGGCCAGCGCCCAGCCGGCGATCAGCGGCGCGAGCAACACGCCCGCGAGCGGCACGGGGCGCGCGTGCTGCTTGCGGCCGGGCCGCGGCGGATCGTCGGGCAAGAAGCCGAACCAGTGGCGGTTGCAGAGATCGCCGAGCAGCAGCAGTCCGGTCGTGATCGCTGCGGCCCAGACCGGCGCGATCATCGGTAGAGCCCGTGGGCTGCGATGTAGTCGCGCACCGCCGGCGCCACTTCCGGCAGGTCGCGGTCGCCGCCGCGCCAGCGCGTGCGCAGGTCGCTCGCCGCGATGTCGTCGGCGGGCACCGTCAGCACGTGCGCGCGCAGCCGTTCCCGCGCGGCCGCCGACACCGGCAGCGAGCCGAGCACGGCGTCGTCGATCGGGTGGCCGGCGCGCGGCCAGGTGACGACCGTGCACAGTTCGAGGATGCGTTCGGGCGCGCGCCACGTCGGCAGCAGCGGCAGGTTGTCGCTGCCGATCAGGAAGTACAACGCGCGGCCGGGCTGCTCGGCGGCGAGCGCCGCCAGCGTGTCGACGGTGAACGACGGGCCAGCGCGCCGGAGTTCGCGGTCGTCGACGACGACCCCCGGCAGCCCGGCGAACGCGAGCCGGCACATCGCCAGCCGGTCGGCAGCCGGCGACAACCGGTTGCCGCGCTTGTGCGGGTGGTCGCCCGCCGGGATCACCCGCAGTTCGCGGATCGGCAGCCGCTGCAGGGCCTCGACCGCGAGGCGCCGGTGGCTCGCATGCGGCGGGTCGAAGGCACCGCCGAGCACGCCGATCCCCGTGGGTTCGGCCGGCCCTGGCACGCCGCAGCCCTGGGTCGTCATCGGGGACCGAGCCTAGCCGCGTGCCGGGTGGTGCGGAACGCCGCGCCCAGGGGGCGAAAACGGGGTTGCGGGTGCCATGGGGGGTCGCTAGCGTTCGCCGTCCGCGCGTTTCTCTCCCGACGCGCCGCCCCTCGAGACCCCTTCTTCGCACGACTCATGCGCAAGCTCGCACTCGTCCTGTCCCTGATGCCCCTCGCCGCGTGCTCGTCCTTCGGCTGGGAAGGCCAAGGCGCCGGCGTCACGGCCGAACAGCGGAACCGCGGCATCAAGGACGTCGCCGCCCTCCGCAGCGAATACAACTCGCAGCAGTTCTACCGCGAAGTTCGCCGCCGCAGTGACGGCCGCAACAACGCGTTCGGCCGCGACCTGATGGCGATCCAGGACTTCATGGACCGCCACCTCTGGAACTACAACGCCAACGACCCCTACATCAACTACCCGTCGGATTCGACGAAGTTGGACCACGTGGGCAAGTTCGCGGTGATGCAGGTCAGCAGCGTCCCGGGCGTCGACGAGATCATCAACCGCTGAGGCGAGCGCCCGAGGTCGAGCCGCCCGCTGGGCGGCGCGACCTCGATGATGTTGGAAACCGGCGCTGCGCGGGGGCAGATCGCTGGCGAACCACGCAACGGGCCCGCGGCGCCGGTTTCGGGCCGCGCTCCGCGCGGCCGGGCCGTGCGTAGCGCTACTTCGCGACTTGGAGGCTGCTGCGAATGGGCACCCAGCTCACGTCGCAGCCCAGTGCTTGAAACCACGTCGCGGCGGCGTCGGCGCACGTGTTGGCGAACCAGTAGCCGCCGAGGTCGTCGCTCGCCGGAACGAACGTCCAGCCCAGCCTCGGCTGCTGGACCGCGTCCGCGAGGCGCGCCGTGAAGGCGGCCTGCAGTTCGCTGTGCAGCGCCTGGACGCGGTCGCTGCCGACGACGACGGGTTCGAGTTCGGCCCACGACGCCGCGCGGCGCAGTCCGTCGCCGTCGTTGGCGAGGAACTCGCGACGCCCGAGCGCGCCCTGGGTCGGCCACAGCACCGTCGCGAAGGCCTGGTACCAGGCGTCGTTGCCGAGCGCGAACCACGACCAGTCGCCGAAGCCGAACTCGACGAACGGCGCGCCCGGTTGCAGGGGCGGCAGCACGAGCCCGGTGTGCATCGCTTCGCGCAGCAACCACACGGTCGTCGGGTCGGCGACGTCGGACGGCGGCGTGATCGTCGAGGTGCAGCCGACGCCGGCATAGGCGATGGCGCCGATGGCGACGACGGCGACGATCCGCCGCCCCGCGCGCAGCCGCTTCGCCGAGTGCGAGGTCATGCGCGCTTCCAGCAGCCGAGCACGCGACGGCGGGCCGCGGGCTCCGGCAACGCGTAGGGGAACGTCCCGACGAGCCGGAACGCGCCGAGCCGCGGTTCGACCGGCGCATCTTCGTCGAGCCACAGCACGAGATGTCCGCCCGGTCGCGTCAGCGGCTCCGCGAGCAGCGCGACTTCCTCCGGCTTGCCGACGGCGCGCGCGACGACGACGTCGAACGCGTGGCGCAGTTCGCGCCGGAGGCTTGGCGCCTGGGCCGCGTCGACGTGCAGGGTCTCGACGCCGTCGAGCCGGCTGCTGACGAGGCAGCTGCCGATCGCGCGCACCTTCTTGCCGGTGCGGTCCATCAGCACCACCGAAGCGCCCGGATGCATGGCGGCGATCGCGACGCCGGGGAAGCCGTTGCCCGAGCCGAGGTCGAGCACGTGTCGTGGGCGCAGCCCGGTGCGCGCGAACGCCAGGCCGTCGAGCGCGTGCAGAACGACTGCCTGTTCGCGGTCGCGCACGGCGGTCAGGTTGATCTGCTCGTTGAGCACGAGCATCGCGTCGAGATACGCGAGCAGGAGTTCGGCGCGGCCGGCCGGCAGTTCGGCGCCGAGCGCCTCGCCGGCGGTGCGCAGGGTCGTGGCGTCGGTGGGCACGGCGGGATCTTGGCGTCGTCGGCGGGCGAAGCAACCGTCGCGGCGACGGAGCGGTCAGCGCCGCCAGCAGCGCGTCGGCGCCGGCGGCCGCGGCGACGTGCGCGGCGCCCGGCAGCCGGCGCAGCCACGTGCTCTGGCGGCGGATCAGCTGGTGCGTGTTGCGGCGGATGCGGTTGCGCAACTCGGTCACGTCCTTGTAGCGGCCACGCAGGAAGTCGCGGCACTCGGCGTAGCCGATCGCAGCGCCAGCCGTCGCCGAGAAGCCGCCGCCGCGTTCGATCGCCTCGGTCTCGGCGACCAGTCCTGCGGCGAGCATCGCTTCGGTGCGCGCCTTCACGCGCTCGTGCAGTTCGTCGCGCGGGCGCTGCACGACGACGATGCGGCACGGCCGGGCCCAGCCCGCCTGCGCGAAGTGGTGCTGCTGTTCGCTGATGGGCCGGCCGCTCGTCGCCAGCACCTCGTGCGCGCGGACCAGCCGGCGCACGTCGCGCGGGTGGATGCGCGCGGCAGCTTCCGGATCCCGCACCGCGAGTTCGGCGTGCAGGCAGCCGGGCGTTCCCGCCTCGCGCGCGGCCAACCGTTGCCGCAGTTCGTCGTCGCGGGCCACGCCCTGCATCAGCCCCTTGAAGAACGCCATCAGGTAGAGCGGCGTGCCGCCGACGAACAGCGGCTGCCGCCCGCGCGCGCGCACGTCGGCGACCGCGGCGGCCGCGGCGTCGCACCAGCGCGCCGTGTCGAACGGTTCGTGCGGTTCGACCAGGTCGATCAGCCAGTGCGGCACCCGCGCCCGTTCCGCGGCGGTCGGCTTGGCGGTGCCGATGTCCATGCGCCGGTAGACCGCCATCGAGTCCATCGACAGGATCTCGCGACCGAGCCGTTCGGCGATCGCGAGCGCCAGCGCCGTCTTGCCGCTGGCCGTCGGGCCGGTCACCACCCACAGCGGTTCGTCGTCGGCGGTGCTCACGGCGGGCCGGGAAGTTAGCGGGCGGACCCTTTCTCGTCGCCGTCCGGAGGCGTAGCTTCCCCGCCCGCCAATGCTCGCGTTCGTCTCCGACATCCACAGCAACATCGAGGCGCTGACCGTCTGTTTGCGCGAGATCGAACGCCTCGGCTGCCGGCGGATCGTCTGCCTCGGTGACGTCATCGGCTACGGCCCCGAACCGCGCGCCGCGCTGGCGACGATCATGCAGCGGGCGGAGTTCTCGCTGCTCGGCAACCACGAGCACGGGGCGATGTTCTACGCCTCGGACTTCAACCCGCGCGCGCGCGCGGCGATCGACTGGACGCGCGACCAGCTCTCCCGCCGCGACTGCCCGCGCGAGGAGAACATGAAGTTCTGGAACTACCTCGACGGCATGAAGAAGGAGCACCGCGAGGGCCGCATGCTGTTCGTGCACGGTTCGCCACGCGACCCGGTGCGCGAATATCTGGTGCCGCGCGACGCAACCGACAAGCAGAAGATGGACGAGTGCTTCGCGAAGATGGGGGACGCCACCCTCTGCTTCGTCGGCCACAGCCACGTGCCAGGCGTCTATCTGCGCTCGGGCGGCTTCCTGCTGCCGGCCGACATCGGCATGGAGTGGAAGGTGAACGAGCCGGCGATGATCAACATCGGCTCGGTCGGCCAGCCGCGCGACGGCGATCCGCGGTCGTCGTTCGTCACCTACGACGGCGACGGCAGCGGCGGCACCGTGCGCTTCCACCGGGTCGAGTACGACGTCGCGGCGACCATGGCGAAGATCCGCGCGATCCCCGAACTGCCCGACTACCTCGCCGACCGCCTCGCGCAGGGTCGGTGACCGCACGGCGCGCGTCGGCGCGCGCCAAAGGCCGCATCCAGGAAGAACCATGCTGACGTGTTTGCGTTCTCTTTGCCTTCTGCTGTGCGCGGGCTCGCTCCTGGCGCAGGGTGACACCGACACCGGGTTCACGCGCATGTTCGGCGCGATCGGCGAGGTGGGCAGTTTCCGCGCGCGGTTCGCGCGCGACGGCGGCGGGATGGTCTTCCTGCAGGCGGCCGATCACTACAAGTCGCTTGCCGACGCGCGCAAGGCGGTCAAGCAGCCGGGCGACCTCCTGATCCTCGCGTCGAACGGCAGCGACCACGCTCTGCGGTTGTTCCACGTGCAGCCGACGACGGCATTCCCCGCGGACCCGTCGGTCGCGCGCTGGACCATCGAGGACCTGCCCGAGCAGGTGAAGTTCACGCTCGACGGCGGTGCGGGCCTCGTGCTCGAGAAGGTGCTGCGCCACGACGCCAAACAGCGCGGCTTCGTGCTCGAACTGGCGCTGCGCAACGTGTCGTCGACGGCCACCGGCTCGCTCGACTTCGTGCTCAGCGGACCGATGCTCGTGGCGCCGAGCGAGTCGTCGTTGTTCGGCACGCTCGCGGTCGCGCTCGCGGTGCCGACCGGCGGCGAGCCGCAGTCGGTGCCGCCGCATCCCGGCTCGGTGCACACGTTCACGGTCGACGGCCAGGCGCTGCAGTTCGCGGGCAGCACCAACCGGTTCTTCGGCGCGTTCCTGTGGCCGAAGGACACCGCCGCCGGGGCTGCGTTGAACGGCCTGCACGTCGACACGCTGCCGCTGCAGGACGACGAGTTCGGCACCAAGGCCGGCACCTCGACGCGGATGCGGTACGGCGTGCGGCTCCAGGTGCCGCCGGTCGGCCAGGAGACGCGGCTGTCGTACGGCCTCTACTTCGGCCCGAAGTCGTACCGCGTGTTCGACACGCTGCCGGAGCCGGCGCGGTTCGCGCCGATCCTCGACGTCGACCTGCGGTCGCCGTGCTGCGGGCTCGAAGTGCCGGGCGGCCGCATGATGGCGAAGCTGCTGCTGTCGCTGCTCGGCTGGTTCCACGACGTGGTCGGCAACTGGGGCCTCGCGATCGTGATGCTGACGATCCTCGTGCGCGGCCTGATGCTGCCGCTGAACTTCCGCATGCAGAAGTCGATGCGTGCCTACGGCGCGCGCATGGCGGTGCTGAAGCCGAAGATGGATGCGCTGAAGCAGAAGCACGCCGACGACCAGCGCGCCTACCAACAGGCGATGGTCGCGTTCCAACGCGAGCACAAGCTGATGCCGCCGATCGGCGGCTGCCTGCCGATCTTCCTGACGATGCCGATCTACCTCGGCCTCTTCACGGCGCTGCGCACGGCGTACGACGTGCGGCAGCAGCCGTTCATGCTCTGGATCCACGACCTCAGCCTGCCCGACATGGTGGCGGTGCTGCCGTTCTGGCCGCACGAGTTCAACCTGCTCCCGCTCGTCTGGATCGGGATGTTCGTCTGGTTGCAGACGCGCATGCCGTTGCCGACCGATCCGCAGCAGCGGCAGATGCAGCAGATGATGCGCTACATGCCGATCCTGTTCGGCGTGATGCTCTACCACTACGCGGCAGCACTGCTCGTCTACATGGTGACGTCGATGGCGTGGTCGTTCGTCGAGAACGCGTTGGTGAAGCGCGTGCTCGGCCCGATGGACCCGAACGTCGCCGGCATGGCGCCGCAGCCGATCTGACCGACTGCCGTCTACGCCGGCAGCACGAAGTCGATCTGCAGCGCGCCGTCCGGACGGCGGCGCGCGCTCGCCTGGCCACCGTGGGCGAGCACGACCGTCTGCGCGAGGAACAGGGCGAGCCCTGAGCCCTGCCCGCGCAACGCGCGGCTCGGGTAGTACGGTTCGAACGTGGTCGGCAACTGCCAGCCGGCGAGGGCGTCGCCGCTGGCGACGATGCGCAGGCGCTGGCCGTGCTCGATCGCTTCGAGGTGCAGTTCGGCCGTGGCCCCGCTGGCGCGCAGTTCGGTGGTGAAGCCTCCGATCGCGGCGATCGCCGGCGCGAGTTGTTCGGCGTCGCCGCGCACGACGTGCGTCGCGGCCGGGGCCTTGATCGTGGCGCCCGCCGGCAGCAGCGCGGCGAGATCGACCGGCTCGCGGCGCCGTGGGCCGCGGGCCGCGCGCGACAACGCGTGCAGACGCTCGATCGATCCCTCGACGCGCGCCACGCCGGAGAGGGCGGCGGCGACCATGTCGACGTGGTCCCGATCGGTCGGCGCGGTCAGCACGCTGCGCAGCAGCTGCAAGTGGCCGGCGACGTAGAGCAGCGGGTTGTTGATCTCGTCGGCGATGCCACGCACCAGGTCCAAGAACACGTCGGGCCGCGGCCGATCGCTGTGTTCGCGCGCCTGTTCGAGCATGGCGGCGAGTTGTCCCGGCGCTTCGGGATGCACGAGCACGCGCGCGTGCAGCCGGGCCGCCAGGGCGGCGTGGTCCAGCTCGTGCGCGGCATCCGTCGCCACGACCACGCCGGCCTCCGGCCATAGTTGGCGCCACAGCCGCAACGCGCCGACCTCCTGCTCGGCGTCGCCGCCGAACGCGACGACCAGGACGTCGGGCTGCCAGCGCACCAGCGCCTCGCCGCCGCCGAGCAGGGACGGCGCGGTCCGCACTTCCGGCCGCAGCGGCAACTCCCGCAGACGAGCGAGCAGGGCGTCGTCGAGCGGCCCGACGGCGGCGATGCGTACGGGGCGATCCATTGCGAATGCGAAAGCCTGGTGGGGGCCGGACCGACGACGGCAGCGAACGGCGTTGCGCAGGCTAGCCCGGCGATGCTCCGGTTGCATCGTAGGGTGGCGAGAAGTCGTTGTGGCGCCAGGGCATCGAGCCGTGGAGCGGCTCAGGCGCGCGACCCCGCACGGTCGATACCACCGTCGTGACGGCCGACCCGGAAGAGGCAGTTCCCGCGACGCGCAGCAACCCGCGGCCCGGCCTGCAGATCGTCGAGGGGCCGCGCCCTGGTCCCGAACCCGTTCCAGCGCCGCGGTTGTGCCGGGAGTGGAAGGGAGTGCTGCTGGCCGACGTGCTGCGTGGCGTCGCCACGTCGGCGCTGCCGGGCGAGGTTCGGCACGAGCCGACCGCCGTCGGCGTGCCCGCGGTGGTCCTGACCGGCCCCGGGCATCGACTGCGCCACGCCTCGCGGCGACGCGGCTTGTGGACCGCAGTCGTCCTGGCGGTGCTGTCGCTGGCGTCGACGGCGTGGTGGGCGGCATGACGCGGCGTACGGGGGCACTCTTCGCCGAGAAGGCTCGCGTCCGGTGCCGCGGCGACGCACTATTCGGCCGCGAACCGTGAGCGTGCCCTCCGATCCACGCGGCCTGGCCGGGCCCGCAGCAACGGCTGGTGCTCCGCCGCCGGGCCTCAGCGTCGTGGTGCCGATCTACAACGAGCGCGAGAACGTCGTGCCGCTGCACGAGGCGCTGACCGAGGCGCTGCGGCTGCTCGGTCGGTCCTACGAGATCGTCTTCGTCGACGACGGCAGCACCGACGGCACGCGCGACGCGATGCGAGCCCTGGCGGCCGTCGACCCGTGCCTGCGCCTCGTGCTGTTCCGCCGCAACTACGGCCAGACCGCGGCGATGGCGGCCGGGTTCCGCCACGCGCGTGGCCGCACGATCGTGTCGATGGACGGCGATCTGCAGAACGACCCCGCCGACATCGGCCGGCTCGTGCAGAAGCTCGACGAGGGCTACGACGTCGTCTGCGGTTGGCGGCGCTGGCGCCAGGACCGTGTCGCGACGCGCCTGCTGCCGAGCCGCATCGCCAACTTCCTGATCGCCCGCGTGACCGGCGCGCGCATCCACGACACCGGCTGTTCGTTGAAGGCCTACCGCAGCTGGGTCGTGCGCAGTCTCTACCTGTACTCGGACATGCACCGTTTCCTGGCGGCGCTGGGTGCGGGCATCGGCGCGCGGATCACCGAACTGCCGGTGCGCCACCACGCGCGCCGCGCCGGGCGGTCGAAGTACGGCCTCGGTCGCGTCTTCCGGGTGCTCGCGGATCTCGTCGGCATCAAGATGCTGATCCAGTTCGCGGCGCATCCGATCCGCTGGTTCTCGCTGCTGGCGTTGCCGCTGTTCCTGTTGGCGCCGGTGATGTTCCTGCTCGGCTTCGTGAAGGTCCGGCGCGACGGTACGTGGGACGTGTTCGGCGGCTCGGACATGGGTGCGGTCGCGGCAGCGTCGGTGGCGCTGTTGATCGCGATGAACGTGTTCCTGCTCGGGTTCCTCGCCGAACTGCAGGTCAAGGTCTCGAAGTTCTTCCGCCAGCGCATCTCGATCACGGCGCGGGAGGCGAGTCGATGACCGCGCCACTGGTCTCGGTCGTGGTCGCGATCGCGGGGCCCGAAGGGCATCCGCGCGACGTCGTCGACGCGTTCGGCAAGGCCCTCGTCAGCGGTGGCTACCGTTGCGAGTTCGTGGTGGTGCTCGACGGCCCGGCGGGTCGCTTCGAAGCCGAACTGCGCGAAGTCGCGACGCGCTGGTCGGTGCGCATCGTGCAGCTCGAGGGCGGCGGGCTCGGAGAGTCGATCGCATTGTCCGCCGGCGTCGCCAAGGCGACCGGCGACCTCGTCGTCAACGTGCCGCCGTACCTGCAGATCGAGCCCGACGACGTGCTCAAGGTCGTGAAGGCGCTCGAGGCGGGCGCGGACTGCGTCGCCACCTGGCGCGACTCGCGCATCGATCCGTGGCTGAACCAGCTGCAGTCGCGGTTCTTCAACCTGGTGCTGCGGTTCATCATGAACATGCCGTTCCACGACCTGAACTCCGGCACGCGCGGCTTCCGCCGCGTGGTGCTCGAGGAGGTCGCGGTCTACGGCGAGCTCTACCGTTTCCTGCCCGTCATGGCGCGGCGGCAGGGCTTCCGCGTGGTCGAGGTGCGCGTGCGGCACCGCGAGGAGAAGGGCCGCGCCGGCTTCTACGGGGTCGGCGTCTACCTGCGGCGGCTGCTCGACATCCTCGCGATCACGTTCCTGACGCGATTCACGCAGCGCCCGCTGCGCTTCTTCGGGTACCTCGGCTTCGCCGCGATCGCCCTCGGCGCGCCGATCGCCCTCTGGCACCTCTGGGAGCGGTTGACCGTCGAAGGCGCCTCGCTGGCCGACAAGCCGGCGTTCGTGATCGCGTCGATCCTCGCGGCGTTCGGCGTGCAGCTGATCGGCTTCGGCCTGATCGGCGAGATCATCATCTTCACGCAGGCGCCGAACCTCCGTGACTACAAGATCGAGGACCAGGTCGAGGGTGGGGCGGAGTTCCCACCCGGTCATGCGGAAGAACCGGTGCGGGATGCGCCGCCACCGGCGTCGGTTCCGGCGATGGTCGCCGCGACACCGAATGGCGTCGCGCCGACCGAGGCGACGTCCTCGGCGCTGCGCGTGCGCGAACTGCTGCCCGGCGAGGATTCGCGGTGGGACAGCTACGTCAGCCGGCACGCGCTGGGCACGTTCTTCCACCGCACCGGCTGGGGACGCGTCGTCGCCGAACGGTTCCGCCATCAGCCGCATCATCTCGTCGTCGAGGAAGGGCGGCGCTGGATCGGCGTGCTGCCGCTGTTCTTGGCCAAGAGCCCGTTCCTCGGCCGCAACCTGATCAGCGTGCCGTACGCCGTCTACGGCGGGTTGCTCGCCGACGACGAACGTGCGCAGCAAGCCCTGCTCGACCGCGCCGAGAGCCTGGGCCGCGAACTCGGCGTCGGCTACGTCGAACTGCGCCACCTCGAGGCGCGGCCCGGCGAACGCACCCGGTCGCCGCTCTACGTGACGTTCCGCTGCGATCTGCCCGAGGATCCGGCCGAAGTGATGGCGCGCATCCCGAAGAAGGCGCGCGCCGAAGTGCGCTGCGCCCGCGAAGTGGCGGCGCCGGCGACCGCCGAGCGGCGCGAGTCGTTCGGCATCAAGGTCACGCCCGACGGCTCGGTCGACGAACTGTTCGCGCTGTTCGCCGAGAACAAGCGGCGGCTCGGCTCGCCGTCGCTGCCCAAGGGCTGGTTCGCGGGCCTCGCCGAGGAGTTCGGGCGCGGGGCGGTGATCCACCGCGCCGTCGACCCGCGCGGGCGCACGCTCGCCGCGGTGATGTCGTTCTGCTTCAAGGACACTGTCTACGCCTACTACTCGGGCTCGCGCAACGACGTCAACGACACCGGCGTCAACAACTGGATCTACTGCGCGATCATGGAGTGGGCGGTCGAGCAGGGATACCGGCGCTTCGACTTCGGCCGCAGCCGCGCGGACTCCGGGCCGGCGAAGTTCAAGAAGAACATGGGCTTCACCGCCGAGCCGCTGCACTACGAGTATCTGCTGCTGGCGAAGGGCGCTTCGTTGCCCGACTTCCACCCGAGCAATCCGAAGCTGGCGCTGCCGCGGCGCATCTGGTCGCATCTGCCGATGTTCGTCTGCAACCAACTCGGCGCGCGGCTGTCGCGCTACATCCCGTGACCGGCAGGCCAGCACCCCCGCAGGCCGAACACACCAAGTGGTCGCCTGCGCTCGGCGGCTTCTACGCGAGTTGCGCCGGCGTCTCGATCGGCGCCGCAGTCGGCTTCGGCGGCTACAAGTTCTTCGACAGCACGCCGAGCTTGATCGCCGGGCTGTCCGTGTCGGCGGTGTCGTGCGTCACGTGCTTCTTCGCGCTGCGCGCAGCGCGCCGGCCGCCGTCAGCGAAGTAGCCAGTCGACCGCCGCCGCCAGATCGGCGGCTTCGTGGTCTGGAACGAGCCCCGCCGCGCGCAGCGCGTCGCGTTGGCCGTCGACCGGCTTGCCGCTGCGCACGAGCACGGTGCGCAACGGCAGTCCACGTGCCATCAGCAGATCGCGCGCGCTGTCGCCGATGATCACGCCGCCGGCGAAGTCGACGCCGAGCAGTTCGCGCGCCTGGTGCAGAAGCCCAGCTCCGGGCTTGCGGCACGCGCATTCGCCGCCGTAGCCGAGACCGCCGTCTGGATGGTGGGGGCAGTGCAGGTACGCCTCGGGCAGGCCGTCGAGCGCTTCGTGCAGGGCCGCGTGCACGGCCGCGAGATCACGCTGGTCGTAGAGCCCACGCGCGATGCCGCTCTGGTTGGTGACGACGACCAGCCGGTTGCCCGCAGCGCTGAGGCGCTCGAGCGCCTCGCGCACGCCGGGCAGCACGCGCAGTTGCTCGGGCCGCGCCACGAACCCGACCTCCGCGTTCAACGTGCCGTCGCGGTCGAGGAAGACCGTCGGCTTCACGGCCGGCCGGAACCGGTGGCGGCCGGCGGCGGCAGCAGGTCGAAGCCGAGCTTCGGCGCGTCCTCGCGCTCGAGCACGACCCACAGCTCGCCCGGGATCACCGCACTGCGCACGCCGAACGGCGCGATGAAGTCGCCGGTGGTCCAGAACAGCGGCAGCGGCGGCATCACCACTTCGAACGCGCCGTCGATCCACTTCGAGGTGTAGCCCTCGGTGTACTGGCAGGTTCGCCGGTGTGCTTGGCGGTAGCCTTTCTTCTCGAGCGAGATCACGTGGTCGCTGCCGAACAGGCCGCCGATCGGCAGGCTGGCTGGCGTGGTGCGGCCGGTGTCCTTGCCGTCGACCAGGATGCGCGCGCCCGGCGGCTCGCTGGTGACGAGGACCCGTTCGGCGCTCGAGAACCACGTGCAGCCGCCCGCGGCGAGGCAGAGCAGGAGGGACAGCGGCGAACGCAGCATCGGCGGGATGCTATCGGCTGCCGCCGGGGCCGGCGACCAGCCGGGCGGGCGCGGAATCGTGCAGGCGGAGGCTCGTCTTCCGAACGAAGTCCGGTAGCATCGTGCCTTCGGCAGTGCGGGTGGTCCCCCGCGCCAGCCGCGCCAGGTTCCGGTCAGTCCCTGCGAGGAAATCATGGTCCTTCGTCTTTGCGCATCCAGCACCCGGGCTGTGCCGGGTCGCCGTTCTCCGTCGTTCGCACCGTGCTTGTTGGCCGGTGCGCTGCTCGTTGCCGCGGCTGCCGCGCAGACGCCGGTCGCGCCGCCGCCGCCCGCTGGCCAGGAACCAGCGCCGCCCGTCGCCGCGCCGGCCTTCGGCCGAGTCGTCGCCGACCAGGCGCCGCTGCGTTGCTGGCCGAGTGCGGTGGCGCAGCCGCCGGTGTTCGAGGAGAGCCTGGCCAAGGACCAGGTGGTGGCGCTCGGCCGCAGCGAGAACGGCTTCCGCGCCGTGGTCCTGCCGCTCGGCCCGCTCGGCTTCGTCAGCAAGAAGTTCACCGAGTCCACCGCTGCGGGTGAGGTGAAGACCAAGGGCGACAAGGTGGCGTTCCGTTATCGGCCGCGCTCGAGCGAAGCGCCGGTGGCGCAGCTCGCGGCCAGCACCACGCTGCACGTCGTCGGCGAGCACGAGGATTGGTTCAAGGTGCGCGTGCCCGGCGTCGACGCGTGGGTCGCCGAGGCCGAGGTGGCCGCCGCCGATGCGGCCGACCCCGAGGTGCAGAAGGCCGTCGCCCTGCTGCAGCAGCAGCACCAGGCCGCCGTGCAGGCGCGGCTCGACGCGATCGCCGCCCAGAAGGCGCGCGAGGCGCAGGACCAGGCCGATCTCGCCGCCGTCCAGGTCGTGCAGGACGCGTTCACCGCCGAGACCAAGAAGACCCTCAACGAGCAGGACTACGCGCCGCTGACGGCGGCGCTCGATCGACTCACCGAGTCGTTGGCCGCCGAGTCGGCCGGTCGTCCGGCGATCGAAGCGCTGAAGAAGCGCATGGACACGCAGCGCTGGATCGTCGAGGCCTCGGTGCTGAAGGACAGCAAGCCGCCGGTCGGCGATGCGCCGCCGCCGGAGACGAAGGACCAGCTCGAGCGCTTCCGTTCGATCGGCTGGCTGCGCTACGAGCGCCGCCTTGCCGCGCCGGGCGTCTACTACCTCGAGAAGGGCGGGCAACGGCAGTACCTGCTGCAGTGCAGCAACAACCGCTACGACCTCGCCCTGTTCGTCGACTACGAAGTCGGCGTGAACGGCCCGCGCCGCCGCCCGGTGACCGAGAGCCTGAGCGTGATCGACGTCGAACGCCTCGAAGTGCTCGGCGCGCCGAGCAAGTGACGGGGATCGCCGCGCGCGGGGCGGCTTCGTAGTCGCCTTGCCGTCGGCGGCTTCGCTGCCGGGACTGTCGCTCGCCAGCCGCCGGCCCGCGACTGCCGAAAAGGGCGCTGCGTGTCCCGCAGTCTTCCATCGCGCGCCGCCTTCGGCGCGGCGCTCGCCTCGTGGTGCGCGATTGCGCTACTGCCGCTGCGGGCGCAGAACCCTGCCCCGGCCGGCGAAGGGCCGGGCGCTGGCGGGGCGCTGCTGGCGGCCGGCGATGCCCTGCTCACGGCGGAAGACCCGGTGTTGGCGTGGGACGCGTTCCGCGCGGCCATGCGAGATGGCGCACCGCCGGCACCGTGCCACCTTGGTCTCGGTCGCGCGCACCTGATGCTCGGCGAGAGCGCGTTCGCGCTCGCGCATGCCGAGGCAGCACTACGGGTCGTCACGGGCAGCCAGGACGGCATGGCGCTGTGCGTGCGGGCGCTGATCCGAGCCCGGCGGTTCGACGAAGCGGTCGCCCGCGCCGGCGTGTTCACCTCGCGCGTCGACGACCCTGGTGCGGTGCTGCTGGCGGCGCGCGCGTCGGCGCTGTTCCGCGTGCAACGCATCGACGACGCCGCGTCCAGCTACCGGCGGGTGGTCGAGCGCGATCCGCTGCACGCCGAGGCGCACCTGCGGTTGGGGTCGGGCCTGCTGCCACCGGGACCGGCACCGATCGACGCGGAACTCCAAGCCGCGGTCGCCGCCATGACGCGAGGCGATCGCGAGCGCGCGATCGAGCACCTGCGGCAGGTGCTCGCCGCCACATCGGGCCACGCCGTCGCGCACCGGCTGCTCGGGGAAGTGCTCTTCGCGCGGCAGGCGGCGTCGTGCATGGCGGCCGGCGATCCGACGTTCGCGGCGCTGGTCGCCGCGATGCCGCCGACCGACGTGCGCGGCTTGCCGGTCGCCCAGTTCGTGCCGGGCTACGAACGTCTCTCGGCCGCGCGCCGAGCCGTCGTCGATCGCACGGCGGCGATGTTCGGCCGGCACCTCGGCAAGCTGGTCGCGATCGGCGGCCGCCATGACCTGCTGCTGGAGCTCGAACGCACGACCGATGCCGAGGAGCGCGGCAACCTGCGTGGGCGGCGCACCTTCGACGGTCGGGTCTGGGACGACGTGCGCGGCGTCGGCGGCGTGCACGCGGCGACTGGCATCGAGGCGCTCGACGACGCGGCGATGTTCGGCTTCGACACGCTCGCGCACGAGGTCGCGCACCAGGTCCACTTCTACGCGTTGTCGCGGGTGCAGCGCGCCCGCATCCGTTCGCTCTGGCAGCAGGCGGTCGCGGCCGGGCGGTGCCTGGACTATTACGCGGCCACCAACGACGCCGAGTACTTCGGGCAGGGCGTCGAGGCGTTCGCGAGCCTCGCGAAACGGCCTGGCGGCGAGACCACCCATGGCCACACGCGGTGGGAGCTGTGGCGGGTCGACCGCGAACTGCACGACTTCATCGCCGAGGTCGTCGACTACGACCCGCTCGCGGCGGGCGAACGGCGCACCAAGGTGCTGGTGGCAGCAATCGCTGCTGCGCTGCGCGTCGGGCGCACCGCCGACGCCGTAGTCGCTGCCGGCATGCTGGCCCCGGGCGACGACCGTGAGCGCTGGTTGGCCGAGGCGATGCGCGCCGACGCTGCCGCTCGCTGCCACTGATCGTCCGGTTTCGTGCCACCGATCGGCCGTTCGAGGCACGAGTGCATCGGCATGAAGGACCTCGGCATCGACGTGGCGAACGGCGGCTCTTGGCGTGGACCCCGGGAACGCATCCTGCAGCTGGGGGAGCCGCGGCTCAGCGACGCCGAGTGCCTGGCCCTGCTGCTGCGCACCGGAGTCCGCGGCGAGCCGGTCGAAGTGCTGGCGCAACGCCTGCTGCGGTGCTTCGGCGGACTGCGGCGCCTGGCGGTCGCGAGCGTGCACGAACTCGCCGGGCAGCCGGGCGTCGGTCCGGTGCGCGCCGCGTCGCTCGGGGCCGCGTTCGGGCTGGCGCGCCGCATCTCCGAGGCCGCGTTCCGGCCGGGGACCGCGGTGCGCGACGGCCGCGACGTCGCCCGGCTGGTGCGCGACTCGACGCGCGAGTCGCGAGCCGAGTGCTTCTTCGCGGTGCTGCTCGACGGACGGCACCGGCTGCTGTCGCTGCAACTCGTGGCGCTCGGCAGCGTCGACGCGGTCGCCGTGCATCCGCGGGAGGTGTTCACGCGCGCGATCCGCGACAGCGCGGCGGCGGTCATCGTCGCCCACAACCACCCGAGCGGCGACCCGTCGCCGAGCACGGAGGACCGGCTCGTCACGGCGCGGTTGCGCGAGGTCGGCGAGTTGGTCGGCATCCCGCTGCTCGACCATCTGGTGGTCGGCGTCGAGCGTTACTACAGCTTCACCGACGAGGCCTTCTTCCCGATCGGGTGAGCCGTTCGGCATGATCCCGGAAACCGGCCGGAAATCCGTGCCCGGCCGGTTTCCAGGTTCTCGGACGACGACCGATGCCACGCCCGACCCGCGAGCAGTTCGAGCGCCTGGTGCACGAGCACCACGCCGCCGTGCACCGCGCCGCCCGGCGCCTGCTGGCCGACGACGCGGCCGCCGCCGATGTTGCGCAGGAGGTGTTCCTGCGCGTGCTCGGCGGCAAGGAACGGCTCGACGCGGCGCGCAGCGAACGCGCGACGTTGTGCTGGCTGGCCACGCGCCTCGCAGCCAACGCGGTGCGTTCGGCTCGGCGTCGCGCCGTCCACGAGGAGCACGCCATGCACGACCCTGCCGCCGTCGATCGTCTTCAGGCAGCGGACCCCCGCAGCGCCGGCGAACGCCGGGATCTGCAGCAGTGCGTGCGGCGCTGCGTCGAGGACCTGCCGCCGGAGCTGCGCGCGCCGTTGTTGCTGCGTTACCAGGACGACCTGACGCTGGCCGCGATCGGCACGGCCCTGCGCCTGCCGACCTCGACCGTGCACGACCGCGTCGAACACGCGCTGCATCGCGTGCGCAAGGCGATGGCGGAACGCGGCCATGCGGTGGCGCCCGCGGCGATGGGCGGGCTGTTCGCGCACGCCGACGCGACGCCGCCGCCCGCGGGGCTCGAGTCGCGCCTGCTCGCGCTCGGCGCCAACGCTCCCGCTCTCGCCGTCGGCGTCGCGCGCCGCATCGCCGGATGGGCGATCGCCACGGGTGCGGTCGTGGGCGTGACCTTGCTGGCGTGGCAGCCGTGGCGCGACGGGTCGGTGGCCGTTCCGCCGGTGGGAGTCGCTCGCAGCGTCGCGTCGGCCGAAGCGCCCCAGGATCCGCCGGCGTCGGTCGCTGGCCGCGAAGCGGTCGTGGTGCCGGCCGCGGCACCCACGGCGCGGGACCCGTCCCAGGATCCGGCGGACCCCGTCGCGACGCTCACCGGCACGGTGCACGACGCCGACGCGTGGCCGGTGGTGGGCGCCAAGGTGCGCGTGGTCGCCGCCGGCGGCTACAAGGCGTTCGAACTCGCCGAACCGGCGACCACCGACGCCCGCGGCGCGTTCGTGGTGACGGCGCGGGCGGGTTGGCTGCGCCCGAGCGCCGTCCGCGTGGTCGTCAGCGAACACGGACGCGACCTGCTGACCAGCGGCGAGCTCGCGTTCCCGCCGCCCGCCGATGCGCGCCCGTTGCAGCTCGTGCTGCCTCCGGCCGTCGGCACCGCGACCTCGCAGTACGAACACGTCGTCGAGGTGCGCGACGAAGCGGGCATGCCGCTCGACGGCGTCGACGTACACCTCTACGCAGGGGTCGAACCCGCTCCGCGCCTCGGCATGGCGCAGCCGGAAGCGAGCGCTAGCAGTGGCGCCGATGGGCGCGCGCTGCTGCGTGGGCGCGGCATCGGTTCGAAGTGGTTGTTCGTCGACGGCAGGAACAGGCAGCGCACCTCGGAGCATCGGCGCATGCGCGTCGACAGCGGCATTCCCGGCGTGACGGCGGTCGTGCTCGCACCGGGTGCCGAACTGCGCGTCGTCGTGACGACCGTGTCCGGGCGTGCCCTCGAATGGGGCGCGCCGTGGCTCGAGGACGAGCGGACCGGGCTCGTGTTCGCGGGCGCCGCCGAACCCGATGGCAGCCACCGTTTCCGCGGGCTCGGGCCCGGCCCGTTCACGGTGCACGCGCGTGGCGATGGCGCCACGTCGCCGGCCGCGCGTTCGGGCGTCGTCCCCGGCGAACAACCCGTGGCGCTGCGGCTGAAGGAACACGACGACGAACGCGACATCGGCGACCACCTCGCCGAACTGCACGGCGAGCTCGTCGACGGCACGACCGGCGAGGTCGTCGCCTACGGGCCGTTCCAGGTCGAGGTCGAGCGGCTCGCGGCCGAGGGTTCGTCATGGCCGTTCGACGGCATCGCCCCTTCGTCGGTGGCGCAGCAGAAGGAGATGCCGGATGGCTCCTGGACGCGCTTCCACGAGACCGGCCTCGCCGCCGGGCGCTGGCTCGTCACGGCGCAGGTTCCCGGCTACGCACGCGCCGGGCTAGCGGTCGAACTGCGAGCCCACCAGATCCGGGCGGGCCTGCGCGTCGTGCTGCAGCGGCCGGCGGCGGTGCGCGGCGTCGTGCGCGGGAAGAACGGCGATCCGCTCGCGGGTGCCTTCGTGTTCGTGGTCGGCATCGGGCCGCTGCCGGATGCCCTGCTCGCCGCGTGGCAGCAGTGGCATCCGCCCGCCGGCGAGCCGCGCGCCGGCGAGCCGCCCTGGCCGGCGCTGTCACGGCGCAGCGACGAACTCGGCCGCTACGCCTTCGACGACCTGCCGCCCGGAGTGGCGTTCCGCCTCGCCGCCTTCCATGCCGAGCACGGGCTCGTGGTCGCGCCGTTGCCGATCCTGCGGGCGGGCGACAACCACGAACCCGGCCCGCTGCACCTCAGCGGTCGCTGACCGCGCGCACCGTCGCCAGGATCCAGCTGCCGTCGACGCGACGCGAGGCGAGCGCGACCATCGCGCCGTCGGTCAGCACGGCGGTCTGCTGCAACCGCGTGGTGCTGGTGCTCGGCAGCTGCACGGTCACCGGGGTGTCGATGCCGATCGTGGTCTTGAACTCGGCGATCGGTCGCTCGAGTTCCTGCACGGTGAAGTCGCACGCCAGCCCGATCGCGCCCTCGGGCAGGAACGTCGCGACGACCTCGCTGCGCACGCCGTCCCAGACGATGTCGATGATCGGATCCGCGATCATCCTGTCGCCGACGCGCGTCACCGCGAAGTCCTTCACGTACGACGTCTGGTTGACGACCGACATCATCGCCGGCTGCAGGGGGAACACCGAGATGCCGGGCGCGTGCAACTGCTCGGCCGACGCCTTCTCGAGGCTTCGTTCGAGTTCGCCGGCAGCCGGCTTGCCGAGCACGGCTTCGTAGGCGACCTGGTTGCCGCGCGTGGCGGCGGTGAGCCGTTCCTGCACGTGCTTCCGGAAGAGCTCGTCGGGCACCGTCCACAGCACGATGGTGACGTCGATCGGTTGCTCACGCCGCTTCGTCGCGAGGTCGAACAGGCGTTCGGCGCTCGCCGCCTGGCGCGGCGAGCCGAGCAGGGCGAGCCAACGGGTGCCGAGCTGGGTCAGAGCGTCGTCGTTCCCGAGCGGCGGTTCGAGGAAGCGCGCGATCACGTCGGCGACGCCGAGCGTCGGCTTTTCGTCCACGGCCTCGCGGCGGAAGCCGGGCATCGGCACCGCATTCGCCGGCGTTGCGGGCTTGTCGCTCTGCAGTCGTTGCAGGTCGAACAACTGCACGATGCGGTCGCTGCCGTCGGGTAGCGGCAGGCGCTGTGCGCCTACGGCCGCAGTCAGGAGGAGCGGGACGCCGTATCGGAGGAGGGGGTTCATCGTGGCAGGGTGCGGACGCGTTTGCTGGTGAGATGGCTGGTGCCGTACGCGACCAGGACTTCGCGCTCGGCGACGCCGACGGCCAGATGCGCACGCTGGGGGGCGACGGTGAGTTCGGCCGCGAGCAGACGCCCGGCCGGTGCGGCGGGATCCGACGTGGTCCACGGCACGAAGACGGCGAGTGCTGCGGCGGCCAACGTCGCGGCGATGGGCAGGACGCGTCGGCGACCGCTGCGGGCACGGGACGGGGCTGCGGTGGCGAGCGCGCGCACGTCGGCGCACAGCCGCGCCGTGCGGTCGAGCCAGTCCGGATTCGCGTCGAGCCACGCTACCAGTTCGTCGTCGGCGAACGGGTCGCGGCGCGCGTCGAGGGCGGCGTGCAGCCGCGCGAGGAACGTCGGTTCGTCCGGGATCATGGTTGCTCCGTTTGCAGGCGCAGGCGCGCGCGGTGCAGCAAGGACTTCACGGTGCCGAGCGGCAGCGCGTGCGCCGCGGCGAGGTCGCGCAGCGAGCGTCCGTCGCGGTGGAAACCGATCAGCAGCGCCTGCGCCAGCGGATCGAGGCGGCGCAGCCGGTGCTGGAGTTCGTCGCGCAGTTCGACGGCGCACGGCGCGGTGGGTGCTGCGGCGACCTCAGGATCGACCGCGGCGGCGGGCGCCCGTTGGCGCCGGCGGTGGTGGTCGCAGAAGCAGCGGAACGCCGCCTGCAGCAGCCACGCCTCGCCGTTCCGGCTCGCGTCGAACGTCGCGCGGTGGCGCCACACCTTGGCCAGCGTCTCCTGCACCAGATCGTCGGCATCGCTGGCCTGGCCGCACAGGCGCAGCAGGAAGGCGCGCACGGCCGGCGTCATCCGCTGCAGCATCGCTGCGAATGCCTGGTCTTCGGTGGGGGGCAGCACGATGGCCGGCATGCGGTGCGTGCTCTACCACGCCTCCCCCCGGGCAGGTTGCACCGCGGTGGGCTTTTTCAGCGGCGGGCGGCGACGGGATCGCCGGTGGCGAAGAAGCGGCCGCCCTTCTCGTGGTGGATCGTGCGTGGGCCGTCGGCCGGAAACCGCCAGCCGCCCCCCGACCACAACGCGTCGTCGGCCCAGGCGGCGACGCACTCGAGTACGAACAGGTCGTGCGCGGCTTCGAGGGCCGGTTCGGGCAACCGCCGGCACTCGAGCCATGCCGCACAACCGCGGACCAGCGGTGCCTGCACGAGGCTCGCCGGTTCGGTGGCGATCGCCAGCGCCGCGAACTTGTCGCCGTCGCGGCCGCTGCGCGAGCCGACCGCGTAGGTGAGGTCGACCTGCGCCGTGGTCGGCGCGTGCAGCACGCACTCGCCGGAAGCGAGCAACAGCTCGCGCGTCCAGGTGTCGGCCGCGACCACCGCCGCGAACTTCGGCGGGTCGAAGTCGAGTGGCATCACCCACGCCGCGGCCATCACGTTCGCGCGGCCGCCGTGCGCCGTCGTCACCAGCGTCGTCGGACCGTGGTTCAGCAGACGGTAGGCGTGGGGGAGCGCGACGGGGATGCGCATCGGTGGCGTGCGCTCACTTCGGCGCGGTGAACATGCCCGCCGGCAGGTCCTCGTCGACGGCGATCTCCTGGCGCCGTTCGCTCAACGCGGCGTCGGGCTTGCCGTCGAAACTGGCGACCACGGTGCTCGGCACGAGCACGCCGCCGTGTGTCTGCAGGTCGTCGAAGCGCAGCTCGAGGGCGCCAAACCACAGGCTGCCGCCGCGCGCGCGGCAGCGGGCCGTGCGCACCCGACCGTCGGTGTCGAGGCCGAGCGTCGTCGTGTAGCCGTCGCACCAGATCGCGACCTCCTCGACGTCGATGCCGAGCACCGTGCGCTTGCCGGCGGGTTGCACGAACGCGCCGCCGTCCAGGGCGGCACGCAGCGCCAGCAGCGGTTCGCGTGCGAGGTCGCGACGCATCTCGCGCTCGGCAGACGGCGCCATCGGCCGCCCGGTGCCCTGGGTGGCGAAGAACGAGCCGCCGGGCGCCACGGCGCGGGCGTAGCGCCAGACCTTGTCGCCCTGCAGGAAGTCCTGGTCGACGCGCGAGCTGTCGGGGAACTGCACGCTGGTGCGCACCAGTTCGGTGGTGTTCCCGTTCGCGGTGCTGCGCTGGAACTTCAGGGTGCGCAAGGCCTGCAGCCGCTTGGCACCACCGTGGGCCTCGGCGGCGCGACGCACTAGCGCCTTGCCGGCCTCGACGGCGTCCGCACTCGGAGTCGGTGCTGGTTCGTCCTGCGGCAGGAACGCCTCGGGCTTCTTCTTGAAGCCGTCGCGGCACTGGTCGCTGGCGAACACGTAGATGCGTTCGGCGTGCACGTGGAAACGACCGGTGTCGCCCGCACCGCTCAACGGGCCCATGCGGGCGCACGCGCCGCCGAACTGGACCTCGTAGCGCTCGGGACTCGCGGCGAACGCGGCGCGGTTCTCGTCGGTCGCGAACCGGTAGCGGAAGCCGCCGTGGTCGGCCGTCAACTCGGGCTTGCCCTCGAGCTCCTTGCCGCCGACCAGCGCGACCGGATCGAAGCCGCGCAGGGCGGCATCCTGCGCGGGTGCACTCACGACGAGCATCGGTACGCAGGCAACGGCGAGAAGTCGGCAGCGGATGAGGGCCATGGCGAGGCGCGATTGCAGACACGGCGCGCGTGGGCGTCAACGCCGCCCTGGTGGAACTTCGTGCCTTCTCTGTGGGCTTGCGCTATCCAGTGGCGCGCGTGCCGTATCCGCCGCCACCGCCCGACAAGGCCCTGCTCGCGCCGGCGGATCGGGACCCGACGGCACTGCGCGCCCGCCACTGGCTGCTGCTGCTCGCGATCACCACGCTGGCGGCCGTCGTGCGCACCATTGGCCTTGGCGACTACGGGATGTGGGTCGACGAAGCGCACACCTGGCGCGACGCGACGATGCCGCTGCACGGCCCCGAGGGCTTCCTCGCCACCGACCGCGTGCTCTACTCGCTGTCGTTCTTCCTGCTGCGCGGCCTGTTGGCGCTGGGCTGGATCGGCGAGACCGCTGCGGATCTGCGGCTGCCGTTCGTGATCGCCGGCGTTCTGACCGTACCGCTGGTGGCGTTGTGCGGTCGTCGTCTCGTCGGCGCGTCGGCCGCGGTGTTCGCCGCCCTGCTGCTGGCCGTGCATCCGTGGCATGTGTTCTGGAGCCAGAACGCGCGCGGCTACGTGTTCGTCGTGTTGGCGGCCGTCGTCGTCGCCGACCGGGCGCTGGCCTACGCGCAGCGCGAACGGCTGCGCGACCTGCTCGGCACGTGGCTCGCGATCGCGATCGGGACGGTGAGCCACGCGACCGGCGGACTGCTGGCGGTTGGCTTCGTGGCGTTCCTGGTGTTGCGCCGCGTTCGCCTCGGCCGCCGTGGTCTTGTCTGGGGCTTGGTCGGCATCGTGCTGGTCGGCTTCGTGCTGCCGTGGGCCGTCGAGAACTGGTCGCCGTTCCAGGCCTTCCTGCGCAGCAAGGACCGCGCGTCGCTGCTGCACTTCGTGCAGACCACCGGGTTCTGGTTCCGGCCGTTGCTGCTGGTCCTCGCGGTGGTCGGCCTGTGGCTGTTGCGCAGCGTCGGCGGCCGCGAGCGCGCGGTGCTGCTGGGCAGCCTGTCGTTGCTGCCGCTCGCCGTGCTGTTCGCGCTCGGCGCCAAGGTCGTGCTGACCACCGCGCGCTACGCGATCTGCGCGCTGCCGATCGTGGTCTGGCTCGCGGCGTTCGCGGCAATGCAGTTCGGCGAAGCGATCGGCCGCGCGATGCGGGCGCGGTCGTGGGCGCGCACGCTGCGCGTCGGCGTGGTGCCAGCACTGCTCGTGATCGAACTCTGCGTGCAGCTCGTCGACTACCACGGCCCCCAACACGGCCAGCGCGCCCGCTGGCCGGAGGCGGCGGCCTTCCTGCAGCAGCAGGCCGGCGGTCGGCCGATCCATGTCGGCACCACGAACCACCCGTCGATGCTGTGGTACCTGCGGCCGGGCCAGTGGCGGTTCGTCGTGCCGCCGGAATACCAATCGAACCAGATCGTGCCGCTGATGGACTGGACGGTCGGCCAGGGCGTCGACCACTTCAAGCAGAGCGCCCACGAGCCCGGAGCCAAGAACCACGTCGCCTGGCATCGCCAGCAAGCGAAGGCGGACGGCGCGCTGCTCGCATTCGTGGTGACCGGGCCCGAACTCGAAGAACAGGAACAGCGGCTCGCGGACGAGACGAAGTACCCCGGCGTCGACGGCGCGATCCGTGCCGCGATCGAAGCCGAGTGCCGCCTGGCCCTGCACCTGCCGTGCTGGGTCGGGCCGAAGGACGAGAGCATCTCGATCTACGTGCTGCGCGAACCATGAAGACGATCCTGCTGCTGGCGTGCGTTTCTATCCCGATGTGGTTCGGAGCTTGCCGGTCGGCGCCGCCCAGGCCCGCGGCCGACTGCGATGTCTGCGTCTACGGCGCGACGGCGGCCGGCGTCGTCGCGGCGGTCGCCGCCGCGCAGCGCGGGTTGTCGGTCGTCCTGATCGACTGCGACGGACTCGTCGGCGGGCTGACCACGTCGGGTCTCGGCGCGACCGACGTCGGCAACAAGGACGCGATCGGCGGGCTGTCGCGGCAGTTCTATCGGCGACTGCGCGCGCACTACGACCGACCCGAGGCGTGGACCTGGCAGCCCAGGGCCGCGTTCAAGAGTCGCGGCCACGAGCCGGGCGGCGATGCGGCGTGGACGTTCGAGCCGAGCGTGGCGAGCGCGACGCTCGCGGCGATGCTGGCGGAGGTCGGCGTGGTCCCGGTCGCGGCGCGGCTCGACCGCTCGGCCGATGGGGTCGAGAAGGACGGCGCCCGGATCCGCGCGCTGCGCACGGAGGACGGCGGTGTCGTGCGGGCGCGGCTGTTCGTCGACTGCACGTACGAGGGCGACCTGTTCGCCGCCGCCGGCTGTGCGTTCACCGTCGGCCGCGAGTCCAACGCGCAGTACGGCGAGACGTTGAACGGCGTGCAGACCAAGAACGCCGTGCACCACCAGTTCACGGCGCGCGTCGATCCGTACGTGGTTCCGGGCGACCCGGCGAGCGGGCTGCTGCCCGGCGTGCACGTCGGCGGCCCAGGCGTCGAGGGGGCAGGCGATGGGCGCGTGCAGGCCTACTGCTTCCGGCTCTGCACGACCGACGTGCCCGAGAACCGCGTGCCGTGGACGAAGCCCGCGGGCTACGACGCGCGCGACTACGAGCTGCTGCTGCGCCACTTCGAGGCCGGCAGCACGTTGGCGCCCTGGCACCCGGTCGGCATGCCGAACGGCAAGACCGACACGAACAACAACGGCGCGTTCTCGACCGACTGGATCGGCGCCAGCGACGAGTGGCCGACCGCCGACTACGAGACGCGCGCGCGCCTCGCCGCCGCGCATCGCCGCTACCAGGAGGGCCTGCTGTGGACGCTGGCCAACGACCCACGCGTACCGACGAAGGTGCGGGCCGAGTTCCAGCGCTACGGGTTGGCGAAGGACGAGTTCGTGGCGACCGGCCACTGGCCGCCGTTGCTCTACGTGCGCGAAGGACGGCGGCTCGTCGGCGAACTGGTGGTCACCGAACACCACTGCATGGGACGCGAGGTCGTCGCCGACCCGGTTGGCATGGGCGCCTACGCGATGGACAGCCACAACACGCAGCGTTACGTCGCCGCCGACGGCAGCGTGAAGAACGAGGGCGACGTCCAGGTGCGGGTGCCGGCTCCGTACGGCATCTCGTACCGGGCGCTGCTGCCGCAGCGTGCGCACGCCGAGAACCTGCTGGTGCCGGTGAGCGTCAGCAGCACGCACATCGCGTTCGGCTCGATCCGGATGGAGCCGGTGTTCATGGTGCTCGCCGAGTCGGCGGTGATCGCCGGCGCCTTGGCGCTCGAGCGGGGCGTGGCGCTGCACGACGTGCCGTACGCGGAACTGCGCGAGCGGCTGCTCGCGGCGGGCCAGGTGCTGGCGTGGCCGGTCGCGAAGTAGGGCGTCTTGTCCGCGGGTGCTGCGGCGAGCATCATCGCTGCATGCGCATGTTCCGCACGGCCGCCGCCGCCGCGTTCCTCCCGTTGGTCGTCGCCTGCCAGGAAGCGGGCGATGCACCCGACAAGACGCCGAGTGACTTCGTGCGGTTCGTCAAGGTCGACGACGGCGGACACCTCGACACCGCGATCACCACCTACGAGAAGGATGGTGTGACGCTGGTGCTGTTCGGCGCCGTGCACATCGCCGACGCGGCCTGCTACGCGACGCTGAACGACCGCTTCACGACCTGCGACGTGCTGCTCTACGAACTGGTGGCGCCGCCCGACCATCGCCCGGACAAGCACCGCGAGGAGGAGGGCTTCAACCCGATCTCGCTGCTGCAGAAGGGCATGAAGAACTCGATGGAGCTGAGCTTCCAGCTCGACGAGATCGACTACCAGGCGCAGAACTTCGTGCACGCCGACATGACGCCGCAGGAGTTCCAGCAGAGCATGGCCGAGCGCGGCGAAAGCCTGTTGTCGACGATGTTCGACATGATGGTCGCCGGCATGCGCCAGCAGGCCGAACAGGCCGCCGCCGCGGCCGCCGAGCCGCCGCCACCGTTCGACCTCGTCAAGGCGTTCCGCAGCGGCGAGGGCCGGCACACCCTGCGCATGACGTTCGCCGCGCAGCTCGAGCAGGCGGAAGTGCTGATGGCCGGCGGCAAGGCGAGCACGCTGCTCGAGGGGCGTAACGAGAAGTGCCTCGAGGTGCTGCAGCGGGAACTGCGCGCGGGCCGCAAGCGCATCGGCATCTACTACGGCGCCGCGCACTTCCCGCACATGGAGCGGCGGATCGTCGAGGACCTCGGCTTCCGCAAGATCGCGCACGAGTGGATCGTCGCGTGGGACTGCAAGAAGCGTCCGGACGTCAAGTACGACCGCGAGCTGATCAAGCTGAGGCGGCGCGCGCGGGAAGAACTGACGGCGCTCGCTGCGGCTGCCGGCAAGTGGCGCACCGGCGGCATGACCTCGCGCGAGGTTCCGAGCGTCGCCGAACTCGCCGCCACGAAGGCGGACGATGGCACGGCGGTCTACGCCGGGCCGACGACGGACCCGTGGGGCAAGGACTACCTGCTGCGCAAGCGGCCGACGGGCAGCCGATGGGAAGCGGTCAGCGTCGGCCAGGACGGCACGCTGGACACCGCCGATGACCTCGTCGTGGTCGAGCCGCGCCGCGGCGGCCTGCGCGATCGCTGAGCGAGCCGCTCACCACTGCGGCTGCTTGCCGAGTTCCTGCGGGCGGCCCTTGCCGTTCGCGACCTGCCAGGTGGTCCAGAACGCGAGCCGCGCCACCGCCTCCATGCCGACGTAGTCGAGGCGGTCGGCGGTGTCGGTGACCTGGTGGTAGTCGGGGTGCTCGCCGTCGCAGAAGAACACCACCGGCACGCCGTTCTTGGCGAAGTTGTAGTGGTCGCTGCGCTGGTAGTAGGTGTCGCCGCTCGTGAAGGTGATGCCGAAGTGCGAGGCCAGGCCGACGGCGTCGCGCACGATGGTCGAGTACTTCTCGTGCTGGTGGCTCGGCGTGATCTGCATCGCGAACTTGCCGCCGTCGGCCTTGCCGGCGCGGCCGATCATGTCGATGTTGACGTTGGCGACGATCTTGTCGAGCGGCCAGGTCGGGTGCGCGGCGTACCAGTCGCTGCCCCAGAGGCCGAGTTCTTCGCCGCTGACCGACAGGAACACGATCGATCGCTCGGGCCGCGGCCCGCCGGTCGCGAACGCTTCGGCGAGTTCGAGCAGCCCCGCGGTGCCGCTGGCGTTGTCGTCGGCGCCGTTGAACACGTCGCCGTCGAGGCGGCGGCCGACGTGGTCGTGGTGGGCCGAGATCACGACCGCTTCGCTCTTCTTGGTCGTGCCCTCGAGCACCGCGACGACGTTGGTCCCGACGGCCTTGTCGTCCTCCTTGACGACGATGTTCAGCTTGCCGGTGGCCTTGTCGTTCTTCGGTTGGCCGACCGCAGCGCCGTTGTCGTCGAGTTCGAGCCCGACGTGCGCGAGCAGGAGCCGGCTCTGCGCGCCCGACACCACGAACAGCGGCACGGCGACGCTGGCGCCGCGGCCGCCGCCGCCGCCGTTGCCGTAGCGCAGGCGCGCGTGGTCGGGCAGCAGGGCCCGGTAGTTGAGCGTGTTGCCGAGCGCGCTGTCGTCGCTGAGCAGGCAGACGATGCCGGCCGTGGCGCCCTGCTTGGCGAGCTGCTCGGCGATGTCGAGGTAGCGCTGCACCGCCTGCAAGTCGCCGCCCGCACCGCCCGGGCGGCCCGCGCCGTGCAACACCACGAACGGCAGCTTGCCCGCGAGTCCGGTCGGCACCGATCCGGGGGCGCCGTTGCCGCAGAACACGAACTTGCCGCCGAGCGCAGCCTTGGTCTCGCCGGCCGCGAGCACGGCGAAGTCGGCGGTGATCTTCGTGGTGCCGAACGACAACGCGGTCGTGGCATCGAGCCAGGTGCGTTGCAGTGGGTACTCCTGCAGGTAGCCCTTCTTGTCGCCGAGCGGGCGCAGGCCGAGCTTCTTCCACGCGTCGGCGACGTACTTCGCCGTCGCCTGTTGGCCCTTGCTCGTCGTGTGGCGACCGGCGCGAGCGTCGTCGGCGAGCCAGTAGGCGTGCGTGCGCAGCCCGTCGCGGTCGATGCGGGCGAGGTGCGGCGGTGCGCCGTCGGGCACGGCCGCTGCCGGGCCGAGATCGGGCAGCGGCGGTGCTGCGCCGGGACCAGGCGCCTGCGCCGTGGCGGCGGCTGCCGCCACGAGTGCCAACGCGGCGAGGCACCAGCGGCCGTTCATGCTTCCTTCTCGGGGCCGTGCAGGGCGACCGCCTGGCCAGACTTGCGCAGCTTCATGTTCAGGAACTCGACGAGGATCGCGAAGCCCATCGCGAAGTAGATGTAGCCCTTCGGGATGTGCATGCCCCACGCCTCACCGACCAGCGTGAAGCCGATCAGCAGCAGGAAGCTCAGCGCCAGCATCTTCACCGTGGGGTGGCGTTCGACGAACGCGCAGATCGGGTTGACGAACGCGATCATCACGCCGACCGAGATCAGCACCGCGATCACCATCACGGCGATGTGCTGCGCCATGCCGACGGCGGTGATCACCGAGTCGAGCGAGAACACCAGGTCGAGCACGGCGATCTGCACCAGCACCGAGCCGAACGTGCGGGCGCCCTTGCCGAGCACCTCGTTCTCGCCTTCGAGCTTGTGGTGGATCTCGGTGACGCTCTTCCACATCAGGAACAGGCCGCCGGCCAGCAGGATCAGATCGCGCAGCGACAGCGGCTTGCCGAACGGCGTGATCAGCGGCTCGGTGACGCCCATCAGCCAGCTCAGCGAGAACAGCAGAGCGACGCGCATCGCCATCGCCATGCCGAGGCCGATCCGCCGAGCCCCGTGCTGCTGCTCCTTCGGCAGCCGGCCGGTCAGGATCGAGATGAAGACGAGGTTGTCGATGCCGAGGACGATCTCGAGGAACGTCAGCGTGCCGAGCGCGACCCAGGCGTCGGGCAGGTAGATCCAGTCCATGGGCGGCGGACGGTAGCCGCGCCCGGGACGGTCGGCGAGCTACTTGCCGGCGGGCGGCGGTTCGGGCGCGCAGGCTGCGAGTGCTGCCGCGACCGCGACCTTCAGCGCGTCGCCGAGGTTGCACTCGAGTTCGTGATCGCCTCCGGGGGCCAACTCGAAGGGGCACTTGGTGGGGATGTCCCCAGCGGCGGCGCTCCGCAGTGCGCTCACGATGGCCTCGCGTGTGGCGGGTGTGTCGGCGGCGATCTCCGCCGCGCGTGCGTGCACCCGGCGCGCGGCGGCGAGGCGAACGGTCGTGTTCTTGTGGGTGAGCAGCTCGGCCAGTCCGTCGATGGCCGTGCCGGGCGGCACGAGCAGTTCGCCGTAGATCTCGGCGCGCAGCGGGCTCAGGTCCTCGCCGCCCGAGTACGACGACATCATCGGCGCGTGCCAGTTGTCGGTCGCCAACGAGGCGATCGCGAAGCGCAGCGTCTCGCGTTCGGACTGGCTCCGGCGCGGCGCCAGTTCGACCAGCAGACGAATGACGGCGTCGGGGACTTTCGCCCGTTCGTTCCGCACGCGCGCGAGCAAGGCTGGCCAGGCAAGCTGGGCGTCGGCGCGCAGCGTTGCCGTGAAGGCGGGGGTCTGGGGATCGTCGCCGTCGCGCAGCGCCTTGGCCGCAGCCTCGACGGCGGCGACGACCGCGGCGTTCGGTGGCGGCGGTGGTGGGGCGGGCAACCGCACGCCGGCGGCGCGCAGGCGCGTCACGATCCCGGTGGCGAGCTTGCCGACGGGGCCGCCGCGGGCGATCAGCGCTTCGACGCGGTGCACGAACGGCGCTGCCGCGTCGCCGGTCATGCCGAGCACCTTGAGCGCTTCGGCGGCCAGCGCTTCGTCGGGCCGCTCGGCGATCTCGACCAGTTCGGGCACGCCGTCGGCGGCGTCCGGCCCGAAGCGGGCGAGGTGCCGCAGTGCGTCGAGTCGCGTCACCCGATGCGGATGCACGGCGGCGCGGGTTGCCCAGGCGATCGCGGTGCGTGGATCGTCCGGGGCCAGGTGGATCATCGCGTCGCTGGCGCGCAACGCGAAGCGGTCGGTGAGCGGCACCACGAAGCCGTTGTGTCGCAGCGCGTCGCTTCCCTCCGGCGGCGTGCGGTCACGCAGCCGCTCGCCCAGCCGCGCCAGGGCGTCGCGGTGACCGGCGGTGGCCAGGACCTCGGCCGCCACCTCGCGGGCGAACACCCGGTTCGCGGTGAGCAGCCGCAACGCGGTCTCGGCGTCGAGTTGTCTTTGGACTTCGCCGCGGGTCGCGTGCCGGTAGTGCGCGCCCATGCGCCCTGCCTGGTCGTCGTTGTCGTCGCCATGGCCGTGGAACGATCGGTGGAAGGCCTCGTGCCACGGGCGTCCGTCGCCGAACGGCGCCAGGCTCGCTTGGGCGTCGAGCATTCTGGTGCTGAGCGCGCGGTCGTCCGGCTCCAGGTCGTCGAGGCTGCTGGCCAGCGGTGCGGCCACCGGACCGAGCAGGTCGACGACCCGAAAGGCGGCGAGCAACTTGGTCCGCTCCTGGCCGTCCTTGGGGTCCACGGCCTCGAACCAGCGCTGCAGCGGCGCCACGGCGCGTTCGCCGAGCGCTACCAGCGCCACCTCGGCGGCTTCGCCGTGCTCGGGGTTGCCGAGCCGCCCGATCAGCAGTTCCGGGGTCTGGGCAGCCGCGGTGGCGGCGAGCACGGAGGCCAACAGGGTGTGGCGCATGGCCATCATTCTAGGGACGGGGGGCGTCGCCCTCGCCTTCCTCGGGGTCCGCCGAAGCCAGCAGCCGCTGCAGTCGGGCCGGGTCCGCGAGCACGGTGATCGTCTTGGTGTGCGCGGGCACCACGGCTCCCGCCGGCAGCCCCTTCGGCTTGCGCACGTGCTTCTTCGGTGTGTAGACGACGTCGATGCGAGGCTCGCCGCGCGCCTTGCTGAAGTGCACGGCGAGCGTCGCCGCGTCGAGCAGCGTCTCGAGGCTCGCCGTCTTCTGCTTCGGCAGGCGCACGATCACGTGCGAGCCGGCGCGGCCGCCGCCGACGTGCAGCCACAGGTCGTTGCCGTTGGCGAGGCGCATGGTCAGGCGGTCGTTCTGTTCGTTGTTGCGACCGACCCAGATCGGGTAGCCCTCGGCGGAGACGAAGCGGCGGACGTTTTCGCCGCGCGTGACGGCGTCGCGGGGCCGGCTCGGGCCCCGCTTCGTCTCGCCGGACGACGGGGACTCGGGCGGGAACGGCAGTGCGGCGAGCCGTTCGTGCAGGTCGGCGGCGTCGCCGGTGAGGGTCGCGAGCTGTGCGGCGATCGCTTCGGCATCGCTCATGGCCAACTCGGCGCCGGCGAGTTCGTGCTGCGCGCGCAGCAGGCGGCCTTCGTTGACGGCGCGGCTGTCGTCGAGGCGGCGCGCCTTCTCGTAGAGCGCCTGCGCCTGGACGACGACCGGCCGGGCCGGGTCGAGCTGGATCACGATCTGCTCGTCGGGGCGTTCGGGATGCGGCACCGTCATCGACGGCGCGCCGCGTCGCACGCCGTGCTGGTAGGCGAGCATCAGGTCGGCGGTTTCGCGCAGCCCGGCGGCGCGGCCGACGTCGGCGAGCTGCCCGGCGATGCCGTCGACCTTGGCGCGCGCTCGTACGACCGCGCGGCGCGCGCGCAGCGACAGCCGTTCGCTGCGTTCGTGCGCCGCTGCCAGCAGGTCCACGCGCGTGAAGTGCGCGTCGATCGCGGCGAGCACCGGCGGCGCGAACCGGCCCGTCGGCGCCGATGGCCTCGCTGTGCCGTCGCGCGGCGGCGGCGTGTAGCGGTCGCCTTCGGCGAGGCGGCGCGTGGCCGTCTGCACCGGCCGCGAGGTGTGCAGCACACGACCGTCGGCGTCGGTGAGCGCCACGAGCCCGCGCGTGCCGAACAGTTCGGCGACGAGGCGCTGTTCGCCGCTCGGCGTCGCGAAGCGCAGCACGGCGATGCGTTCGCCGGCGATCGGCTCGGCGCCGACGAAGCGCGCGCCCGCCAACGGCAGGTGCGGAGCGGGCCGCAGCGCGCCCTTCGGCCAGCGCCGCGTGGTCAGGCACAGGCGCGCGGTCGGGCCGGTGACGACGACGTGCACGAACTGCTTGCCAGCGCCGGAGCCAGCGCTGGGCGCCAGCACGAGTACCAGGTCGTCGTCGGCGGGGGTGCGAACGGCGCGAACGACGTCGACGACTTCAGCACCCGCGAGCGACTGCAGCTCGGCGCACGCCGCGGCGAGCTCGGCGGCCGACAGGCCGCGCAGCGGCTGGCCCGTCGTCGCCATGCGCGCGCTACTTCTTCCGTTCCTCGACCGGGTCGTAGCACCAGTCGAGCGTGCTGCGTTCGTAGGCGACGACGCCCTCGGGGAAGAACAGCCCGATCTCGCGCACCGCCGCTTCCGGACCGTCGCTGCCGTGCACGAGGTTGTAGCTGCGGCTCATGCTGAAGTCGCCGCGCAGCGTGCCCGGCAGAGCTTCGCGGGCGTTGGTCTTGCCCATCAGGTTGCGGCAGATCGTGATCGCTTCGAGGCCCTCGAGGACCATCGCCACGACCGGCGAGCTGGTCATGAACTTGACGAGGCCCGGGTAGAAGGGGCGGTCCTTGTGCGCCTCGTAGTGCTTGGCGGCGAGCTGCGGCGTGATCTGCATCAGCTTCATCGCGCGGATCACGAGGCCCTTCTGTTCGAAGCGGCTGAGGAGCTGGCCGACGAGTCCCCGTTGGACGGCGTCGGGCTTGAGCAGGATGAGGGTGCGTTCCATGGCAGTTCGGTCGGGTAAAAGGGCGAGCATGATAGCCAGCCAGCCGGCGCGCCGCGCAGCGATTTTCGTGGCCGGGTCCACGCTGGCGCTGCTCGGGCTCGCGGCGTGCGCCGCCGAACGCGAGACGACGCTGAGCCGGGCGGCGCGGGCGCGCGAAGCGGGGGAGCTCCGGGTGGAACGCGAGCGGCTCGAACGCGACGCCGCCGTGCTGCGCGCGACCCACACGCAGGCGGTGCAGGAGTTGGCGACCACGCAGCGCCGTGCGGTCGAAGCCGGTGCGCAGTTGCGGACGACGCTTGCGGCGTTGCAGTTCGAACTCGACCGGCTGCACACGGCCGAACAGGATCTGGCGGCGGCGCGGCAGCGCGCGGTGCAGATCGAAACGGAGTTGGCGCCGCTGCGCGCGCTCGAGGCGACGCTGCGCGAACAGGAAGCGCTGCGCGCCGCGGCGGCGGCGAAGTCGACGGCGCTGCAGGCGGAACTCGGCGCACTCGAACAGCAGGTCGCGGCGAGCGAGGGCGAGCTACGACCTCGCGTGTTCGCCCTCGCCGAGCGGCTCGCGGCGCTGAAGCAGCTCGGGGCGTCGCTGACGGCGGCGGAGGCGGCGATCGCCGAAGCGGTCAAGCTGGCGTCGCCGCCAGCACCGCCACCAGCGCCAGCGCCCCCGGCCGACGGCCCGAAGAAGTGACCGATGCCCGCGTCGGTCGCGGGTCTGGTCAGGGCACGCGCACCGTGGTCTCCACCGCGGTGGCCGGCAGCGGCCAGGGTGAGGGGAGGGACAGGTTCACGACGACCGCCTGGAAGTGCACCAGCGGCAGGGTCGCGATGGTCGGGAAGTCCCAGCGCACCGCGCCGGCCGCGGTCGTGAACTGCTTCGCATCCGCGATCAGCAGGCTCTGGAACTGGTTGCCGATGTCGAGGCTGACCATGTCCGGCACGACCGTCGGCAGCAGGTCCGTGCTGAGCGTCAGCACCGCCCAGGACTGGTCGGGATGGGGCCCGCGACTGACGATCGCGGCGAACGGATAGCCGGTTGGCACCGTGTCGGCGGCTTTGACGGCGAATTGCGTCGCCTGCGACAGGTGGGCGAGTTGCTGCACGCTGAATCCCGACGCCGAGAAGGCGCGCACGAGGTAGAAGCCGGGCAGCTTGCCTTGCGGCGGGTGGACCCGCAGCCGCGTCGACGATTCCCGCACGAACCACCCCTGGTGCCAGCTGCTCGGCGACTGGCTCGTGATGAGCGCGCCATCGAACTCGACGCCGGTGACCTGGTCGATGTAGAGGCCGTCGTAGACCAGCGGCGTGTCGGACACGTTCGGCACCGAGGCGACGACGGCACCCGTCAGCGCTGGAGTGCGCGCGAACGCCGGCAGGCCGTAACTCGGGAACAGGTCGTGGTCGGGCCACGTGGTGACCGCGTCGGCCTTATCGAGCAGCGTGACTGCGCTCGGCGCGGCTTCGGCGTTGGCCAGCATCACGACGCACAGGCCGTCGGTGGTGAAGAAGCAACGCGCACCGAATCCCTCGGCGCGGCCGTCGTGGTGGTACTGGTAGCGCCCGTTGCCGAGACTCCGCCACTGCCAGCTGCCGTCGGTCCAGTTCTTCGGGGCACCGCTGCCTACTTCCGAAAACGTGCTGCGTACCAGCGCCGCCGTTCGCGCGGCTGGCAGCAGGCTCGGGCTGTCGTTGCCGGTGCAGAATGCGCCGGAGACCACGCGGGCCAGCGTGACCGCGGAGCACACGGCACCGCCGGCCGAATCCCAGTAGTCCCGGGCGTACTGGCCGACCAGCAAGCGCTGGTCGTAGTGCACGGTACTCGGTTGCAGGTAGAGCGCTGAAGGGTGGTACGGCGCCTCGCCGGGCGCGAAGTCCTCAGGGCGCGCCTTCTGCTGCCACAACGCCGTCGTGTTTACCGGCGCGAACAGGCGATCGCGCAGGGCGGTCATGTAGGCCTGGCCCGTTGCCTGCTCGACGACCTGGCCCAGCGCGGTGTTGCCCGTGTTCGCGTAGTTCCACAGGTCGAGCGTCCCGAACGGCAACGAGCACGCGTAACTGACGATGTACCGCTCGTCGACCGGCATGACGACCAGGGGCGGATTGGCATGGGCCAGGGCGTCGAACGGACCGACATCGGGTGTGATGCCCGACGTGTGGCGCAGCAGCCGCAGCACCGTCGCGTTCTGGGCGCCGGATGCATACGGACTGATGCCGAGGTAGCTGGTGATGCTGGTGTTGAGACCGAAGCCGCCTTGGCCGCGCGAGATCAGGTCGTGGATGACGGTGCCGCACAGAGGCTTGCTGATGCTGCCGATGCGGAACGGCGTCGTCGGCTGCGTCACGAACTGCCCAGGCTCGGCCAGGGTGTAGCCGCGGGCGTAGATCAGGCGCCCGTTCCTGGCCACCGCGATCGACACGTTGCGCGCCCCGTGCGCCTGCATGTAGTCATCCGCGTAGTCGTCGAAGCCGTCCATCTCGGGCACGTCCAGACCAGTCAGCGTCAGCGGCCTGGTGTGGGGCGTCAGCCGTTGCTGGAAGATGCCGCCGAAGCGGGCGGCGCTGCCGTAGCCGCTGGCGGCGATGCAGGTGAGGATCAGGCCCTGGCCACTGAACGTCACCTTGTCGGCGTCGAACTGCGCCGAGGTGCGGCCGACGACCACCGACCAGTTGCCGACGCGATCGTCGCGCCAGACGTGCGTGTAGCGTTGGCTGTCGGACGTGGCGATCCAGGTCGGCCGGCCGTGGCCGAGCGCGTACTCACCGAACGCATGGTTGAACTGCGTGCTGTCGTCGTCGGCCTCGGCACCCCAGGCGGTTTCACTGTCGTCGGGTTCGAACACCGTCACGAAGTAGTCCGTTCCGTACCGGTTGTATGGGGCGCAACAGACGAGGCGCCGACCACTGGTCCGTTCCGACGCGATCTTGCCGTCGAAGAACGAGGCGGTCTGGTTCTGGTTGTGCACGGCGGCGACGCCGTCGTTGACCCACACTGCGGCGAACACAGCATCGTTGCCGACGCCGCTGGCGGCGACGAGCTTGGCGCGGTAGCCCTGGTTCGCCCAGGTCGTCGCCTGCGTCGCATACTGCGAGTGGCTCATGCCGTGCGCGGTCACCCAGAAGGGTGACGGACCCTGCTGCCAGACCGCCGAGTAGCGGGCGTTCGCAGCGCCACCGGACACCGCGAGCGAGATCGGGCGGTAGCCCTGCCCCGACAGCAGGCTGATCTGCAGCTGGTGCGTCGTCGCCGTGACGCCGTGGTAGCTGCTCATCTGGAAGCCGATCTGTGCCGGCAAGACCGTGGCGCCGGTCAGCAACACCAACAGGGCCAACAAGGAGCGCACGCCGGAGACGGTCGACTGGGTTGCCATGGGGGGGGGCGTGGCTGCGCAACCGCACCTGCCACTCCCGGGGGAATCGGCAGGGCGAGGCCAGCGTGACCGCGAGCCTCGAGAATCGCCCGCGGTGCCCGGCGCCCGACCGGGGCCGCGCGCCAGCGGCCTGGCGGCGCCGCCAGGCGTCCTTGGGCGTCCGACGCGTCGGGTCCTGCCCGCAGGGCCGCCGCCGCGCGCAGATCGTGGGCGGCTGCCGCGACCGCTACGGCCACTCGTGGTGGAACATCTCGCCCGCCGGCCGGTCGACGCGTTCGAACGTGTGCGCGCCGAACAGGTCGCGCTGCGCCTGGGTCAGATTCTGCGGCAGCGAAGCGCGGCGGAAGCTGTCGAAGTAGCTGAGGCTGGCGCCCATCGCCAACGTCGGCACGCCGCGCTCGGCCGCCAGCGCAACGACCTTGCGCCAGTTCGCCTGGTGCTTCACGAGGAAGCCGCCGAGCTCCGGATCGAGCAGCAGGTTGCCGAGCTGCTTCTGCTTGCCGTACGCCTGCTGGATGCTGCGCAGGAACCGGGCCCGGATGATGCAGCCGCCCTTCCAGATGCGCGCGATCTCGCCGAGGTCGAGACCCCACTTCTTGTCGGCGTCGGCGGTCGCCAGCAGATCGAGCCCCTGCGCGTACGAGCAGATCTTGCTGCAGTAGAGGGCGTCGCGCACCGCCTCGAGCAGGGCCGGCATCGGCGCGCTGGCGGCCGGGCCCGGCAACTGCTTGCTGGCCGCGACGCGCTGGTCCTTCATCGCCGACAGGCAACGTGCTTCGACGGCGGCGTGCATCGTCGGCGCCGGGATGCCGTAGCGCAGCGCCATCTCGCTGGTCCACTTGCCGGTGCCCTTCTGCCCGGCGCGGTCGACGATCACGTCGACCATCGGCTTCTTCGTCGCCGGGTCGGTCGCGCGCAGGATGCGCGCGGTGATCTCGATCAGGAAGCTCTCGAGGAACGTCTTGTTCCAGGCGGCGAACGCGTCGGCCATCTGCGTCGCGTTCATGCCGAGCACGTGCTGCATCAGGTCGTAGCACTCGGCGATCAGCTGCATGTCGCCGTACTCGATGCCGTTGTGCACCATCTTCACGAAGTGGCCCGCGCTGCCGGTGCCGACGTGCGTGACGCACGGGCCGTCGTCGACCTGGGCGGCGATCTTCTTGAGGATCGGGGCGAGTTCGTCGTAGGCGCTGCGTTCGCCGCCCGGCATCAGGCTCGGGCCGTTGAGCGCGCCTTCCTCGCCGCCGGACACGCCCATGCCGACGAAGCGGAAGCCCTTGGCGGACAACTCGCGGCTGCGGCGTTCGGTGTCGTCGGGGTGGCTGTTGCCGGTGTCGACCAGCATGTCGCCGGGCTGCAGCACCGGCAGGAACGACGCGATCGTGTCGTCGACCGGCTGCCCGGCCTTGACCAGCAGGATCAGCTTGCGCGGCCGCACCAGCGACGCGGCGACCTCCTGCGGCGTCTTCGCTCCGACCATCTTCTGGCCGGCGCCGAGTCGCGCGAGCGTGGCGGCGGTCTTGTCGTGCGAGCGGTTGTAGACGGTGACCGGGAAGCCGTTGCGGGCGATGTTGAGGGCCAGGTTCTGGCCCATCGTGGCGAGACCGACGACGGCGATCTGGGACGTGGCGTTCATGCGGGACGGGCCCGCACTCTACTTGGCGCCCCGCCTTCCCCGACAGCTTTGTGCGGCGTGGCCGCCGCCGGCCGCATCACTTGCCGGTCGTGGGCGCAGGAACCGGCGGCGTGCGGTTGTCGAGCCACTGCGACCAGGCGCGCGGATCCTCGCCGGGATCCTGCTGCACCAGCCGTTGGATCGCGGCGCGGTAGGCGCGAACGATCGTGCGGATCTCGATCACGCCCGCGACCGTGACGTCGAGCACGGTGCCGCTCTGCAGCACGTCGACCTTCGGGTCGGCGATCATCGCCGCCTGCGCGACCTCGACGTCGAAGTCGCGGATGTAGGAGGTCTGCTGCAGGAACGCGATGTGTCCACGCACGCCTTCGCCGCCGCCACCGGCGAGTCCGGCACCCGCGTGCGGGCCGGCGAGCACCAGGTACTTCACTGCCTCGGCGTGGCCGAGTTCGGCGAAGGCCTCGGCGGTGCGCACGCGGACCTTGGCGTTCGGGTGCGACAGGCCCGACGCCATGTACTGCACGTCCTCGGCGTCGACCGTCGGCCGGCTGATCGCGGCGGCCGCCGTGCGCACCGCGGCGCTGCCGTCGAGAACCGTCGTGCGCAGCACGAAGCGGTCGTTGCCGGCGAGCTGGCGGCGCTGCAGCGCCTGCAGCGCGGCGATGCGTTGGCGGGGGTTGCCGTTGCGGCGTGCCTCGTTGCGCAGATCGGGATCGGCACCGCCTTCGCGCACCAGCAGCTCCTCGATCGCTGCCGCGCGGCCAGCACCCGTGCTCGCGTGCAGGCCGTCGAGCAGTTGGTGCACGCGCACCTTCGTCGTCGCCGTGCGGAAGCGCCGCGGCAGCACTTCGGGTTCGAGGCGAGCCAGGAACTCGGCGCAGCGTCGCTGCAGGCCCTGGTTCTGCGGTTCGCTGCCGAGGCGCTGCACGGCGCGATCGAGATGCCGCCACATCTCGGGCTCGAGCCACGCGGCGTGCGCTGCCGTCGCCAGCTGCAGTTGCGCGAAGGCGCTGTCGTCGGCGGCGCGCGCCATGCCGGCCAGACGCTGCCGCAGGGCGTCGTCCTCGATGCGCTCCGCGACGTCCTGTTCGGCGACCATGATCACGCCGTCGCGCGTGGTGATCTCGAGGCGGCCTTCCTTCTTCACCACCTTGCCGACCAGCACCCGACCGTCGTGCAGGCGCACCTCGTCGGCGCGAGCGGGGGCGGCGGACAGCAGGGCGCAGAGCAGCAGGGCGGTCGGGACGAGCGGCGATGGCGTGGCGATCATGGCGGTGGGTTTTCGGCGATCGGCGGGGCGAAGGGCGGGCCCGGCCTCGGTAGGATCCGCGCCGCAAGCATGAACCGTACCGCAATCGTCACGGTGCTGCTCGGCAGCGTCCTGTTCGACAGCCTGCCCGGCCAGGCGCCCGCCGGCGATGCCAAGGCGGCCAAAGCCGATTCGATCGGCGACCTTGTGGTCGCGATGCGGGCCGCCGAGGCGAAGTTGCGCAGCGTGACGATGACGATGTCGACGCGCGGCCGGCTGCCCGGCGGCGAGGAAGTGACGACGCGCGGCAGCCTGCGTGTCCTGCGGGGAGAACAGCCGGCCACGCACACTCGGTTCGAGTACTCGTTCGGCAGCGGCGTCCGCGGGCGTTCGGAGATGGTGCAGTCGGCGGCTGGGATCCTGCTTCTCGAGGACGATCCGGCGTTCGGCGAAGTGTTCGTGCAGATCGACAGCAAGACCGTGGCCGACCTGGAGTGGGCCGGCGAGGTGCTGCACCGCGACGATCTGCCTGGCATGGCGCCGCAGGGCTCTGGAACCGCGTCCGACCGTCGCGCCGCCTCCCCGCTCGGCAGCTCGGTGCTGGCGGCGATGCACCGGCAGTTCGAACTGGTCGAGGAAGCGCGGACGGATCGCGGCGGGCAAGCGGGGCGGTGGTTCCAGGGCAAGCGGCGGGCCGGCCTCGACGCGCAGGACTCCGAGCTGCCGCTGGCCGACCGGGTGACGCTGTTCGTCCGCACCGCCGACCTGGCGTTGCTCGAACTCGAGCAGTTCGTCGGCGATGCCGTGCTGCAGCGGCTGGTCGTCGACGAGCTCGTGGTCGATCCGCCGCTCGACGCCAAGACGTTCACGATCGACGCCGGCAAGCAACGGCCGCGACCGGTGCAGCAGGTGCCCGCGCTGTTCGAGTCGATCGAGCAGGCGATCCTGCGCGCCGAGGTCAAGAGCCCCGGCGGCGAGCTGCGGCCGAGCAAGCGCTGACGCGCCGCCCGCCGGTCAGCCGCGGTCTTCTTCGGCCGGCGGCGTCTCGAGCAGCTCGAGGCCCTTGTAGCGCGACTTCGCGTAGTCGATCTCGAAGTCGGAGTGGAACAGCGCGACGAAGCGTCCGGCTTCGTCCTTGACCACCATCGGCAGGATCTCGAGCAGCTCGTCGGTGACGTTGGCGATCCAGCGCGCTCGCGTCCACTGCTTGCGATCGAGGCGCAGTTCGACGCCGTACTCGTTCTCGAGCCGCCACTGGAACACCTCGAGCTGCAGTTCGCCGACGGCGCCGAGGATCGGCTCGCGCGCGCCGAAGCGCGGCCAGAACACCTGCACGACGCCTTCTTCGCCGAGCTGCTCGAGGCCCTTGCCGAAGCCCTTGGCCATCGACGGCTCGCGCGGCGCGACCTGGGCGAAGATCTCCGGCGGGAACCGCGGGAAGTTGCGGACCTCGAACGTCGGCCCGGAGCTCAGCACGTCGCCGACGCGGAACATGCCCGGGTTGATGAGGCCGATGACGTCGCCGGGGAACGCTTCCTCGATCGAGATGCGTTCCTGGCCGAAGAAGCGGTGCGGATGCGACAGCCGCACTTCGCGCGACAGGCGCAGGTGCTTGGCCGACATGCCGCGCACGAAGTGGCCGGACGTCACCCGCAGGAACGCGATGCGGTCGCGGTGCATCTTGTCCATGTTCGCGGCGACCTTGTAGACGAAGCCGCTGAAGAACGGCGCGTCGGGCGGCACCGCACCTTCGAGCGTCGGCAGCGGGCCGGGCGGCGGCGCGATCTCGAGGAAGCGCTGCAGGATGTTCTCGACGCCGAAGTTGACCAGCGCGCTGCAGAAGAACATCGGCGAGATCTTCTGGGCCTGGAACGCCTCCATCGTGAACGGCTGCACGCAGGTCTCGACCATCGCCAGGTCGTCGAGCAACTGGCGGTGCTGCTTGCTGCCGAGTTCCTCGGCGAGCGCGGGGTCGTCGGGGCCGGTGGTCTGCACCAGCGCCTTCGTCGCGTTGTGGGCGGTGCGCTCGAACAGGAACACCTGCTTGTCGCGCAGCGAGTAGACGCCGCGGAAACCGTCGCCGGAACCGATCGGCCAGGTCGCCGGCACGATCGTGATGCCGAGCACCTTCTCGACCTCGTCCATCAGGTCGAGCGGGGCACGCGCCGGGCGGTCCATCTTGTTGACGACGGTGACGATCGGGATGCCGCGGTCGCGGCAGACCTTGAACAGCTTGATCGTCTGCGGCTCGACGCCCTTGGCGCCGTCGATCAGCATCAGTGCCGCGTCGGCCGCGACCAGCGTGCGGAACGTGTCCTCGCTGAAGTCCTGGTGGCCCGGCGTGTCGAGCAGGTTGATGCAGTGCCCCTGGTACTCGAACTGCAGGGCGCTGCTGGTGATCGAGATGCCGCGCTTCTTCTCGAGCTCCATCCAGTCCGAGGTCGCCGAGGCGCCGCCGCGACGCGCCTTCACCGAGCCGGCCTCGCGGATCGCGCCGCCGTAGAGCAGCAGCTTCTCGGTCAGCGTGGTCTTGCCGGCGTCGGGATGCGAGATGATCGCGAAGGTGCGTCGGCGTCGGATCTCGTGCGCGAGGTCGGCCATTCGGGGGCGAGGAGGATAGCGATCGCCGCACGGCGGTGCACGGCTCGTGCTGCGCGCGGTAGCGTGCGTGCGTGGCCCGATCCCCGCGCGACGACGCAGCACCCGTCCGCCTCGTCGTGGTCGGCTGGTGGTTCCACGACCGGGCGCCGGACCAATGGCCGTTGCCGCAACGGCTCGTCGGCGGCCTGCGCCGTCGCGAACGCGACGCGGTGCTGCGCCACCTGCGCGCAGGACGGCGCGTGGCGAGCTGGCTGCAGCCGTCGTACTGCCGCTTCGCGTGCGGCGAACGCTCGATGGGGCGGGCCGACGTCAGCGACGGCACGTTCGTGTGGCCGTCCGGGCTCGCGCACTACGTCGAACGGCACCACGTGCGGCTGCCGCCGTGGTTCGTCGCGCAGGCGCTCGAACGGCGAACGGTCGCGCCCGGCGTGATGCCGGTGGTCGGTGCTGGCAGTTACGACGTGCGGCCGTGGTTGCAGTGGGCGCGCAGCGAGCGGGCCTGCCTCGACTTCACCGGCTGGGCGCGGCCGACGCTACGCGATCACGAGCGCATCGCGTCGGTGTTGCCGCGCCGCACGCAAGGCCTGCCCGTGCTCTGGCGCGCGGCGACGCGCGAGGTCGTGCTGGTGCTGCGCGGCGGCTCGTTGGCGGTGCACTCGCTGCAGACCGGTGGGGGCGAGCCGCGCCGACTCGATGGCTGGCACGCGTGGCCGGGGATCGCGTCGCCGCGTCGCCGCGCCGCGAAGTCCTAGAGCTTGTCGGGGTCCTGACCGCGCAGCACCGAGTTGCCGTCGAACGTCTCGCGCAGGTTCGCGCGCGCCGGCTTGGCGAGCATCGCCTCGGTGAGCCGCCCGCTCTGCGCGAAGAACGCGATCGGGTTCTTCCAGACCAGCTGCTCGATCTTGCTGCGCGGCACGCCGGCCTGTTCGAGCTTGACCGCAGTGCGCGGCACCATCATCGGATCCGACACGCCCCAGTCGGCGGCGCTGTTCACGACCATGCGTTCGACGCCGTACTCGAGCACGATCGCGACCATGCGCGCAGGGTCCATCTTCGTGTTCGGGTAGATCGAGAACCCCGACCAGCAGCCGAGGTCGCGCGTGATCTTGATCGTCTCCTCGTTGCCGTGGTCGAGCAGCACGCGCTCCATCGGCAGGCCGCTCGCCTTGACGATCGCGATGCAGCGCTCGAAGCCCTTCTTCTTGTCGCGGTGCGGCGTGTGCACGAGCACCGGCAGCCCGAGCTGCTTCGCGAGCTCGATCTGCGCGGCCATGAACGTCTCCTCCTTCGGAGTCTGGTCGTCGAGTCCGATCTCGCCGATGCCGACGACGCCATCCTTGCTGCAGTAGCGCGGCAGCACCGACAGCACGTCCTTGTTGACGCGGTCGTCGTTCGCCTCGCGCGGGTTGAGCCCCATCGTGCAGAAGTGCCAGATGCCGAACTGCTGCGCGCGGTGCCGTTCCCAGCCGATCAGCGTGTCGAAGTAGTCGACGAACGACCCGAGTTGCGTGCGCGGCTGGCCCAGCCAGAACGCCGGTTCGAGCACGGCGCGCACTCCCGCGAGGCTCATGCGCTCGTAGTCGTCGGTGACGCGGCTGTACATGTGGATGTGCGGTTCGAAGATCAGCATCGGAGTCGTCGGTCGGTGCGTTGGGGCGGTCAGCGGCGGGCGGAGAGCTGCTGCAGCAGCGCGCGGATCGCGGGGCGACTCTCGCGCGGCAGGCGTTCGGCGGCGAGGGCGGCGAACTCGGTCCGGCCGGCGGCGAGCAGCCCCTCGGCGGCGGCGAGGCGCACGCCGTCGTCGCCGTGTTCGATGCCGCCGAGCAGTCGTGCCAGGCTGCCCGGGCACGGGGCGCGGCCGATCAGGCGCCAGGTGTCGCGCCAGACGGGTCGGCCGGCGGCTTCGCGTTCGGTCGCGAGATCCTGCAGCATGCGCGACAACTCGGCGTTCGCGGTGCGCTCGGCGTGGAACAACCGGGCGAGCGGGACGTCCAGGAACGCGACCTTGAGCAGCAGCCGATTCGCTGCAGCCTGATCGAAGCCGAAGCGTCCGGCGGTGCGCGCGAACAGGTCGCCGTCGCCGACGGCGGCCTCGAGATGCGAGACCACGTTGGTGCGCTGCACTTCGCCGAACAGTTGCACGGTCAGCGGGCCGACCGGCAGGAAGTGCAGACTGCGCAGCAGCATCACGCGTTCGTCGAGGTCGCCGTGCGACCACAGGTCGAGGCACTCGGCGTCGGTGGCGGCGGTCGCGCGCAGCACCACGGCAGCGGCGACGTCGCAGGTGCGGAAGCCCGCGAGGTCGACGTCGGCGCCGTCGATGTGCACGCGGGTGGTGCCGCAGCGCTCGCGGCCGACGCGACGCGGCAGGCTCGGGAACGCCACCGGCAGCGTGCGGCGGTCGGTGCCGACTTCTGCGATCGCTTGGTCGGCGATGGCAAGCGACGCCGGGTCGAGCAGGGAACGGAGGTCGGTCGTCGCCATCGCGGGCGAGGCAGGATACCGGCGCGCGGGGTCGCCGTCACCGCAGCGATGCGGCGCGCTTGCGAGCCGCGCAGCGCTCGCTAGCGTGCCGTGACTCCATGGACTTCCCCGCCTGGGACCCGGTGCTGCTCGACATCCCGGGCCTGCCGATCGACATCCGCTGGTACGGGATGATGTACGTGGTCGGCTTCGTGATCGCGCAGTTCCTGCTGGTGCGCCTCGCGCGCGCCGGGTTCCTGCCGATCAAGCCCGAGGCGGCCGCCGACGTCATCTTCTACTGCGTGTTCGGCGTGATGCTGGGGGGACGGCTCGGCTACGCGCTGTTCTACGACCCGGCACTGCGTCACCCGCTGCAGTTCCTTCAGGTCTGGAAGGGCGGGCTGGCCTTCCATGGCGGGCTGATGGGGGTCGCCGTCGCGTTGTGGCTGTTCTGCCGCAAGCACAAGATCGGGTGGGGGCGCCTCGCCGACTCGGTGTCGCTGGCGGTGACGCCGGGCATCTTCGCGGTGCGGTTCGCGAACTTCATCAACGGCGAGCTGTACGGCCGGCCGACCGACAAGGGCACGTTCGGCGCGATGCAGTTCCCGACCGACGAGGCCGCGATGGCGCAGCTCGGGCTGGGCCACTCCTGGACCATGCGCGACCGCGAACTCTGCATCCAGGTCGCGTTCCGCAGGCGCACGTTCGCCGAAGTGCGGCCCTGGCTCAGCGATGTCGACCAGTACGGGCGCCAGATCGACTGGGCCGCCGTCGAACCGCGCCTCGACTGGGCGAAGGTCAGCGCGGCGACGCGCGCCGACGGCACCCCGGTGGTGCCTTACCGCCATCCGTCGCAGATCTACGAGGGTGTCGGCGAAGGTCTGGTGCTCGGCCTCGTGCTGCTCGCGGCCTACCGCCTCACGCGCCTTTCGCCGTGGCGGCCCGGCACCTACGCGGTGGTCTTCCTGCTCGGCTACGCGACGATCCGCTGGTCGCTCGAGCTGGTGCGTCAGCCCGACGAGCAACTCGGCGCGGACGTCCTGCTCGGCATGACCATGGGGCAGACGCTGAGCGTCGGGCTGTTGGTGTTCGCCGGCGCGATCCTGCTGGCGCGGCGATGGCGCCGCCCGAACGGCGGTTGAGTGGCTGGAGCGATCGGGGCGCGTGACCGGAGGGCCGGGCGGGAATAATCTGTGCGGCCCGCCGGTCGAGACACTCGCCGCCGGCCCTGGCTGCCCTCGATGACCATTCCGCTGCGCCCGCCGTCCGTGCTCCTGCTCCTGCTGCTGGCCGGCGGGTGCGACAACATCGGGCGCGTGTTCGACCGCGACGTCGACCCCGGCGAGCCGCCGCCCACCGCCGTCACCTCGCCGATCCAGGTCGTGCCGATCGGCGGCGACGTGCGCAGCGGCCGTCCGAAGGTGCGCGCCGCCTACCCGCGCGACGGTGGCTGGCCGGCGGCGGTGCCGATCGTGGTCGAGTTCAGCGAGAGCGTCAACGAGCGCTCGATCCTGCCGACGACTGCGGCCGGCACCGACGGCAAGGTCATCCTGCGCGTGAAGGGGACCACCACGGCGTTGCCTTGCCAGTACGACTTCCTCGCCGAAGGCCGCCTGCTCGTGATGCGGCCGCTGAGTGCGCTCTCCAACGCGCAGACGCCGACCTACGAGGTGGTGCTGCTGCCCGATGCCCGCGACTGCGATGGCCTGCGGTTCTCGGTGCCCGACGCGGGAGAAGTGCTGACGTCGTTCCAGGTCAACCAGGACGCGTCGTTCACCGACGGCCGGATCCTCGCGTTGTGGCCGCGCGACAACCAGAAGGACCTCGCTCGCGAGAACGCGGTGGTGGTCGTGTTCGACCGGCCGGCGACCATCGGCACGATCGTCGCGGCGAACCTGCAGGTGCAACCCGAAGGCGGTGTGCCGCTGTCCGGCGCGTTGACGACGCCGTTGTCGACGGTCGGCGTCGCCGACGGGCGCGTCGCGACGTTTCGGCCGGGCATGCTGCTCGCCGGCGGCGTGCGCCACGAGCTCGTCGTCACCGCGGACATCAAGTTTGGTCAGGACGGCGAACTCGACTTCCGCGGCCGCACGCCGTTTGCGCGGTTCACGACGGTCGCGCCGCCGCCTCCGACCAAGGTCCAGCTCGGCAACGCGGCAGCCGGGTTCGCCGGCAAGATCAACCGCGGCAACATCGCGACGGCGATGCTGCGCGTCACCCTGCCGAGCGACGCGGTCGCCGGCGACGTCGTGCGCGCGCGCATCTACGGCGGCGACAAGAACTCGACCGCGGTGGGCGATCTCGCGTTCCTCGAACGCACGGCGACGACGACGCAGGCCGGCACGCACACCATCGACCTCGACTTCAGCGGTGCGCTCGGCACGATCGCCGAGCCGCGATTCGACGAAGGCAACCTTGCGTTCGCGGCGCAGATCCAGCGTGGCACGGCGACCAGCGGCTTCGTGCTCGAGGACGTCGCCGACGCGCCGCGCTTCGACGTCACGCCGCCGGTCGTGCAGCAGACCGGGCCGCCGGGTTCGGGCCAGGATCTGTGGACCGACCTCGAGTCGGTGACGTTCTTCGGCACGACCAGCGAACGGCTCGCGCGCGTGACCCTGACCGACGGCGTCAACGCGCCGAAGACGCTGATCGCGTCCGACGACAGCGGCCGCTTCCTGGCGGCGCCCTTGGCGCTGGGGCGACTGACGGCCAGTCGGCCGTACTCGCTCGAACTCGTCGACCGCGCTGGCAACCTCGGCGTGGCCCCGGCCACCGGCAACATCGTGCAGCGTGGCGTGGTGACCGGCGTGCTCGCCGGCACGCTGGTGGTCGAGGCCTATGACAGTGCGACGCTGCAGCCGATCGCCGGTGCGACGGTGCTGCTCGATCAGGGCGTGCCGCAGGTGCCCGCCGTCGGTCAGCGCCTCGGCACCACCGGGGCAGACGGCCGCGTGACGTTCGACGCGATCGTGGCGCCGTCACACACCATCACGATCGTGCGCGCGGGCTACGACCTGGTGACCCTGTACGAGACGGCGGCGGCGTTCGCCTCGTTGCCGCTGCGGCCGACGACGGGCGCGGAAGCGACGTTCCGTGGCACCGTCGCCTTCGCACCTGGCCCGGGCCTGACCGCGGTGGTCGGCTCGACGGCGCTGGCGTCGCGGTCGCCGCTCGGCGTGCGCACGACGAACGCCGCGCCGACCACGATTCCGCCGGTGGCGATCGTGCCCAACCGCCCGCAGGTGGTGACCGGCTTCGCCGGCGCTTTCGAACCGGTCGCCAACCCGGTGTTCGCTTCGCACGGCTCGCCGCTGCTCGGTTCGGACCTCACGACGCCGACTCCGCCGGGTGCTCCTCCCGCCGGTGGTGCGCAGTCCTCGTTGACGTTCACGATCGTGCCGAGCGTGAGCCAACTCAGCGCGCCGATCACCTACACCGAGGACTTCACCCTGGCTGCTGGCCTCGATCTGAACACGCTGGTCGGCGGGCGCCCGCGGGTGCGCATGACGGCATCGCTGAGCGGCTTCGAAGGCCAGGCGCTCCTGGGGATGGGCTTCACCACCGGGACGGCCGGCGTGTTCGGCGTGCAGTCGAGCTACAGCGTGCCGATCTTCGGGGCCTTCGCGGTGTTCGAACCGAACCTGTGGAGCGTCGCCGAGGCGGAGGATGGTGCAGGTCGCATCAGCCGACGGCGGCTGCTGGTTCTCGTCGGCACGCCGTTCAACCTGCCGAGCCAGGTCGCGTCGATCCCGACCATCACCGCGCCGGTCGGTGCCCCTGCCGCCGCCCCGGCGGTGACCTTCGAGGACGTGTTCGACGGTGCGGCGGCCAACACCCTGGCGTGCGCCGAGGTGACCGCGACCGATGGTGCTGGTCGTCGGTGGTTGTTGATGGCCTCCGATCGCGACGGGGTCGGCGCGACCGATGTCGTGCAGTTCCCCGACCTCGCGACGAACCAGGTCGCCGGCCTCGCGGCCGGGAGCTGGAACATGGTCGTCGAAGCGCGCGTGTGGCTGACGTTGACCGGTGGTGGCAGCGACGACTTCGTGATGACCGAGCGGGTGCGTCGCGAGACGTCGTACGCGCGCAGTGCGCCGGTCGTGTTCTCCGTGCCATGAGGGCAAGCGACTCCCGCCGATGAACGTCGGCATCGCGCTGTTGTCGGGCGGCCTCGATTCGGGCGTCGCGGCGGCGTTGTTCGCGGCAGGCGGCGGTCGGCTGCGGCTCGCGCTGTTCGCCGACTACGGCCAGCGCGCTCGCGCCCGCGAAGCTGCGGCCTCGCGTGCGCTGGCCGCGCGGTTGCAGGTCGAGTGGCGGAGCGTCGACCTGCCGTGGCTCGGTGCACTCGCGACGCGCAGCGGCTCGCGCCTGTTGCCCGGCACCGGGCCCGTGCCGCACGGCACGGTGGCCGTGCCCGGCGATCGTGGTTCTGCGCGCGCGGTGTGGGTGCCTGCGCGCAACGCCGTGCTCGTCGCCCTTGCAGCCGCGCACGCCGAGGCGCTGGAGGCCTCGTGCGTGGTTGCCGGCTTCAACCGCGAAGAGGCCGCGACGTTCCCCGACAACTCGCCCGCGTTCCTCGCCGCTGGCGACGCCTTCCTGGCGCACGGCACGCGCAGCGGCGTGCGCGTGGTGAGTCCGACGCTGCAGTTCGACAAGGACACGATCGTGCAGGCGGCGCGCGACCTCGGTTACGGCCCAGGCGACTTCTGGTCGTGCTACGAAGGCGACGAGCGGCCGTGCGGACGCTGCGAGTCGTGCCTGCGCAGCCGCTGGCAGCGTGGGCCGGTCACTGGATGACGTTCCAGCGGTTGCCGTCGGCGCCGATCGTGTTCGCCGCCAGCGTGCCGAGGATGCTCGTCGGCGAGACGCCGAGCAGTGCGGCGCCCGCGGACGGCACGGCGGTGGTGCCGCTGTAGTTCGCGGTCGTCGCGGTCAGGATGTCGCCGGTCTGGTTGACGAAGAACGACGCCCGGCCCGAAATCCCGCGCGCCTGCGGCCAGGCGAGGCAGCTCCACATCGTCTCGGCGCCGTCGGCGTCGATGGCCGCATCGTTGGCAGCGATCGCCGGCAGGCCGTCGCCGGCAGCGTCGGGCAGGTAGAGCGCGATCAGGTAGCCGCGGCCCTGCACGTGGCCGGCGGCGTCGGTGTTGCCGAGCGAGGCGGGCAGCAGCGGCGGCACCAGGAGCTGCGAACCCCCGCGTAGCCCGCGGTTGCCCGCCAGTTCGGCGAAGCCGAGCGCTTCGCCCTGGCCGTCGCGGTCGGTGTCGACCAGGACGCGCGTCCGGCACTGCGTCTGCGCCGTGCTGATCGTGCGTAGCGCAGCGACGATGACGCGTTCGTTGGCGACAGCACGGCTGCCGAGCAGGTTCGGCACGGCAATCGTCGCGATGATCGCCACGATGGCGACGACGATCATCAGTTCGATGAGGGTGAAGCCGGCTTGTCGCCTTCGGATCATCGTCGGGTTCGTTGGCACGCCAGGGCTATCGGCGGGCGGACGGTCCACCGCAGCTGCCGGGCGCGCCCGTCGCCCCTGGCACGGGCCGGACCGCGTCATCGCCCGGCTCAAGTTGCTTGCCCGGGCCGCGCCGGTGGCCACGATGGCGGAACGCCATGCGCACCTTCGCGATCGTCAACGTCACGCGCGACTCCTTCTCGGACGGCGGGCGCTACCTGGCGCCGTCGGCCGCGATCGCGCATGGCGAACGGCTGCTCGCCGCGGGCGCCGACGTGCTCGACCTCGGCGCCGAGTCGACGCACCCCGACGCCGAGGACGTGCCGGCCGCGGACGAACTGGCGCGGTTGGTCCCGGTGGTGCGCACGTTCGTCGCCCGCGGCGTGGCGGTCAGCGTCGACACCCGGAAGCCGGCGGTGATGGCCGGCGTGCTGCCGCTCGGCGTGCGCTGGCTCAACGACGTCACCGGCTTCCGTTCGCCGGCGGCGATGGAGGTCGTCGCCACAGCACCACGCGACGTCGGCTTCGTCGCGATGTTCGCGCGCAGCCCCGACGGTCGCGCCCGGGAGAACGGCGGCAACGCGACCGCCGCCGGCCTGCTCGAAGAGCTGCGTGCGTTCTGCCGCCAACGCGTCGCCGCGTTCGCGGCCGCCGGCATCGGCCGCGATCGCCTGGTGCTCGACCCCGGCATGGGCTTCTTCCTGGGCAGCGGCGCCGAAGCGAGCCTGGTCGTGCTGCGCGAGCTGCCGGCCCTGCAGCGCGAGTTCGGGCCGCTGCTGGTCTCGGTGTCCCGCAAGTCGTTCCTCGGTGCGATCACCGGCCTGCCGGTCGCCGAACGCTGGGCCCCGACCCTGGCCGCGGAGCTGTGGGCGGCACGCGCGGGCGTGTCGTGGATCCGCACCCACGACGTGCAGGCGCTGCGGGCGGCGTGGGCGACCGAGTGTGCGATCGCCGCGACCACCTGAGGCCGCGTTGGCGCGAAGTCGCGGTGCGATGAACCGTTCACGGTCGACGCCGTTCTGCCGCCGCTCCCGAATGCCCTCTACTCGCTCGTCGTTGCTCGCGGCCGCCGCCGCGGGCGCGTTCCTCCCCGGAGTCGTCACGGCGCAGGATCCCCCGGCCCCGCCCCAGCACCAAGGCGCCGCTTCGAACAAGGTCGTCGTCACCGCGTCGCGCACCGAACAGGACCCGTTCGACGCGCCGCGCGCGATCGACGTGGTTTCGCGCCAGGACCTCGAGCGCAACCAGTTCCGCTCGATGCCGCAGGCCTTGCGGCTGCTGCCGAGCACGATGATCCAGGAGACCGCCCCCGGCCAGGGTTCGCCGTTCATCCGCGGGTTCACGGGCTACGGCAACCTGGTGCTGATCGACGGCATCCGCCTCAACAACTCGACGTTCCGGTCGGGCCCCAACCAGTACTGGTCGACGATCGACCCGCTGAGCCTCGACCGCATCGAGGTGCTGCGTGGACCGGCCGGCGCGCTCTACGGCAGCGACGCCATCGGCGGCACCGTGCAGGTGTTCACGAAGAGCCCGGACCGCTATGCGGCCGACGGCGTGCGCCATGGCGGCGAACTGCTCGGCCGCTACGCCACTGCCGAGGACGGCGTGGCCGCGCGCGCCGAGATCCACGTCGGCGTGACGCGCGAAGGCGGTCTGCGCACGGGCGTGTTGCTCGGCGGCGACGCGCGTTCGTTTGGCGACATCGAAGGCGGCCACGCGACCGGTCGACAGCCGAACACCGCGCACGACGAGACCGCGTTCGACCTCAAGGTCGAGCACTGGCTCGCCGCCGACACCAAGCTCGTGTTCCTGCACCACGAGATGGCGCAGAACAACGTGCCGCGCACGCACGCGACGATCTTCGGCGAGCGCTGGAACGGCACGACGGTCGGCACCGACCTGCAGCGTGATCTCGACCAGCAGCGTCGGCTCACCTACCTGCAACTGCACCAGACCGGCATGAGCGGCGTCGCCGAGGCGGCGCGGTTCTCGCTGTCGTGGCAGCAGCACCACGAGGTCGAAGAACGCACGCCGGGCACAGGGGCCCAGCGGGCGCAGGCGTTCGACGTCGGCACGCTCGGCGCGTTCGCGCAGTTCGAGAGCGACCTCGGTCGGGCCGGGCATCTGACGTGGGGGGTCGATTGGTACCACGACACGGTGAACTCGTGGCTCCGCCGGGTCGGCACGCCGGCCGCCGGCGACGGCATCCAGGGGCCGGTCGGCGACGACGCCAACTACGACCTGCTGGGTGTGTTCGTGCAGGACGAACTCGAACTCGCCGACGGCGTGATGGCGCAAGGCGGCGTGCGCTACACCTGGGCGGAGGTCGAGGCCGACGAGGTGCGCGATCCGACGGGCAACCAGATCGCGATCGAGGATTCGTGGGACGAGTTGACGGCGAACCTGCACCTGCGGGTCCGCGTGGTGGACGGCGTGAACGTGTTCGGCGGGGCCAGCCAGGGCTTCCGTGCGCCGAGCCTCAGCGACCTGACGTCCTTCGACATCGCGCGCAGCGGCGAGCAGGAGGTGCCGACGCCCGGACTCGATGCGGAGCACTACCTCGGCTACGAGGTCGGCGCCAAGGTCCAGCAGAGCGGCGTGACGAGCCAGCTGGCATGGTTCCGCACCGAGATCGACGACCAGATCCAGCGCTTTCCGACCGGCGCCACCAATGGCACGGGCCAGCCGATCGTCACCAAGGAGAACGTCGGCGACGGCTACATCGAGGGTCTCGAGCTGCAGTACGCGCTCGACGTCTGCGAGCGCACGACGCTGTTCGGGGTCAACAGCTGGCAGTACGGCCGCGTCTCGAACTTCAACAACAACACGCTCGCCCGCGGCGAGGAGTTCGTCTCGCGCCTGATGCCGTTCACGACGGTCGTCGGCCTGCGGTGGGAAGATGCCCTCGCGCGATTCCACGCCTCGACCGAGGTCGTGCGCGCCGAGGACGCCGACAAGACCTCGGCTGGCGACAACCGCGACACCCAGCGCATACCTCCGGGCGGCACGCCGGGCTACACGGTCTGGAACCTGCGCTGCGGTTGGCAGATCGACGAGCGCACCACGTTCGAACTGGCCTGCGAGAACGTCACCGACGTCGACTACCGCGTGCACGGCTCGGGCAGCAACTCGCTCGGTCGCAACTTCGTCGTCGGCATGCGCGTCCTGTTCTAGCCGCCGTCTCCGGCGGGCCACGCCCGCCCAGGGGCAGCGTCCGGGCCCGGCTCAAGTTCGCCGGGGAGGATGTCGAAACATGCGCCAGCGCCCGCAGTCCGGGCGCGAACGAAGCGCATGGAATCGGTCCAAGAGATCAAGGATGCCCTGTCTGCGCGTTCGCGCACCGCGACCCTCGACGAGCTGCGCAGTGAAGGGCGCAAGCGAGTGCGGCTGGTTCGTGCCGAACACATCGCCGCGATGATCAGCGAAGCGGTGAACACCGCGATCGAGCACTCGGGGTTGGTCGGCCCCGATGAGGTCGAGCGCCTCGTCGCCAAGAGCCGTCAGGAGTTCCAGGCGATCCTGCAGCAGCGCGAGCAGGAGCAGAGGACCGCGCAGGAGACCGAACAGACGCTCGAGGACCGCGAGTCGGAGCTCGAGGCGCTGCGTGCGCAGTTCGGGGAACTGCAGCAGTCGCTGGCGCAGACGCAGCAGGCGCTCGCCGCCGCCAAGGCAGCACCCGCAGCACCGGCAGGCGCTCCGACGGAGCTGCTGATGTCGATGATGCAGGAGATGGCGACGATGAAGGCGAACATGATGCACCAGCAGCAGGCGCCGGCACCGGCCGCGCCCGCTGGAGCCGACCTCACCTCCGCCATCGAGAAGCTCACCGGCTCGCTCAACGACCGCATCGAGAAGCTCGGCAAGAAGATGGGCGTCAGCGCCGCGGTGGACAGCGACGCCCCGCTCGACCTCGGTGGCCTGTTCAAGGACACCGGCAAGGAGCTCGAGTCGAACATGCAGAACATCGAGGTCAAGCAGCAGTCGGGTGGCGGCATCGCCGCGAACCTGGCGCGCCTCAAGAAACTCAAGGGCGGCGGCTGAGCCGCGGCGCCCACACCACCTCATCGAACCCACGCGAGCTGACCAATCATGACGCAGAACAAGAACCAGCAGTCGACCGATCATGGCGCCGAAACGGCCGTTGCCCTGGGCAAGGGCCTCGACGTCGGCACCGCCAACCTCGCCGCCGCCGTGCAGAACGCCGACGGCGGCATCACGGTGACCGTGGAGCGCAACGCGTTCCTCGACATCCCGAGCGACGTCTACAGCAAGAACATGCTGACGAAGCTCAAGGTCCCGTACGTGGTGCACAACGGCAAGCTCGTCGTCATCGGCGAGGCCGCGTTCGAGCTGGCCAACGTGTTCGGCCGCGAGACGCGTCGGCCGATGTGTGACGGCCTGATCAGCCCCAACGAGCAGGACGCGCTGCCGATGATGAAGATGATCATCCAGAAGATCCTGGGTGAGCCGCGCGTGCAGGGCGAGAACTGCTACTTCTGCGTGCCTGCCCCCTCGCTCGACGTCGACAACAACGTCGTCTACCACCAGGGCCTGTTCGAGAGCCTGATCAACAAGCTCGGCTACAAGGCGCACGCGGTCAACGAGGCCCACGCCGTCGTGTTCGCGGAGCTCGCCGAGAACGACTTCACCGGCATCGGCCTGTCGTTCGGTGGTGGCATGGCGAACGCCTGCATCACCTACAAGTCGATCCCGTGCGTGTCGTTCTCGGTCGCGCGCGGCGGCGACTGGATCGACAAGAACGTCGCCAACGTGCTCGGCGTGCCGCGCAGCAAGGCGACGCACATCAAGGAGCGGGGCATCGACATCCGCGACCCGAAGAGCCGCGAGGAAGAGGCGGTCGCGATCTACTACCGCAGCCTGATCAGCTACGTGCTGCAGAACATCAAGGCGCGGTTCGAAGCCGGCCAGAACATGCCGAGCTTCCAGAACCCGATCGACATCGCCTGCGCCGGCGGCACGTCGATGGTCGGCGGCTTCATCGAGGTCTTCCGCGACGAGTTCGCGAAGATCGACTTCCCGATCCCGGTCGGCCGGATCTTCCGCAGCGAGGAAGCGCTGACCGCGGTCGCCAAGGGCTGCCTCGTCGCCGCCGCGATCGGCGAGAGCTGAGATCGTCGTCGCACGACGCGAACGAACGGGGCCGCGCGGCCCCGTTCGCGTTTGTGGGCGGCTCGTCCACCGTGCTGCGTCGCACGATCGTCGCACGCGACGTTCTCGGAGGGTTCGCGCCGCCACGCCGTCGGAGGGTTCGTGCCGGCGCCGTAGCGGCGTCGGACCTTGGCGGGACACCGGGGCGTTCCTTCCCTGCGTCGACCGAGAGTGCCGAACATCGCCGCTGCGCCGTGCCAGACCATGACCGCGACCGCTGACTCGTTGACCGGTGCCGACGTCGCCGCCGTCGTCGCGCGGCTCGGATCCCCGCTCGCCTGCACGCTCGCCGGGGACGAACTGCGCCTCGCCTACCGCGGTGCCGACGACAGCGTCGTCGACGACGCGATCGTGTTGGTCGACGGCGTGGTCGTGCGCGAGCGCGTCGTGCGCCGTTCGCCGCCGACCCTGCACGGCTACTGGCTCGGGCAGCCGATCGAACGGGTGCAGGGGTGCTTCGGCCCGCTGGTCGCCCTGCGCGCACACCCGGTGCTGCAGGAACTGCAGTTCGCGAACTGGCGCGTCGCCGTGCACGAGGGTCGCGTCGTGATGGCGACTCCCGGCGTGGTCACCGCGGCGTCGTGACGGCGAGCGGGTCGGGCGTCGTCGCGATCCGCAGCACGTCGGTGTTGCCCGCGTCGCCGACCGACGCGTTCCACCCGGCGGCCTTGTCGCCGTGACCTGCGCGTACGGTCGCGAATACCGGCTGGCCGTTGGCCTGGGCAGCGCGCGCGGCGGCGAGCAGGTCGTGGGCGCCAGCAGGAATGCGGAATGCGCGCGCCATCGGGCCGAAGCCGACCCACGTGTTGCCGTTGCCGTCCTGCTGCAACGAGGTGATCGGCGCATGCAGGAACTCGATCGGCGTCGTGTTCACGGCCGGCTGGCCTTGGCACGCGGTGGCGAGCAGCAGCGCGAGCAGGAGAGAGCGGTGCGTGGGGGCGTTCACAGCAGCGTGGTGACGAGGATCAGGTAGATCGCCGCACCGGTGAGGTCGGCGATCGCGGTAACCGCTGGCGTGCTGATCATCGCCGGATCGCCGCGCAGGCGCTTCACCACGATGGGGGTCAGCGCGCCGAGCAGCGCCGCCGAGACGACGTGGCCGATCATCGCGACGCCGATCACGAATCCGGCGTGCATCACGACGGTCAGTGGGTCGGGAGTCGCGGCGGTGCGGCTCACCAGCAGCGAGTTGGCGAACGCGATCGCGCCGAGCAGTGTTGCGATCAGCCCCGCGACGCGCAGTTCCTTCCACACGACGGTCGCGACCCGGGCCTTGCCGATGTCGCCGACGGTCAACGCACGGATCACCAGCGCGCTCGCCTGGGTGCCGACCATGCCGCCCGTCGCCATCACCATCGGCAGCAGCGCGAGCAGCAAGCCCTTGGTCAGGTGCTCCTCGAAGCCTTGGATCACGGTCGAGGTGACGACCCAGAACAGCGCCAGCACGCAGATCACCGGGGCGCGGCGGCGGACCTGCCGCAGCACCGGTTCTTCGAGGTAGTCGTAGTCGCCGATTTCGACGCCGTGGCCGGTGACGCCGGCCATCTTCTCGAAGTCCTCCTGCGCCTCTTCCTCGACGATGTCGACGGCGTCGTCGTGCGTGACGATGCCGACCAGACGCTTGTTGTCGTCGACGACCGGCAGCGCGATCAGGTCGTAGTCGCGGATGATGCGCGCGGCGGCTTCCTGGTCGGCGTCGGCCTGCACCGACACCAGGTCGGTCTTCATGATCTCGCCGACGGGCGTGTTCTCGTTGGCGAGGATCAGGTCGCGCAGCGACACGAAGCCGACCAGCACCCCGGCGCGGTCGACGACGTAGCTGTAGTAGATCGTCTCCTTGCTCGGCGCCTGGCGACGCAGCTCGGCGATCGCCCCGCGCGCGGTCAGCGCCGGATTGAGCACCGCGTAGTCGGTGGTGAGGAACGCGCCGACCTGGTCGTCGCGGAACGTGCCGCGGCGCAGCAGATCCTCGCGCGCCGCACTCGGCAGCATGCAGACGAGGTGGTCGCGCACGCGCGGCTCGAAGCGCTCGAGGAACTCGGCGCGGTCGTCGCTGAGCATCGACTGCAGCACCTTCTGCGCGCGTTCGCGCCCGGCGCCGGCGACGTAGTGTTCCTGGACGTCGGGCTCGAGGTAGCCGAACACGTCGCGCTCGATGTCCGGCGGCAGCAGGGACAGAACCTGCGCGATCTCCTCGACGGTCAGGGCGTTCAGCACGCTGGCCGCGTCGGTCGGGTGCATCTCCTGCAGCACCCCGACGAGGTCTTGATGGTGGCCCTCGGCGAGCAGCTCGCGGATCTCGGGGATCAGCAGATGGAAGCGCATGGCCGGGGCGGCGAACGACGGGTGCGGGGCAGCGGCGGCGCCGCGAGCCGGACCTTAGCCGCCGCTGCGGACGTTCGCATCGGCGTTCGGTGTGCGCGGGCGGAGCCGGGATCTCGACCTTGACCGGGTCGCGAGGGGTCGCTAGCGTGCCGCCTCGCTTCGCGGCCGGAAGGTCGCGAAACGCCCGGTCGGGGCGTGGCTCAGCTTGGTAGAGCGTTGCGTTCGGGACGCAAAGGTCGGAGGTTCAAATCCTCTCGCCCCGACCATCTTTCGCCGCGCAGCGGCGAAAGATCGCTCGGGGCGAGGGCCTTGGGTGTGTCGCCCTCCGCGGCTACGCCGCGAACGGCTCCAACGGCAAATCCTCTCGCCCCGGCCGTTTCTTTCCTCCGGCCCTGCAAGGGACTTCGGGCACTTCCCCGGCAACGGCGAATGCACCTTCTCCTATGGGCTGCCGTCCGATGGACAGCAGATCGAAGCGATGAGTGCCCTGAGCCTTCAGTTCCCGCGCTGCTCCACCACAAGGCGAAGGACCAGGATGCGGCCGCGGCGCCGACGGCAAGCGCCGGATGATCTACTGCGGCAAGCACGGATCGGCCGCGGCGCTGCGCCGCTACCGCGAAGTCCTGGCCCAGCTGCTCGCGCAGAAGAACGTCGAACCGAACCAGCGTGCTCGGTCGCTCGGTGCGTGACGCTGCCCTCGTCGATCTGGAAGAAGCTGCCGAGCGCGTAGTAGTCGCGCTGCGTGATCGGGTCGGACTTGTGGTCGTGGCAGCGCGCGCAGCCGACCGTCAGCCCGAGGAACGTGGTGCCGAAGGTGTCGACGCGGTCGGCGATGTACTCGTGCCGCCATTCCTCGTCGATCGAGCCGCCTTCGTTGGTCTGGCGGTGCAGCCGCCAGAACGCGGTCGCAGTGCGCGTCGACACGTTCGCGTCGGGCAGCAGGTCGCCGGCGAGCAGTTCCGAGACGAAGCGGTCCCACGGCAGGTCGCTGCGCAGCGCATGCAGCAACCAGTCGCGCCACGGCCAGGTCCGGCACTCGAAGTCGGCCTGGTAGCCGTAGGTGTCGGCGAAGCGCGCGAGGTCGAGCCAGTCGGTCGCGAGGTGCTCGGCGCAGGCTTCGGACCGCAGCAACTCGTCGACGACGCGGTCGTAGGCGGCGTCGCTCGGGTCGGCGACGAACCTCGTGGTCGCGGCCGGCGTCGGCGGCAGCCCGGTCAGCACCAGGTGCACGCGCCGCAGCAGCAGCGCCGGTTCGGCCGGCGGCGACGGCCGCATGCCGGCGGCTTCGAGCCCCGCGAGCACCCAGCGGTCGAGGTCGTCGCGGCACCAGCCCGCATCGTGCACCTCCGGCACGACGCGCTTCGGCGGCGTGAACGCCCAGTGTTCGCTACCCGGCTGCTGCGCACCGACGCCGAGCGCGGTCAGGAGGACGATCAGCAACGGGCGAAGTCCGACCCTCCGCAGCGCGGCCAGCGACGAGGTGAGCTGCGGCAATCGGGTGGGAGGCATGCGCGCAACCGGGAGCAATGGGAGGACCGGCGGTCGTCGGAAGCGGACTCGACCGCGCGCTACTCCGGCAGCGGCCGCACCGCGATCGCCTTGTACCAGACCTCCGACCCGGGATCGTGCGCTTGCAGGGCGAACGTGCCGCGATCGAGCCGTCGTCCCTCGAAGCCGCCGTCGCGCTTCACCCCTTCGGGCTCCGTGTAGTCGACGATCTGCTTGCCGTCGACCCACGTCGTGATGCGCTTGCCGACGACGCGGATCTGCACCAGGAACCACTGGTCGTCCTTGGCCGGCGGTTCCTTGACGTCGTCGATCGCGTAGAGCCCGGCGGTGCGGCGCCAGTCGCCCTGGCTGTTGTTGATCTGCACCTCGTAGCCCTTCTGCGGCCAGTCGTTCGACTGGAACGCGGTGTGGAAGTAGATCCCGGAGTTGGCGTTGGGCTTGGTGCGAACCAGCGCGCGCAGCTCGAAGTTCTTGAACGAGTGGTGGTAGACCGGGCCGTCGTAGAACAGGTGGCCGCGCTCGCCGTTGACGACGATGTGGCCCTTCTCGACGCGCACGCCCTCCGGGTTCTCGTTCATCTTCCAGCCGTCGAGCGATCGGCCGTCGAACAGGTCGACGAAGCCGCCGCCGTCGCCGAGTTCGCGCAGGCGCAGCTTGCGCCACGCGACCTGCCACTTCGGGTCCCCGTCGACCGAGTGCACCTGCAGGCCCAGGAAGCCGGCTGGCGAACGCGCGTCGACGACGTGCGCGATGGGCACGTCGTTGATCCAGGTGCGGAGGTCGCGGCCGAAGCAGATCACGCGATAGCGGTTCCACTCGCCCTTCTTGAAGGCGGCGCGTCTCCGCGGGTCGTCGCGGTCGGTGCTCAGCCAGCCGCGTCCTGCCTCGTCGTAGACGAATCCCGCCTCGCCGTTGGTCGCCACCTCGACCTGGTAGCCGTGCACGCGGCCGTTGTCGAAGCTCGGCATCGAGTGACTTCGGATCTGCACGCCGCTGTTGAGCTCGTCGTGCAGCAGCTTGACCTCGAACTCGAGTTCGAAGTCGCCGAAGAAGCGGTCACTGCAGAGGAACGAGTTCGGGCTGTCCTTCGTCGTCGTGCCGACGATCGCGCCGTCGACCACCGCGTAGGTCGCCGTGCCGTTCTTCTGCGACCAGCCGGTCAGCGTCTTGCCGTCGAACAGGTCGATCCAGCCATTGGCGGGCGGAGCTTGCGCGGCAAGGGTCGGCGCCAGGTGGCCGTGGGACAGGGACAGCGCCAACAGCGCGGTGGGGATCGCGTGGTTCATGGATGGGCCAGTGGGGAGGAAGCGCAGGCGGGATCATGCGCGGGGTCGCGGCAACTGCACTGCGCGTCGTTGCAAGTTCGCGCGATGGCAGCCATGCGATCGCCCGCCCGGGCCGCCGGGCACCGCGGCGATCTCCTGGCGCATGGCGGCCGACTTCCCGGTGGTGGAGCCCGAGGGGCCGCGGCATGGAATCGAACCCGACGCTCCCGATGGCGGATCCCAAACAGCCCTCCGCCCCCGCCGCGCGTGTCGAGCCGCCGGTCTCGCAGTCCTCTACCGCGCCGCGCTCGGCGCGAGTCGGCACTGGTTCAGCCTGCGTGTCGACGCCACGGGCGCGGTGGCGCAGGCTTGCTGGTGGTGAACCGCTCCGCCTGGAGTGGCCAGCAGCAGTGCTGCGATCGGTCCGTGCGGGCGGCGGAGGTGCTGCCGACTCGTCCGCGCTTCAGCGCCGCGTCGCGACGTCGAGCAGCAGCGTGTTGCTGACCGAGTCGCCGAACGTGGCGTGCGCGTCGAGCCGCCACACCACGCGCTTGTCGGCTGGATCGATCTCGACGAGCACCGGTTGGCCGGGGCCGGCGTGGCAGTTGCCGAGCACGTAGTGGCCGTTCGGCAGCACGTCGATCGTGGTGACCCACGCGAGCTTGATGCCGGGCAGGTCGTCCTGCGCGAGCCGCCAGGTGATCGTGCCGCGGGCGTCGACACGCAACAGCGAGTGGCCGTTGCCGGTCGCGATCAGCGTGTCGCCGTCGGGCAGCCGCACGGCGCCGAACACCTGGTTGCCGAACGCCTCGGGGCCGTGGCCCGGCCGAGCCTGCTGATCGAACAGCGGCACCGCGAACGACCACACGACGGCACCGCTCGCGTCGTACTCGCGCACGCAACCGTCGCCCTCGTGGCAGACGAGGTAGTGGCCGGAGTCGAGCTTGCGCACGAGGCGCGTGTCGCGGTGGGGATCGGGCCGGCTGACGGTCAGCGGCACGGTCGCGTGCACGGTGCCGGCGCGGTCGATCTCGAGGAGGCGCGCCGGACCGCTCTCGGCGATCAGGAAGCGGTCGCCCGCCAGCGGCTGCACGGCGTGCACCTCGACGCGGCGGCCGGCGTTGCCGTTCTGCGTCGCCGCGTCGTAGCTCCACACGACCTGCTTGGTCGCTGGGTCGATCTCGACGACCTCGTGCATGGCGCGCTGCGTGAGGAGGTTGCCGTTGGCCAGCTGGTGCAGGTCGTGGATGCCGCCCCACGGCATCTCCCAGGTGACGGTGCCGCGTTCGTCGAGCATGGCGAGGCGCCCGTTGCCCTGCAGCAGCACGCGGTGCTGCACCGTCGGTCCGGCGGCGAACAGGCGCTGCCGCAGTTCGCTGCGCGCGTGCAGCACGCCGGCGCGGCAGACCTGTTCGACGGTGCGGAACGCGCGCACGTCGTCGCCCGGATCGTCGGCGAGCACGAGCAGGTCGGCGATGCAGCCGGGCGCGAGCCGGCCGAGGTCGTGGCCGCGCCCGAGTGCGCGCGCCGCCGCGCTGGTCGCGGCGACGAGCACGTCGCCGGCCTTCATGCCGGCGGCCTGCATCGCCTCCATCTCGACGTAGACCGACGGCCCGTGCAGCGTCAGCGGGTTGCCCGCGTCGGTGCCCATGACCACCGGCACGCCGGCCGCGTGCAGCCGCACGAGGTTCTGCGCCGTGGTGGTGCGCTGCAGTGCCAGGTGTTTCGCCATCGCCTCGAGCAGGCGCGCCGGCGGCCGCGCCGCGTCGTCGACCTGGCTGGTGAGGCGCACGCGTTCGGCGATGCTCGGGTGCACGTCGGCGAGCTGTCGCATCACCTCGTCGCCGGGCTTCGCCGCGTGGAGCTGGGCGTAGCCGTCGTACACCGTAAGTGTCGGGCAGTAGGCGGTGCCCTGCGCCTTCGCCGCGGCGACGAAGTCGTCGTCGACGGCCGCGTCCTCGACGCTGTGCACGAGCAGTGCTGCACCCGCCGCGACGGCGACGCGCGCGGCGGCGAGTTCGGTCGCGTGCACGATCAGCGGCACGCCGAGGCGGCGGGCCTCGGCGCCGGCGGCCTGCACGATCGGTGTCAGCTGCGCGAGCGGACGATCCGGGTGCGGGATCAGCCAGATCTTGATGGCGCGGCTGCCGAAGGCGTGGTGCGAACGCACGAACGCGCGCGCTTCTTCGTCGCTGCGCGGGAACACGAACTGCTGCTGGTCCGGCAGCGTCAGCACCTGCGGGTCGTAGGTGGCGAGCAGCGGCCCGGCGGCGACCACGTGCGGCGCCCACGGCGAGTCTTCCGTCGCCGCTGCGAGCGTGCGCGTCCACGGATAGCCGCCGACGTCGAACACGGCGGTGACGCCGGCGAGCAGGAAGGCGAGGTGGAAACGCTCCGGGTGGGCCGCGTTGTCCGCCATGGTGCGGTCGTACGGGAAGCGCGCCCGTTCGTCGCGTGCGTCGGGCCGGCCGTCGGCCCAGCCGGTCTGGCTGTAGTGCACGTGCGTGTCGATCAGGCCGGGCGTGACGAACTTGCCGGCGCAATCGACGACGCGCGCGTCGGCCGGGATCGGGATGCTGCCACGCGCACCGACCGCGGTGATGCGGCCGTCCTGCACGACGACGACCCCGTCGGGGATCGCGGCGCTGCCGTCGCCGACGTGCACGGTGCCGCCGGCGAAGGCGAGCGACTGGCTCGCGAGGGGGGCCGCCATGGCGAGGAGGGCGGCGAACGGGAACGCGGCGGTCGACGGACGCATGCCCGCATGATGCGGCCGCCGCACCACGGTGGACAGCGCGCGCTGGTGACAGATCACCGGGTGCTGGCGCCGGCGTCGGGGTTGCGCTCGCGGGTGGTGCCGTGGCCGAGCGAGGGCGACGCCGAGATGGCATTGCGCGCAAGAGGCGAGTCCCTGGACGATGCAGGGAGCGCGAGACGCTCGGGCTGGAAGAAGCTCGCGGTCGACGCACCGCCGGACGACGACGTGCAGAGGCTCCTGCTGGCGCGGCGGCGCCTCGCATCGGCCGCGCAAGAGGAGAGAGGTGAGTTCCGTTCGGCGCTCGCTCGCGCCCTCTTCCGGCTCGGGCGCTTCGACGAGGCCTTGACCCAGCAGCGGGAGGCCATCGCCGAGACGCAGGTCGAAGCTCGGTCCCAGCTCCAGCAGGATCTCGACAGGCTCGAGTCCGATATCGCCGCCTGGCGCGACGAGAGCGGCCAACTGCGCCGCGCCGACTGGACGCAGCGCAGCGCCACGCTCACGCGCGAGATCGCCGAGCTCGAGCGGGACCCGGACGTGCGCCTCTGGCTCGCCAAGGGGCGCTGATCGCGGCGCCGTGGGGAGCCGGGACAGCCCCCGGCCGCCCTTCACGCCGTCGAGCCCGCTCCTTGCCCGCGACTCGCGCCGGCGAGTTCGCCCCCGACGTGCTGGCGCAAGGCTCTGCGCGCGGGCACTGCGATGACTGCGACCCCGACCGCGAGCGACTGGAGAAGCTGCGCCCGCACGGGAGATCCTGTGTGCTGCCCTTCGCGGCTGCGCCAGCGCTGACCGCCCATCTTCCCACGACGAGGATGCGCCAGCGATCGCAACCAGCCGCGCCACTGTCTCGGCGAACCGGGATCCAGTAGTCCTTCGGCATGATCCGCATCGCCTTCGTCAGCCCGCTGCTCCTCACTGCGGCTCTCGGAATGCTCCGCCCATCCGCACCGGTGGTGGGGCCAGGGACTTCTGCGGCCGTCGCGCCAGCGCCTCCGTTCCATCCGCACTTCCCGAAGACGGTCGAGTGCAAGGTCGCCAAGGACCTCACGCTGACCCTCCGCTACCAGACGGTCACGTTCGACCGGGCCGGCGCCGCGGCGATGGCGGCAGGTGCGGCGTGGCACCTGGCCGGCGCTGAGTTCGAAACCGACGGCGACCTCGTGGTCGGCGGCTGCAAGGTGGCGAAGGGACGCTACGCACTGAATGCGCGCAAGACGACGAGCGGCTGGGAGCTGGTGCTGCACTCGGGCAAGCGCTTCAGCACCAAGTTCGGTGACGACGCGCACATCCTCGCGACCACCCTCGACCCCAAGGCGCCGCTCTTCGAACACCTGTGCATCGACGTGCAGCCGTCCGGCGACAAGAAGAACACGACGCTGTACCTCGAGGTGCGTTTCGACCAGCTGCTGGCGCGCACGTTGATCGAACTGCCGCGGTGAGGGGCGCGATCGGCGGACGCGTGATGCCGACGAGGCACGATGATCGGGTGCCGTGACCGAGGTCTGGTCGTGGCGGGGGAGCGGTTGTCTGCTGGGCGCGCTGGCGCGACCGGCCCGGACAGGGGTTGTGCAGCCGATGGCGTGGGTGGGTTCCGCGTGGTCCGGGACCGCAGCGGGAATCGCCTATCCGCGGAAGCTGCACCGTCGGGCATGATGCGATGCAGCAACGAGCCGCCGGCGCGCGAAGCGAACATCGATGACGAACCAAGACGACCAACCCGGCTCGCCGCCCGCATCGCAGCAGCCCGTCGCCGCCAGGGCCAGGCCTGCGGACTCCGCGGCGGCGCCAGGCGGGACCCTGTCTCGCCTCGATGCCGGCCGCAACCAGGAACCCCGTCTGGCCACGGCTTCCCTGCGTGATCTCATCGTCGCCCTCCGCGATCGGGTGGCGACGACGACGGTGACACCCGCCGATGGGGATCTCGGCGACCAGCTCGGCCTCCTGTCCATCGAGCTCGAAGTGCAACTCGATGCATTCGCCAACCGGTTCTCCCGCCGGCGTGCCCATGAGGTGTTCCAGATGGCGCGACGCTTCGTCGATGCCGGGGAGCTGACCTTGCGCGATGCGACCGTGGTCGAGTTCGGTTGCGGCTCCGTCAACCCACTCGGCGCCCTGCTGGTCCACCTGCTCGCCGGAGCCCGCGAAGTGCACGGCTTCGACCTCGATCCGCCGCAGGACATCGCCGCCGTCGCGCGAGCCCTGGCTCGGCTGGCGACGTACATGCTGGCCAACCCAGCCTGGCTGGCACCAGACCTCGGGCTCACGCACGACGACGTCGTGCGTCAGCTCGTGGGCTTCGACCTGGTGCGGCTCTGGCACGGCGATCCAGGCGGCATCGATGCACGCCGCCTCCACCTGCATCGGGCGCCAGCGGAACACACGGGTCTCGCGAGCAGCTCGGTCGACTTCGCCTACAGCGTGTCGTTCCTCGAGCACGTCGCCGACCCCGATCTCGTCGTCGCAGAACTGGCGCGCATCACGCGAGCCTCGGGCTGCGGCGTGCACAGCATCGACGTCGCCGACCATGCCGCCTACGGCACGCCTCAGCTCCACCCGCTCGATTTCTTGCGCAGGCCGCTCGGACCAGCGTTGGTCAACGGCTCGAATCGACTGCGGCTGCAGCAGTTTGTTCCGGTGTTCGAACGCCACGGCTTCACGGTCACGGCCTGCGAAGTGCACGAACGGATCGAGGTCGACGACGCGCTGCGAGCTTCATTCGCGCCGCCGTTCCGCGCGCTCGATCGCGATGTGCTTGGCGCCCTCGGCGGCGTGCTGTTCGTGCGTCGACGCTGACAGCAGCCGCCCCGTGGCTCGGTCGGCCTGCCAGCCAGCCCACGAATCCGGTTCTCGCGCCCGAGGCGCGAGAACTGCTCGGACCCTGGGTTTTGGTTGTCGCCCTTCGCGGCTGCCGATGTCGCGATCGCAAGCGACGTCACGAGGCGGCTCGGGTAGGTTCTCGCGTCCGAAACAACGTGGCCCGCGCGTCATTCCCGGGATCAGCGCGCATTCCCGCTCTGCTTGCCGTGCACCATGGCGAAGGTGACTCCGAAGAAACTGGTCGAGTTCTCGAGCGCGCTCGGCCGCGACTGCGGCTCGCTGCGGTTCGACGGCGTTGACGGCGACGGACTGTTTGCGAGGACGGACGACCGGGGGCGGAGCCCCGCTCGATCCTCTGGGGTCCTCGAAGGGATGCGTGGCCTCGCGGCCGGCGGCGTTGGCGCGTGAGCGTCCCCGCCGTCGTCGTGACCGGACTGGGCACGGTGTCGAGCCTCGGCCTCGACGCCGAGGCGCTGTGGCAGGGTGCGCTCGCCTGCCGCCGCGGCGTCGCCGACCTGAAGCTGTTCCCGACTGCGACGCACCGAACGACCATCGCCTGCGAATCGCCCGCGGTGGCGCTGCCGGCCGAACTGGGTGAACTCGCCGCCGCCGAGCGCTTCGCCGTCAAGGCGGCGCGCGACGCGGTGGCCGGCCTGCCGGTCGCAGCCCTGCGGACCCGCCGCGCCGGCGTGTTCTTCGGCAGCAGCACCGGCGCCCTGTTCGAGGGCGAACGGTACCTCGCCGGCCTCTTGCGCAAGGAAGAGCCGTCGCTCGACATGCTCGCCACCGTGCAGAACGACGGTCCCGGAACCGCGGTCGCACGCGCTCTCGGCGTGCGCGGCCCCGTCGTCACCTACTCGACCGCGTGCACGTCGGCGAACGTCGCGCTCGGCGCCGCCCTCGACGCGCTGCGCAGCGGCGAGGTCGACGTCGCGATCGCCGGCGGCGCCGACGAGTTGTGCGAGATCACCTACGCCGGCTTCAACAGCCTGCGCGCGATCGACCCGCAGCCCACGCGGCCGTTCCGCAAGAGCCGCGCTGGCCTGTCGATGGGCGAAGGCTCCGGCGTGCTGCTGCTGGAAACCGAGGCGAACGCGCGCGCGCGCGGCGCCCGCATCCTGTGCGAACTCGCCGGCGCGGGCCGATCGTGCGACGCGCACCACGTCTCCGCGCCGGAACCCAACGGCGCGGGCGCCGTGGCGGCCATTCGCATGGCTCTGCGCGATGCCGGCCTGCAGGCCGGCGACGTCACCTTCGTCAACGCGCACGGCACCGGCACGCCGCACAACGACGACGCCGAGAGCAAGGCGATGGCGGCGTTGTTCGGCGAGCGCGCGAAGTCACTGCCGCTGACCTCGACGAAGAGTCTCGTCGGCCACCTGCTCGGCGCCGCCGGCGGCATCGAAGCGGTGCTGACCACGTTGTCGATCGTGCACCGGCTGCTGCCGCCGACTGCCGGCGACGAGCCGATCGACGAAGCACTCGGCCTCGACGTCGTCACCGGCGCGCCGCGCGCGCTGCCGGCGCGCAACGTCGGCTTGTCGACCAACCTCGCGTTCGGCGGCAACAACGCGGTCGTGCTGCTGCGGAGCTTCGGCGCATGAGCCGCGACGTCGTCGTCACCGGTGTCGGCTGCGTCGGCCCCTACGGCCTCGGCCGGCAGGCGCTGGCGCAGGCGCTCGCCGCCGGCCAGCCGTGCGCCTCGCCCGTCGAACGCACGGCCGGCTACCACCGTCCGAACGCGGCCCGGCTCGCCGGGCGGTGTGCTGGCCTCGACTTCGCGCCGTGGTTGTCGCCGCAGGCGGCGCGGCGCATGAGCGATCTGTCGCAGTACACGGTCACTGCCTGCCGCATGGCGATGCAGGACGCCGGCCTCAGCGACGTGCGCGGCGACGGCACGGCGATCGTCGTCGCCACCGCGCACGGTCCCGGCGGCTTCACCGAGCAACTGGCACGGCAGATCCTGGAGAAGGGCGGCAAGGCGGCGTCGCCGTTCCTGTTCACCGACTGCGTCGCCAACGCCGCGGCCGGCCAGGCCGGCATCGATCTCGGCGCGCGCGGCCCCAACGTGACGATCTGCCAGCGCGAGGCCGGCCCGCTGCTGGCGCTGGCGCAGGGCGCCGAGGAGATCGCGCGCGGCCGCGCCGACCTGTGCTTCGCTGGCGCCGCCGACGAGATCGAGCCGCTGGTGCACGCGATCCTCGACCGGTTCCGCGCCATCGCGCGACCGACGGCGGACGGCGAACTGCCGCGGCCGTTCGACCGCCGCCGCAACGGCGCGCTGGCGGCGGCTGGCGCCACGATGCTGGTGCTCGAGGCGGAGGAACGCGCCCGCGCCCGCGGCGCCACGGTGCTCGCGCGCGTCGGCCGCACTGTGCGCGCGTTCGATCCGACCGCGACGCGCGCCGGGTTCGGCCGCGACGCCGACGGGCTCGCCGACACGTTGCGCGCCGGCCTCGGCACTGCGCTGGCCGCCGTCGACGTGGTGGTCAGCGGCGCCGCGGGCACACGCGCTGGCGACGCGCTCGAGGCGGCGGTCCTGCGCGCGGCCCTGCCGCACGGCCCCGCGGTCGTCGCCCCGAAGGCCGTGCACGGCGAGTACGGCGGCGGCACGCTCGCGGCCGGTGTGCTGGCGGTGCTCGGCGCGCCGTTCGCCGTGCCGGCGGCCTGCGGCGAGCCCGATCCGGACCTGTGCATCCGCCTCGCCCCCCGCGCCGAACCTGCGCGCACGGTGCTACTC